>NZ_JABFDP010000024.1:0-157879 GCF_013179005.1 Bradyrhizobium denitrificans | reverse complement strand
AAGCAGTCTCGTCTGATCCACAATCTCAAACAGCATCGGGCTGATCAGAGACACGAGCACCCACATTCTCGCGACGCATCCCGCGCCCGAGTGATGCCCGAAAGTCCCGCCCTCTTGAGAATGGAGGGCGCGAGGAAGGCCGGACCTCGGCTGAGGCCCGTGGCCCGCCTGCTAGACAAAAAAGCAGGCGGCAGTCACCACAGGTACAGCCGGACAGACCCGGCCTTCCCCACGCGATAGTTTTAACAGGCTATAGCGCGCTCTTCCTGGTGCACCGGGCTTTCTGGCCACCATCCCCAACGCGATGCCGTTAGGCATCATCGCCAGGTTGATACTAGCGTCGGAGTATCAGAACCACGCGCCTTCACCGTCCACGAGCCGACGTTCGTCCGTGCTGACAGCACTGCGCCGACCCGCGTCCACCGCTCCCCGCTGCCAACGTCCGTGACGACCGCGAACCGTCCCCTACCGTGCAACGGGATGGCGGGACTGTAATGCTGATTTGGGTGAGCGGAAAAGAGATTTATGTTTTTCAGAACCACTTGACATTGCATTTCTGATTTACAAAAAAACTACAGAGCCATATCCCAATTAAATCGATAATTCATTCGGAGCGCCATTTCGCCTGCTAGGATCGGCCGTAGAGCGGCAGACCGAGAATCAGATCATAGTTCGCGCAATACTCCGCAATGTTGTCGACCTGCTGCTCCGAAAACACCAATGGATTTCGAGTCTGCCTAATACGATCCGCCCACACTCTCTTCTGTGGGACTCCTTCACCTAGAACATCGACGAGATCAGCATAGCGCAGCTTCAGCAACATAGCCTTGATCCCGGCAGGCGAGAGGAAGCCTTCACCGATCTGCTCGCGAGACAGTCCGCTGACCGGAGCGCTTGCTCGCACCAAAAAAGCGCGCACCGCTTTGGCGCTGTAACGAACCGATATATTGACGGCAGGTGCAACAAGCATATCCCAGGCATCCTGCTTTTCGGCCGCCGACAGGCGGACCTGCAGTGCCCCAAAATGCCTTCGGGTATCGGCAAGTCTGTTTGCAAATGCGGGATGACCACGATCGAATGTACTATCGATGTAGGCACGAATGAACGGCGGAACACTGATGTTGACATCGACATCGGTAAGCGATGATAGTTTAAGCGTAAGTAAGTTCATCGCCTGGTGCACGAGGCACACATCGCGACTTAGGATGCCCGCAGCGAAACTCGTGCCGCTGGCTAGTTCGTAGCAGGCGGCATTTTCTTGACCGACTTGACTAGCGAGGTTTGCGCGTTCTTCTGCCTCAAGCTCTTCCTTTGTTTTCGGGGCGCAACCTGCCCGAGGTCCAATCGTATCGATACCAGGTGTACCAAACATGGTCATACCAGGCGGCATGGGCGATAAGAATCGAGACGAGCGCGCCCATAATTCAGTACCTGCGTAGTTCGTCGCAGCGGCAAGCAGAACGCCAGGAACCGCCCAACGATTTGTCAACCCTGGTTCCGGTCCAGAATTGCCAACTGCAAGCACAATCGGGATATTGTGACGATCGAGAATGAGCCTGAGCACGCGCTGGACAGCACGCTCTCCGCTGGCATCCTTCCCTATCAGGGAATGCGGCGGGCCGATGCTCAGATTGAGAACACCGAACTGGAAGACCTGGATATTATCGTAAAACCCGATACGATGCAGCTGTGCGATGAGGTGATAAACGACCTGAGCCTCTCGATCATCCAGCACGTCGACAAATTCGACGTCATCGTCGTCCCGCCATGCAAGCACATCGCTGCCGGTCACTTTGACGAATATCAGCCCGAACTCCGGAACAGTTTCAGACCGCCTGATGCCAAGCGACTTAATCACGCTCGCCTCTTGGCCCTGTTTGACTCCGACGATCACCACGAAGACATGGTCCGGATCATCGCTCAACCGACCAAGGGCCTCAGTTGCCAGGGTCACCCCGGCGAGCGCTGATCCGCAGCGGAGAAGAACGAAGAGGATCCCCGCGCTCCAAAGAACAAGCCTAGTTGCGCGCTTCATTTCGCGACCGCCTCGGGCGGGAATGAGATTTTGGTACGGAAACTTGCAACCGAGATACCGGTGGTCCACCAAGGCCCGTCATAGTCGACACGAATATCCGCCGTGACCAGCAAGTCCTTCGCGAGGCTCGCAATCGGACAGGCAACAACCAGCTTTAGTGGCAAGCCGCCAACCGGTTCACTATCCTGGGTCTTAACGAGCTGCCAAAAGGCGGTTCCGGATCCATAGCCAGAAATAACGTTTGGAAACTTCGGCGTATATTTGTAGACGACCGCTCCACTGATCCCTGCCGTTGCTCCCGCGTTGATCTTTGCGCCGTAAACATCCGGTTCGAACTTCAAATCGGCTCCCAGCTTCACCTCACCATTGGCCGAGATAGCCCTAGGTGTGAATTCGGTCTTTGGGAAGACGTCGATCACCAACGGCTGCTTGTCCATCGATCCGAGGCCAATGAAAGCCAACGACACATTGACGCGTTGCGCCGTCAATCCGGATTTCGGTGCGAGCGATATTTCGAGAGGCACAACAAAGAAGCGATGCGAAGTCTTCCAGGCATCCAGTAAGGGCTTATTCTCGGGTGTCTCAGAGATGGGGTACGCAAGGCTCTGATCCGGATAGTGGATGGCGCCGGAAGCATCACCACTTGCTCCAAGCAGGCCCGAGCTGGCGGCACTTCGAACATCTGTCGCGAGCAGGAGGGCCACACTCTTATCGGCTGCATAGGCTGGCACCGTCGTCAGCAGGCTTACAAATAGCGCCAGAGTTCCCGTATCAGTTTGCAGCATGTGTCCTCTCCAGCCTTAGCAATCTTTGCAAAGCGCATTGAGTAGCACCAAACCACTGAACGGAGCCGCGGCTCCGTCCCGGGAGGCAGCCTAACTCACCGACTTAGGAAGTAGTGAAATTTCTCCAATCATAAACCTATAGTAGAGACTAGCCAAGCACCATCTCGCTTCGAAAGACCGCACGCAGCATCGCCCTCCGAATGCAAACTTGTGCGCTTTTGATGCGCCTCTTGGATGCTAAGAATCTATCTTTCGCGTTTGCTGGAGCTTGACTGGCCAGGTCCGCGCAAGATCGCGGCTACAGCACGCAGCGGTAGCCCTGCGGCGGATTAGAACCGCCGATTCAAAGAATAATTGCGCGCGCGTGCGACATCGGAGAGTAACGAATTTGCGATGCACAAGATGACCTCTAGAGGCAGCACCCGACGTTCATCAACGAAAGACGATGGCGGATTACACTCCGCAAACCCGCCCTACTCCTCCGTCCATCACCGAAACGCCGACACCACGATCGCGCCGACGATCGCAACCGTCAGCGTGTACTTCGCCGCGTAGTACACCGTTCGGTTCCACGCCTTCACCTTGCGCGTGGCCAGATGAAACTCATACAGCTTGCCGAACACTTTGTTCAGCACGCCGACATGCTCGCCCTCGACGTTCTGCGTCGCCGAGGCCTTGACGATGTGATGGCTGACCCAGCGGTTGAGGGCGGTGAAGACGCCGTATTTCATCGGGCGCTCGACGTCGCAGAACAGAATGATGCGGTTGACGTCGGTCGCGTTCTCCGCACTATGGATGAAGGTCTCGTCGAACATGAAGGCCTCGCCGTCGCGCCAGACGCAGGGCACGCCGTCGACCAGGATGCGGCACTTGTCGGAGTTCGGCGTGACCAGGCCGAGGTGATAGCGCAGCGAGCCGGCGAAGGGGTCGCGGTGGGCGCCGAGCTTGCCGCCGGGCGGCAGCATCGCGAACATCGCGCCGTGCACGTTCGGAATCGAGTTCAACAGCTCCACCGTCTTCGGGCACAGCGTGCGCGCCGAGGGCAGGAAGTCGTCATACCATTTCAGATAGAAGCGCTTCCAGCCGCTCTTGAAGAACGAGTAGAAGCCCCAATCATTATTGGCGGCGGCGGCGCGAATAAAACCCTCGTCGAACAGGCGCACCGCCTCCTCGCGGATCTCCTGCCAACTGTCCGTCAGCTTCTTGAGCTCCGGAAACTGCTCGACCGGAATGACCGGCGTGTTCGGCACGGCCGAGCCGGCATACATCAGCACATTGTAAGGCGCGAGATAGGTGGAGTGATCGCCGAGCTGCCGGGCGAAGCGAAGCCGCTGCTTGCCGCGGAAATGGACGTAGATGGTTGCCCCGATCAGGATGTACAGCCCCACGAGCTGGGGCGCAAAAAGCTGTCTCAGCATATCCGGTTCCCATGACCCGGCCGCTCAGAGCGTAGTGCGCAGAACCACGTCGCCATCCCGGACGACGATTGAAACGGTACCTGATGCAGCCGCAAGGTCGCAGCATAGCGGGAAGCCCCGCGGGCTGCATCCCTCGGATGCAAGTTGTGAACAGAACGATCCGGTAAATTTGTTTGGGCGTGCCCTGGCTGCAACAGCCCTGGGTGGTCGTGACGCCGGAGCTCGCCAGAGCTAGCCCCTGGACATCTCCTGCAGCCCCTTGAAGGTCAGGCGCTTGGGGTCGCGGACACCGGCCTGATACATGCGCCTGATGCAGGCGGCCACGGCATCGCGATCGCAACCGGTCAGGACGACGATGGCGTCCACTGCGGTCTTCTGGGCCTCCATGGGACTCAATCCTCCTGGCGTGCGAACCCGGCCCTGCAAGCGTCCACGGTCGGGCTTAACACCGCGTTAACCGTGCACAGGGCTCGGCGTTCCATGCCTCGATTCCCGCCCGTCCCCAATACGCGAAACCGCGGATGCCGGACCGACCGCATGACGAAGGCGGCACGAGGCCGCCGCAATCACACCACGAAAAACTCGTCAGCGGACTCGACGATGTCATCGGCATGGGCGGCGAGCCGCTGCCGCGTCGGCCGCGTCGGCTGCGTGACCACGCGCCGTTCAAGCTCGGTCATGCTCGCCAGCGGGTCGACGAAGCGGACGGCGAACCCGTCGTGAAAATGCCTGACCACGCGGCCGACACAGCTGCCCACCGCCAGGGGCGTGCCGATCTCCGGCTGCAGCTCCGAGGAGACGGCGACGCCGGACACCGAGGCATCGATCACCAGGCAGGGAATGCTGCTGCCATCGGCCAGCATCAGCGCCGAATGCGGACTGTCCGGCACGTAGCGCGCATCGCGGCGCGCGTCGCGGATGGTCGGATCGCGCTGTCTCTTCTCCAGCCAGACCAGCTTCTCCGCAAGCTTGGCGCGCTCGGCGCGCGTCATCTCCAGCTCGAGCAGAAAGCCGCCATGAACCGTGTCGCTGATCTGGCCCTCGAACTTGCCGAACTCGCGGAAATAGCTGGTGAGGCGGTCGCCGATCTTGCCGACGACAGGCACGTCCAGCAAGGCGCGAAACGGCGACACGCGCGTGGTGCGACACGCGAATGACCGCAGCTTTCCTTCCGGATCGTACCAGTTCGGCAGCGTATACGATCCAACCGTCTGAATCCTGACCGCGCGCTGTTTCAGGAATCGGGCAACCGACATCCCACGCCTCCCCATGAACCAACCGAAAATGTGATGGGGCCATCGCGTGTAATGTGTCGGCAGGCGCAATCAGCTGCCGGCCTCATGGTTCTCAGGGCGATGCAACCGCATCGCCTCACCGCGCCGTGCACGGCGCTCCCGACCATCAGCCTCCTGGATCTCGTCGCAACATCTGCCCGCGTCCTCGGGCGCCCGCCAAAGGCGGGCGGCCCGAAGAGCGGAAGCGAGGTCCAGCCAACCCGCGCTGCTCTCAACATGCGATCGCCCTGCATGTCCTCCGGCTGGCGCTTGCCCCGCTTTCGCAGCAGTGCGACACGCATCTTGCAATCTTTGCGTGTATTCTTGAACGCACCATCATAAGTAGAAAGGTACCAGCCATCATGCGCGGAACCTGCGCGCATAATTGCTAAGAAAGTCTGTTTTTTGAGGTCAGATTTCCGGCCAACGGAATCGTATGTCCGACCCGTTTCCGGTTGCTGAAGATGCGATCCCGTCCGACTACGGTGGTCCGCGGATCGCGCGTCTGTACCAACAAGCTTAACGAGGCACCGCGCCGTCGCGCCGCTCGTCACGCTTGGCAACCCCTGGTTTGCCGGAGCACCGGAACCAACTACTTCCCCGCGCAGACGCGGCCAGCGTTAATCATCTAACATGCTCGACAAATTGTACGAATAGCCTGCTAACGCCGGATTCACCACTTGCGCAATCGGTGCTTTGGCCGGCCCCTGCGCCCTGCCTTGTGCAAGTTCGCTTATACCATTGCCGCTTAGTCATGAAGGACGGCACGCGCTGTTAGCTGATGATCGGCTACTCCGGCGCATGAGTTGAAAGTAGTAACGCGTATGATGACCGCACGCATCGTGGTGTTGACCATCGCTCTCGGCGCAGGCGGCGTCGCGGCCTATCTCGTCAGCACCTCGGAAAGCCAGCAGCCTGTTGCCGTCGCGCCGGTCGCGCAGCTGCCGACGGTCGAGGTGCTGGTCGCCAAGAACGACATCGGCCTGGGACAGGCGATCAAGCCCGGCGACCTCGTCTGGCAGACCTGGCCGGAAGCGGCGAGCAACATCTTCATCCGCCGCGGCGATCGTCCGGAAGCCGCGAACCAGCTCGTTGGCACCATCGCGCGCGCGCCGTTCGTGATCGGCGAGCCGATCCGCGAGCAGAAGCTGGTGAAGTCCGATGGATCGGGCTTCATGGCGGCGATCCTGCCTGCGGGCATGCGCGCGATCTCCACCGAGATATCGCCCGAAACCGGCGCCGGCGGCTTCATCCTGCCGAACGACCGCGTCGACGTCATCCTGTCGAAGCGCGACAAGAACCCGGACAAGCCTGGCGGGCCGGACTACGTCAGCTCCGAAATCATTCTCTCCAATGTGCGCGTGCTCGCGATCGACCAGGCGCCGAAGGAGAAGGAAGGCCAGAACACGGTGGTCGGCAAGACGGTCACGCTCGAGCTCAAGCCCGAGCAGGCCGAGACGCTGGCGCGCGCGCGACAGTCCGGCTCGCTGGCGCTGGCGTTGCGCAGCATCGCCGACGTGAACGCGGCCGACGGCAACAAGAACGAGACGCAGATGGCGCGACGGGGCAACGCCATCGAGATCATTCGCTACGGGATCACCAGCTCGCTCACGGCGCAGAAGTGATCGAAAGGACGGGGACCATGAGGGGTGGGTATCAGCATCGTGTGAGGACGGCGACCTGGCTCGTCCGCGCATTCTCGACCGCGGCGGCGATCGGCCTCGCGATCAATCCGGCGCTGGCGCCGGTCCACGCAGCCGAGGACCGGGACACGCCGGTCGTCTCGGTCGGCTCGTCCAAAGTGCATTATCTGTCGCTCGGAATCGGCAAGTCCGTCGTCGTCGACTTTCCGCAGGACGTGAAGGACGTACTCGTCGCCGACCCCAAGATCGCCAACGCCGTGGTGCGCTCGGCGCGGCGCGCCTACATCATCGGCGCCGCGGTCGGTCAGACCAATGTCGTGTTCTTCGACGGCGAGGGTCAGCAGGTCGCGGCCTATGACATCGCGATCAAGCGCGATCTCAACGGCGTGCGCCAGGCGCTGAGCCAGAGCATTCCCGGCGTCAAGATCGATGGCGTCGGCGACGGTGTCATCCTGACCGGCTCGGTGTCGAGCCCCGTCGAGGCGCAGCAGGCCGGTGAGATCGCAAGCAGGCTGGTCGGCGGCTCCGACAAGGTCGTCAACTCCATCGTCGTGCGCGGCCGCGACCAGGTGATGCTGAAGGTCAACGTATCCGAAGTGCGGCGCGAGATCGTCAAGCAGCTCGGCATCGATCTCAGCGCCAGCATGACCTACGGCACCGCGGTGGTGAACTTCAACAACACCAATCCGTTCACGGCCTACGGCAAGTCGCTGGTCAATGGCAACGCCCTGAACGTTTCCGGCGGCGGATTGTCGTCGGTCTCGGCGACGATGCGCGCGATGGAGACGGCGGGCGTCACCAAGACGCTGGCCGAACCGAATCTGACCGCGATATCCGGCGAATCCGCCACCTTCATCGCCGGCGGCGAATTCCCGGTTCCCGGCGGCTATAATTGCGATCCGACCACGCGGGTCTGCACCACCTCGATCACCTACAAGAAGTTCGGCATCTCGCTCAACTTCACGCCGGTCGTGCTCAGCGAAGGCCGCATCAGCCTGCGCGTCATGACCGAAGTCTCGGAACTGTCGAACGACAACGCGATCACCGTGTCCTATGCGCTGACCTCGACGTCGAGCTCGTCGGTCACGATCCCCGCGATCCGCACCCGTCGCGCCGAAACCACGCTGGAGATTCCGTCCGGCGGCTCGATGGCGATGGCCGGCCTGATCCAGAACCAGACCAAGCAGGCGATCAACGGCCTGCCCGGCGTCGACCAGCTGCCGGTGCTCGGCCAGCTGTTCCGCAGCAAGGACTACGTCAACAACGAGACCGAGCTGATGGTGCTGGTGACGCCCTATGTCGTGCGCGCCGTGGCGCAGAAGGAGCTGGCGCGTCCGGATGACGGCTTCGCGCCGGCGACGGATTCGGAATCGGCGCTGCTCGGCCGCATGAACCGGCTCTACGGCATCGCCGCAAAAGTCGACACGGCCACGGGCGAGCCGGCCGGCTTCGGCTTCATCATCGACTGAGACGGCGGGATCACGGGGACGGGGGAATGATCATGTCGAACACAAACGCAGAGAATGGCCGCCGCGCAATGCGCCGGTGTGGTGCCATCATCGGTCTCGCGCTGACGCTCGGCGCCTGCAACGCCACGACCGGCGAGGTCGTGGCGACCATTCCGGACGACTACAAGATCCGCCATCCGATCGCGGTCGAGGAAGGCCGGCAATCGATCGTCGTGTTCGTCGGCAGCGGACGTGGCGGCCTGACCTATCAGCAGCGCGCCGATGTGGCCGGGCTCGCGCGCTCCTGGCAGCGCGAAGGCACGGGCGCCATCGTCGCCGAAGTGCCTGCGGACACGCCGAACGCCCGCACCGCCGCCGACACCTATCGCGAGATCCATGCGATGCTGACGAGCGGCGGCGTGCCGTCGCGGGCCATCACGCTGCGGCATTATACGCCGGACGATCCCCGCCTGCTGGCCGCGGTGCGGTTGAGCTATCCGAAGATCGCGGCCGTCGCCGGTCCCTGCGGCCTGTGGCCCGATGATCTCGGACCCAACATCGACAATCCCAGCTACAGCAACAATCAGCACTATCACAATTTCGGCTGCGCCACGCAGCGCAACCTGGCTGCGATGATCGACAATCCCGCCGATCTCGAGCAGCCGCGCGCCGAGGTGGCGGCCTATACGCCGCGCCGCTCCGCGCTGTTCGAGAAATACCGCAAGGGCGAATCGACGGCCGTGACCTATCCGGAAGCCGAGAAGGCCAAGCTCAGCGATACAGGCAAATGATCAACGCGTCCCGTCAGAGCCAGGAGGAGACCGCCGGCCCCAGCGGCGCGGCGCTCAACGACCATATCGCGCCGGTGCCGCGCGTCTCGGTGCAGGCATTCTGCGAAACCGATCAGACCTCGGCGGCGATCCTCGCCGCCAGCCAGGACCGCCGGCTCGGCAAGGCGCATATCACGATCAAGGCGGGCGGCATGCCGCGCGCCATCGAGACCTACCATTCGCAGCCCACGCCCAACGTGATCGTGCTGGAGACGAAGCCCGGCGGCGACATCCTGGGCGGGCTCGACGATCTCGCCAGCGTCTGCGATCCCGGCACCCGCGTGGTGCTGATCGGCAACCCGGCCGACGGCGTCGCCTATCGCGAGTTGGTGCGGCGCGGCGTCAACGATTATGTGGTCGGACCGGTCGAGACCATCGACGTGATCCGCTCGATCTGCAGCCTGTTCTCGGCCTCGGAAGCGGTGATCACCGGCCGCATCATCGCCGTGATCGGCGCCAAGGGCGGCGTCGGCGCATCCACCGTCGCGCATAACGTCGCCTGGAGCATGGCGCGCGATCTGACGCTGGACTCGGTCGTCATCGACCTCGACATGGCCTTCGGCACCGCCGGGCTCGACTACAACCAGGATCCGATGCAGGGCATCGCCAATGCCGTGTTCCAGCCCGACCGGCCGGACACGGCGCTGATGGACCGCCTGCTCGCCAAATGCACCGAGCATCTCAATTTGCTCGCCGCGCCGGCGACGCTTGAGCGCGTGTATGATTTCGGCGCCGATGCGTTCGACGCGATCTTCGACACCTTGCGCATGACCCAGCAATGCATCGTGCTCGACGTGCCGCATCAATGGTCGGCCTGGACGCGGCATGCGCTGATCAATGCCGACGACATCCTGGTCGTCGCCGAGCCCGACCTCGCCAATCTGCGCAACGCCAAGAACCTGCTCGGCGTGCTCAAGGCGTCGCGGCCCAATGACCGGCCGCCGCTGTATTGCCTCAACCAGGTCGGCATGCCTCGCCGGCCGGAGATCGACCTCAAGCGCTTCGCCAAGACCGTCGAGGCCGAGCCGGTCGCGGTGATTCCGTTCGACTGCAAGCTGTTCGGCACCGCCGCCAATAACGGCCAGATGATCGCGGAGATCGCAGCGCTCAACCGCACGCCGAAGCTGTTCCTGGAGATCGCAAACCGGCTCACCGGCCGCGTCGACCCGAAGCCGCAGCGCAGCTCGCTGCTGGCGCCGATCGCCAGGCTGCTCGGGGCGAAATAGGCTCAGTCGTCGGCGCGGCTGAGCGCGCGCGCGAGTGCCTTGTCGGTCTGGCCCGCGGCGGGGCGATCGCGCCGCGTCGCCAGCTCGCGCTGGGCGACCTGCCGGCGCTCGAGAATGCGCTTCACATAAGCGACATTGGCGTTGGCCTGCGCCGGCGGCAGACCTGATCGCGCAATGCTCTCGGCCTCGCTCATGCGGCCCTGCAGCCCGACGATGACGGCGAGATTGGTCCTGACCCGCGGGCTCGCATCCGGGTTCACGCTGGCCCTGCGCAGCTGCTCCTCGGCCTTGGGCAGTTCGTTCGAAAGCGCGTAGGACAGACCGAGATTGGACAGCACCGAGGGATCGTCGGGCGCGATCTTCAGCGCCGTCGCGTAATACTGCCGGGCCTCGTCATGGCGGCCGAGCTGGTCGAGCGTGGCGCCCTGCGCCGACAGGATGCGCCAGTCGGGATCCTCGGGCGAATGCGCCCGGCTCAGCACGTCGAACGCCTGCTGGAAATTGCCGTTGTCGGCCAGCGCGCGGCCATACGCCGCCAGCAGCGCCTTGTTGCTGGGATTGGCGATCGTCGCCTGCTCCAGAACGGCGACCGCCTGCGACCGCTGGCCGGTGCCGCGCAGCGCGGTGCCGTAGCGCAGCGCCACATCGGGATCGTTCGGCGTGGCACGAAAGCGCTCGCGCAGCTGGTCGAGCTCGGCGCGCGGATCGCCGCCCGGCGCGCGCGTCTTGTCGGCGCCGCCGCCGAGCGCCCCCGTGACCTCTTGCAGATCGGTGGTCTGGCAGGCGCCGAGGCCGAGCAGCACGACGGCAAAGGACAGCGCGAACGCAGCCGGCCGCAACACAGGAGAACAACGAGAGGGCCGCATACGCATGCAACTGAACTACTTCGGGACCAGATGCCGCGCAGGCTGGCAGTTTAACCCTAAGGTCCCGTTAAGCGGTCCGTCGTTGGCGCCTCAATCGATGAATTCGGCGCCGAACTCACAGCCGATCCGCCACCGCAACCTGCACTTGCGCTGGTGATCCGGCGCAAAAATGATCGTGAATTCGGGAGGAATCTCGACGAATTCCGCGACCACCTTGACGCCGCCATCGGAAATATCAGTGATCGTGCAGTCCCGCGGCAAGGTGCCGGTGCCCCAATAGATCTTCGCAAGCCTCCGGCACAGCCGACGTTCGCTCTTGCGACGGTTCGCCAACATCAACATCTCGAGGTCTCACCCACTCAGTCGTCCATCCGGAGACATCGTTTCTAACGGGCAAAGATTTGGAACTGGCTAGCGTGAGGGCCGGGAATCCGGCGGAGCGATTTGCATTTCGTTTACCGTCTCCGCGCGCGCCTCAACGCACCGGCCGCATGAAGCCGGCAAAATACGCGGCCAGCCGTTGTACATCGTCGAGCGGCAGCACGTCGGCGACGTATTGGTCCGGACGCACGATCACCAGGCAGCCGGCGGCACGGTCGATGCCGCGCATCGCGAAGATGTCATGGCCGCCCTTGAGATCGGGGCAAAACATCTTTTCGTAGTCAATGAGGCCGTGGCGCCCTTTTCGCGGCAGCAGCAGCTCCGGCATCGCCTCGATGGCGAGATCGCGATGTCCCTGCTGGAATACCGCCCGCAGATCGATGACGGAATCGATGTCGGCGCCATCAGGCGTGTAGCGCCGCAGCGGCGACGCTGGATCGTCGCTCAGGAATCGGCACAGGCGGCGGATGGCCGCGTTCGGAGCCGTCGGATCCTCGGCGCCCGCGAAGGCGAACAGGCGGAA
The DNA here is from genome assembly GCF_013179005.1 of Bradyrhizobium denitrificans. Classification (NCBI taxonomy): domain Bacteria; kingdom Pseudomonadati; phylum Pseudomonadota; class Alphaproteobacteria; order Hyphomicrobiales; family Nitrobacteraceae; genus Bradyrhizobium; species Bradyrhizobium denitrificans. Next base: position 145,450 of record NZ_JABFDP010000024.1, on the reverse strand, counting down.
GCGGCCGTCCGCCTGCACGACATGCCCGAGCTGCAGCGGCTTGGCATCGCCCAACCGGATCACCGGAGCCGAATGGAAGCGCTTGCCGATGACGAAGCCGGTGGCGAGCTGCTGGAACGTGGCGTCGCCGGTGAGAACCGACGGACGATAATGCGTGGCGGTTCCCGCGGTGTAGCGGCCGTGGCGAACGAAATAATCCTGCGTCTTGGCGGCATCGGCACCGCCCTGCTTGGCGGCCGACGCCAGGATCGCAGCCCATTCGCGATCGAAGTCGATCAGCTCCTGCGCGATCGCCCGGCGCTCGGCCGAGTAGCTGTGCAGCAGCTCGGGCGCGCAGCGTCGACCCAGCACGGCTGCGAGCTTCCAGCCGAGATTGAACGTGTCCTGCATCGACACGTTCATGCCCTGTCCGGCCTTGGGGCTGTGGGTGTGGCAGGCATCGCCGGCGATGAACACGCGCGGCAGCCGCGTCGCGACCTCGGCCGTCGGCACGTCGTCGAACTTGTCGGTGATACGCTGGCCGATCTCATAGACCGACCACCACGCGACCTCCTTCACCTGCAACGTAAAGGGCGCGAGAATGCGTTGCGCCTTGGCGATCACCTCGTCGACGGTGATGTTGCGTCCCGCGACGCGCTCGCCAACCTCGAGCTTGGCAAGCTCGACATAGAGCCGGACGAGATAGCCGCCCTCGCGCGGGATCACCAGCAGGCTGCCGTCATGGGCGGACTGAATGAGCGATTTGAAGCGGATGTCGGGAAAGTCGGTGACGGCGAGCACGTCCATCACGCCCCAGGCATGATTGGCGGAATCGCCGTGCAGCTCACGGCCGATCGCCTTGCGCACCATGCTGCGGGCGCCGTCGCAGCCGACGACATAGCGCGCACGCACGGTCTCGACCTCGCCCTCATGCGCCGGATCGATGCGGTCGAAGCGGACGGTCACGCCGTGATCGCCGGCGTCCTTGGCATGATCGATCTCGAGATCGCGCAGCCGCCGCGCATAATGCGGCTCGAGCTTCGCCGCCGAGCGGCGCATGACGTCGAGGAAGAAGTCGTGCACGCGGGCCTGGTTGAGCACCACGTGCGGCATTTCCGACAGGCCGTCCTCGACGTCCTGCACGCGGCCGCTGCGGGCGATGTGCGCGCTGTTGGCGTCGTCCGGCTTCCAGAACGTGGTCTCGTTGATCCAGCAGGCTTCCTTCAGCACGCGGTCGGCGAAGCCATAGGCCTGGAACATCTCCATCGTCCGGCAGGCGATGCCGTCGGCCTGGCCCAGCAGCAGCCGGCCCGGCTTCTGCTCGACGATGCAGGTCTTGATGTCCGGGAAGGCGGAGAGCTGAGCGGCGAGATTGAGCCCGGCAGGACCGCAGCCGACGATCAGGACGTCGACCTCTGCAGGCAATGGACCGGTCGCGCCGTGGCTGGCGACACGCTCGGCGGCATCGAAGATCTCGGGATCGCCCGGCTGGAAGCCATTGAGATGAAACTGCACGTGACCACCCTCCCTCACATTCATTATTGATCAGTATGCTGATCATCAGTATGCTTGTCAAGCAAGCGTGGGGGAGAACCGGGTTGAGCGAGATGAAGGACATGCCGGGCCATCTGGCGCGCCGGTTTCAGCAGATCGCGGTGGCGGTATTCCTGGCGGAGGTCGAGGCGGCGGGCTTCGACCTGACGCCCGTGCAATACGCAGCCCTGGCGGCGATCGCCGCCAACCCGTCGATCGACCAGATCACGCTGGCCGGGCTGATCGCCTATGACCGCACCACGATCACCGGGGTGATCGATCGGCTGGCGCAGAAGGGCCTTGTCGTCCGCCAGGCGAGCGCGCGCGACCGCCGCTCGCGCGAGCTCTTGATCACCGATGAAGGGCGGCGGACGCTGGACGCGATCACGCCGGCGGTCGAGGCGGCGCAGCGGCTGATGGTGCGCGGCCTCAGCGATGCCGAGGCGCGCGAGCTGGTCCGCCTGATGCAGAAGGCGATCGCCGCCGGCAACGAGCTCAGCCGCGCGCCGTTACGCGAGGGAGCAAGCGAGCGGTGATCACGCCGCTCATGGTCCGTGGGCAGCGCCGTTCCGACGCCACATCCTCATGGTGAGGAGCGCCGCGCACCGAACACCGCGACAGCGCAGGCTCTCAATGGCGGCGCATCTCGAACCATGAGGCCGAGGTGACACGGGCCTCGTCCTTCGAGACGCCCGCCTTCGGGCGGGCTCCTCAGGATGAGGGTGGAGAGGTCGGGGCGCCGAGAGAAGCAGGTTCGACCTCAGTACGCCTGCCCCCGGCCCTCACGAATACCGCATCACGCCGTCATCGACCTTGCCGAAGCGCAGCGAGATGATGTCCAGCGCGTAGTTCTGGTACAGCCGCCACGGCCGCTTCGAGCCTTGCTTCGGCAGGTCGGCGACCGCGCGCTGCACATAGCCCGAGCTGAAGCTCAGCGACGGCAGCGGCGTGACCGAGGCGTCGTCATTATGCGGCATGCATTGGCGATAGCCGTGCCGATCCATGTAATTGAGCAGACGACAGACATATTCGCAGGTCAGGTCGCATTTCAGAGTCCAGGACGCGTTGGTGTAGCCGAGCGTGGCCGCGAGATTCGGCACGTCGGAATACATCATGCCCTTGTAGTTGAGCGCCTTGGCAAAATCGACCTTGCGGCCGTCGACCATCACCTCGATCCCGCCGAGCACCTGCAGCACCAGCCCGGTCGCGGTCACGATCACGTCGGCCTCGAGCTCGCGGCCATCCGACAGGCGCAGGCCGCGCGCGGTGAAGCTCTCGATCCCGGCCGTCACCACCGACGCCCGCTGCTCGCGGATGGTCTTGAACAGGTCGCCGTCCGGCACCAGGCAGAGCCGCTGGTCCCACGGATTGTAGCGCGGCGTGAAATGGGTGGCGATGTCGTAGTCGGGGCCGAGCGCGGCCCGCACGCCGCCCAGGATCAGCTGCTTGACACGCTGCGGCTTGCGCCGGCTGAGCTGGAAGAAATACATCCCGAACAGCACGTTGCGCCAGCGGATCAGGTGATAGGCGAGGCTGGCCGGCAGATGCCGGCGCAATTTGTTGGCGAGCGCGTCCTGCGCCGGGCGCGACACCACATAGGTCGGCGAGCGCTGCAGCATCGTCACATGCGCCGCGGTCCTGGCCATCGCCGGCACCAGGGTCACGGCGGTGGCACCGGAGCCGATCACGACGACGCGCTTGCCGGCATAATCGAGATCCTCAGGCCAGGCCTGCGGATGCACGATGCGGCCCTTGAAATCGGCCATGCCCTTGAAGTCCGGCAGATAGCCCGCCTCGTAGCGGTAATAGCCGGAACACATGAACAGGAAGCCGCAGGTGATCAGCACCGTCTCCGGTGTCCCCTGCTCGGTCCGGCGCTCGACCTCCACCGTCCAGCGCGCGTCTGCGCTCGACCACGCAGCGCGGCGGACGCGATGATGAAAGCGGATGTGGCGGTCGATGCCGTTCTCGGTCGCGGTGTCCTTGACATAGTTCAGGATCTGCGGCCCGTCGGCGATCGCCTTCGGATCCGTCCACGGCTTGAACGAATAGCCGAGCGTGTACATGTCGCTGTCGGAGCGGATGCCGGGATAGCGGAACAGGTCCCAGGTGCCGCCGATCGCACCGCGGCCTTCCAGGATGGCGAAGCGCTTGCCCGGACATTTGTGCTGCAGGTGATAGGCAGCGGCGATGCCGGACAGTCCGGCGCCGACGATCAGCACGTCGACATGCTCTGTTGACATGAGGCGGTCCTGGCGTTCCCTGGTCCAGCGTCTTGCGCCGGTGGCGGACAGTCGCAACCCTGCCTGTTCCTGTCAAATCGTGCGCGCGTTCGCATTCGATCAACCCTCCTGCTCTATCAACAGGATCATCCTCAGACGGATCTCGTGATGAACGACCTCGCCCCGCAGCACGAAACGCCCGGCAACGACGTCAGCCGGGACCGCGGGAGCGCGCAGGCGCAGCGCATCGCCCTGGGGTTCACCCTCGCCGCCATCGGGCTGGCGGGATGGTCGCTCTTCCCCAGCTTTCCGGCCGGGCAGCTGATCGCGGTCGTGACCGTCATTCCGCTGCTGGCACTGATCCTCACGCTGCGCTTTCCCGGCCGGTTCCGCATCGGTCTCGGCGCGGGCTACGCGGCGGCCAATCTCGGCACCGGCTGCATCGTGGCCGCCGGCACGCTCGCCGCGCGCACGCTGTCGGACATCAACCTCGTCAGCTGGCTGCCGCTCACGGCCTTCGCGATCGCGGTCGCGATCATCTTCCTGATCGTCGCCGCACGGTTCGAAACCCAGCTGCGCCGGCGCGGCTGGCGGCTGCTGCTCGCGGCGCTGTTCGTCGGCGCCTATGCGTTCGGCGCGCTCGGCCAGTTCAACACCGCGCTCGACCGCTCGGCCCCGGCGCTGCTGCGCAGCCGGGTGCTCGCCAAGCATCTCGGCCATAGCAGGCTCGCCACCTACCAGGTGACGCTGGAGCCCTGGGGGCCGTTCGCCAGGCCCTCGGAGGCCCATGTGCCGCAGGCGCTGTACGAGCAACTGCAGCCCGGCGACACCGTGTGCCTGGGTCTGCGCGACGGGGCGTTTCGGATGGCGTGGTTCGGCGTGGCGGCGTGCCGGTGAGGGCGGCAGGCACATTGCACGGACGAACGACGCTGCGTAGAATTCGTAGCCCGCATGAGCGCAGCGACATGCGGGGTCTCACGCGATTTCGGTGAACCCGGATGTCGCTGCGCTCGTCCGGGCCACGGCGGCAAATCGTTTCGCATGACGGACTTTCTTCCGCGCCCCTTCTCCGTCGACCATCCCGAGGTCCTGGCGCTCGACGTCGCGACGCTGGACGCGCGCCCCGGCGCCGTGCTGCTAGCGCGGTCACCATTCTATCCGGGCGGCGGTGGCCAATTGCCGGACCGCGGCACGATCGCCTGGAATGGCATCGTGCGCGAAGTGGTGGGCTTCGAGGTGACGGCTGACGGCCTCTGGCACCTGATCGGGGACGACGCCATTCCCGACGGGATGATCGAGCTGCGCGTCGACCAAGCCTTCCGCCAGCGGATGTGCGAACAGCACACGGTGGCGCATCTCGTCAATAGCGCCGTCTACACGCTGTTCGACGGCGCATTGCTAACCGGCGTCCGCATGACCGAAACCGACGAATTCAGCGTCGACTTCGATCTGCCGAAGGTGGCGCCAGAGCAGCTGCGCGCCGTCCAGGATGCCGTCAACACCGCAATCGCCGACGATCGTCCGGTGCGCACCTTCGACATGGATTACGACACTGCACAGGCCACCGCCGGCCTGTTCCGCGCCAAATCCGTCGCCCCGCCGCGCCAAGCCGACGGCCTGATCCGCATCGTCGACATCGACGGTCTCGACCGCCAGGCCTGCGGCGGCACGCACCTGGCGTCGACCGCGCGGGCGCGGCGGATTCGCATTCTGAAGGTCGACAACAAGGGCCGGCAGAACCGGCGGCTTCGAATCGGGATGCTGGACGCGTAGACGCGTCGCGCATCGGCTCGCGACGCGGAGCCCGGATGAGCGCAGCGACATCCGGGTCTCACGCGCCGTCACGCTGAACCCGGATATCGCTGAGCTCATCCGGGCGACGGCCCCAGCCTCAGCTCTCCGGCCGATGGACGACGACATCGAATCCCTCCTCGGGCGCGGGCGCCACCAAGTAGAAGGTGAACAGATCGAACGCCTCGTCCGTCACAGTGAACCCATGCCGTCCCTCCGCATTGCGCGCGCGCAGCCGCACCTTGCAGATCTCGTCGGGCACGCCGAGGTGATGAAGCTGGTGCCGCACGCGGCATTGCAAGCGAAGTAATCCAGTCCAGCCGCAGATCGACAGAAGCGCTGCCGAAGCCGTCGTGGGGTCAGCCGCCCGCCTGCTGACGTGCAGCAGCGTGGGAGCGAGACCTAACGTCGCGGATCCGATGATCGTCGTCGCGACCGTTGTTTTATAGGCCCGACACAAATTTGGAAAAGCTCTAAGAGCGATTCCAGCGGCCGCTCCGTTGACACATTCGGCCGGTTGCCGTCTTCCCTGATCCCACGATGCATCGTGTTTGAATTTGCTCATTGGAGGGATTGATGAGACTGACCACCGCCGCCGTGCTCGGCGCCGCACTTGCCGGATTCGCCTTCTCGCCGGCCCTGGCCGACGGCTACAAGGATTGCACCAAGCTCGACAAGGCGTCATGGAAGCCGGCGGCCGAGGCGGAAGCCAAGGCGAAGGCGCTGGGCTATGAGGTGCGCCGCTCCAAGGTCGAGGGCACCTGCTACGAAGTCTACGGCGTCAAGGAAGGCAAGCTGTACGAGCTGTTCTACAGCCCGGAGGATCTCAGCCTGAAGCACACGATCGCCAAGTAAGCTTCCAGATCCCCGGCAGACGGCGTGCAGCACCGCTGCACGCCGTGACGCAACGGCCATGCACGGCACAGCTCCGAGATCCACCGTGAAAGACCCGGACCCGGCCGAGACCGTGCTGGTCTGGGATCTGCCGTTGCGCCTATGGCATTGGCTGCTGGCTGTGCTGGTGCTCGTTGCCTGGGTGACGCCGAACGTCCATGACGAGCTGCATCGGCTGGCCGGCTATGCGATCCTCGGGCTGCTCGCCTTCCGCCTGATCTGGGGCCTGATCGGCACGCGTCATTCACGCTTTCGCAGCCTCCGTGCCCGGCTGCGCGCCACGCCGGCCTATCTGTGGAATCTGCGGCGCGGCAGGACCGGCCGCTATCTCGGCCTGAACCCGGCCGGCACGGCCATGCAGCTTGCGCTGCTACTGCTCCTCATCGTCTCGGCCGTATCAGGCGCGATGCAGGTCACCGTACGCTTCTTCGGTATCTGGTGGGTCGAGGACACCCACGAGGTGACGTCGTATATCTTGATCCCGCTTGTCGTCCTACACGTCGCCGGCGTCGTGCTGGTCAGCCGGCTGCAGCGCGAGAATCTCGCGCGCGCCATGCTCACCGGGCGCAAGCTGCTGCGGCGGAGCATTCATGGCGCGCCGGTGTCGAGCCCGAAAGCGGGCTCATAAGCGACACCCGGAACTCACAATCCCGCATCGTTGCGCACAAGCCACAGTTCCCGCAAAAGCTGCTGACGACACGCGCTGCGTTATTGCGCCCCGCCGCCAAGCGCCGAACAATCGCAGGTATCGGATGCCTGACCGCGCCTGTTCGCAGGGGCCTGGATTTTAGGAGACCGGATGATGAGCTCGCCGTCGGTTGTCACGCGTGCGTTGTATCGGTCCGTCGTCCTTGCAGCTTCCATCGCGGCGTGGCCCGCTTGGGCCGCCGAGATCGAGGCGGCGACGCCGCCCGTCGTCACCGAGCCGGTGGCAAGCTCGGCGCAGCCGCCGGCCGCAGACGCCGCGCTCACCACGGCCTCCATCGCGCCCTCGGCCAATCTGCCTGCCGACGAGTTGGCCGCGCCCAAGGCGGCTGACGATGCGCCCAAGCCCACCGTGGCCAGCGCCGACCGCATCGAGATCCTCGACGAATGCCTCGACATCGACGCCTGTATCGACCGCTATTTGTGGGCGCTGTATGAGCGCGCGCCGAAGCTCGACAAGATCAAGGAGACCGAGCGGCGCATTGTCACGGTCAAGCGCAAGGGCCGCATGGTCAAGGTGACGCGCAGCTTCACCAGGCTGGTCGACAACGACTTTACCTGGAAGGATCCGAAGGCCGCCGAGCGTGTCGGCCTCAGCATGAAGGACTACGTGATCGGCGGCATGGACCGCAGCTTCAAGCTGAAGCTGTTTCACACCTTGCATGCCGCCGAAGCCGCCGGGCTCGCACCTGGCATCACCAGCGCGTTCCGCGACGACTACCGCCAGGAGATCGCCAGCGGGCTGAAAGCCGCCACCAACCGCTCCTATCACGGCGGCAGCCTCCGCGGCGGCTATGGCCACGGCCTCGCCGCCGACATCGTCAGCGTCAATGGCGCGACGCGCGCGCAGCGCTGGGTGGCGACGGAGCAGCTGTGGAAATGGGTCGACGCCAACGGCAAGAGTTTTGGCGTCGGCCGCCCCTATCTCGATCGCGACCCGCCGCATGTCGGACCTGTCGACGGCCAGGAATATGCCAAGCACCGCGCGCCGGCCGTGAAGGTCGCGGCGGCGGAGACCAAGAAGCACAAGCGGATCGCCGCGCGGCCGGAGCATCATGCGGCGAAGCGTGCGAAGGCCGTGCGCGCCTCGGCCCTGGCGTCGCGGCGGACGGGGTGATCATCTCGTCGCAGCGCGTGGCGACTCTCGAGTGATGTCGTAGCGCGCGACGCAGTCTCCGTCATTGCGAGGAGCGCAGCGACGAAGCAGAGTCCCGCCCACGACTCCGGATTGCTTCGCAGAGCCTGTCATCAGGCCGCGCATCCCCGCGGCCCCGGCGGCTCGCAATGACGGCGCCTTATTGTCGGAGCGTCAGGGACGCAAACAAAAAGGCCGGGGCAATGCCCCGGCCTTCGTCGTCTCCGCCGCGCGTGGTGCCGGATCTCAGTAGCGGTAGTGGTCCGACTTGAACGGGCCTTCCTGCTTGACGCCGATATAGGCGGCCTGGTCGGGGCGCAGCTCGGTGAGCTTGACGCCGATCTTCGCGAGGTGCAGGCGCGCGACCTTCTCGTCGAGCGACTTCGGCAGCACGTAGACTTCCTTCTTGTACTTGCCGTCCTTGTTGTTGGCGTAGAGCTCGATCTGCGCCAAGGTCTGGTTGGTGAACGACGCCGACATCACGAAGGACGGGTGGCCCATCGCATTGCCGAGGTTCACGAGCCGGCCTTCCGACAGCAGGATCATGCGCTTGCCGTCGGGGAAGGTGATCTCGTCGACCTGCGGCTTGATGTTGGTCCACTTCAGGTTCTTGAGCGAGGCGACCTGGATCTCGTTGTCGAAATGGCCGATGTTGCAGACGATGGCGCGATCCTTCATCGCGCGCATGTGCTCGATGGTGATGATGTCCTTGTTGCCGGTGGCGGTCACGAAGATGTCGGCGCGCGGCGCGGCGTCCTCCATCGTCACCACCTCATAGCCCTCCATCGCCGCCTGCAGCGCGCAGATCGGATCGATCTCGGAGACCAGGACGCGGCAGCCGGCCTGGCGTAGCGAGGCGGCCGAGCCCTTGCCGACATCGCCGAAGCCGGCGACCATCGCGACCTTGCCCGACATCATCACGTCGGTGCCGCGACGGATGCCGTCGACCAGCGACTCGCGGCAGCCATAGAGGTTGTCGAACTTCGACTTGGTGACGCTGTCATTGACGTTGATCGCCGGCCACAGCAGGGTGCCGGCCTTCTGCATGTCGTAGAGACGGTGCACGCCGGTGGTGGTCTCCTCGGAGACGCCCTTGATGGATGCGGCGATTGCCGCGAAATAGCCCTTCGGCTTCTCCTTGAGCTGCTTCTTGAGCAGCGCGAAGAACACTTCCTCCTCCTCGGAGGCGGGCTTGTCGAGGAACGCCGTGTCGCCGTTCTCGGCGCGCAGGCCGAGATGGACGTACATGGTGGCATCGCCGCCGTCATCGAGGATCATGTTGGGATGGCCGCCGCCATGCCAGTCGAACAGCTTGGCGGTGTAGTCCCAGTAATCGGCCAGGGTCTCGCCCTTGACGGCGAACACCGGAATGCCGGCGGCGGCAATCGCCGCGGCCGCATGGTCCTGGGTCGAATAGATGTTGCAGGACACCCAGCGGATGTCGGCGCCCAGCGCTGCGAGCGTCTCGATCAGCACAGCGGTCTGGATGGTCATGTGCAGCGAGCCCGCGATGCGCGCGCCCTTCAGCGGCTGCTTCGGGCCATACTCCTCGCGCGTCGCCATCAGGCCGGGCATCTCGGTCTCGGCGAGCGAGATCTCCTTGCGGCCGAACTCGGCGAGCGAAATGTCCTTGACGATGTAGTCGTTGAAACCTGGCTTGGCGGTCATGTGAAACTTTCCTGGTCGGATGAATTGAGATTGGCAGCACAAGGCACGCCGCACGCCTCACGACGCGGTCTGCTCCCTCTCCCCGCTTGCGGCGAGAGGGTCGGGGTGAGGGGGAGTCTCCACGAGCTCGGGGCGTGGAGAGTCCCCCTCACCCGGATTGCATCTCACGATGCAATCCGACCTCTCCCCGCAAGCGGGGAGAGGTTGGCAACAATTACACCGCGCGCTTGAACGCTTCGGCGAGATCGGTCTTCTCCCAGGAGAAGCCGCCCTCATTGTCGGGCGTGCGGCCGAAATGGCCGTAGGCCGCGGTGCGCGCGTAGATCGGACGGTTGAGGTCGAGATGGCTGCGGATGCCGCGCGGGGTGAGGTTCATCACCTCGGCCGCCGCCTTCTCGAGCTTGTCCTCGGAGACCTTCCCGGTGCCATGGGTGTCGATATAGATCGACAGCGGCCGCGCCACGCCGATGGCGTAAGCGAGCTGCAGGGTGCAGCGGTCGGCGAGGCCGGCGGCCACGATGTTCTTGGCGAGGTAACGCGCGGCATAGGCCGCCGAGCGGTCGACCTTGGTCGGATCCTTGCCCGAGAACGCGCCGCCGCCATGCGGGGCCGCGCCACCATAGGTGTCGACGATGATCTTGCGGCCGGTCAGGCCGGTGTCGCCGTCGGGACCGCCGATGAAGAACTTGCCGGTCGGGTTGATGTGCCAGATCGTGTCCTTGGTGATCCAGTCCTTCGGCAGCGCCTCGCGCACATAGGGCTCGACCCGCTCGCGGACCTGCGCCGAGGTCATGTCCTCGACCAGGTGCTGATGCGAGACGACGATTTCGCGCACGCCGACCGGCTTGCCATTCTCGTAGCGCACCGTGACCTGGCTCTTGGAATCCGGGCCCAGCACCTTCTCGACGCCCGAGTGGCGGGCTTCGGCGATCAGGCGCAGGATCTTGTGGGCGTAGAAGATCGGCGCCGGCATCAGATCAGGCGTCTCGTTGCAGGCGTAACCGAACATGATGCCCTGGTCGCCGGCGCCCTCTTCCTTCACTTCACCCGGCTGCAGCGCATCGACGCCCTGCGCGATGTCGGCCGACTGCGGATGCAGCAGGATCTCGATGTCGCAGGTCTTCCAGTGGAAGCCTGCCTGCTCGTAGCCGATGTCCTTGATGGCCTCGCGGACAACGTGCTCGATGTGCTCGTTGGTCACCGAGGCCGGGCCGCGGGTCTCGCCGGCGATCACGACCTTGTTGGTGGTGGCGAGCGTCTCGCAGGCGGCGCGGATCTGCCAGGGGTCGATGCCGGCCTTCGGCCCTTCGCGGTAGAACAGGTCGACGATCTCGTCGGAAATCCGGTCGCAGACCTTGTCCGGATGGCCCTCGGACACCGACTCCGAGGTGAACAGATATGACGCGCGCATCAAGCAACCCCTTCTTCGCCGCCCACGGCGGTCGTTGTATTGATCCCAAGTAATCCCAAGGATGTCAGTCGCGACGCCGCGAGATGACGTAGGATTCGTCGTAGAACCACAGCCCGTTGTGCTTTCGCAGAACCTCTCTGGCGGCGTCGAGCGCACGAGACGAGTGGGCCACCTCGGTCAGGCGGTCTTCCTCGATCTGCGCGACATACACCGCCGCGTTCCAGGCTGCAAAGGCCGTCGAGGTTCCGATCGCACCGGTGACCTCGTTGGGCAGAGCCTCCATCTCATACCTGAAAATCGAGCGATTGTCCGCATAGGCGTTAAAATTTAGGTCTCGCCCACTGGAGCCCAGCTCGTATTTCACGGCGCGCAATAGCTCATGACGGCTGACCGAGAAAGGATTTTCTCCAGGCCAGACCGCCTGGATGATGTCCAACCCCGGATCATGGCCGTGGGAGTGGATTCCGATCAGGCGGCCGCCCGGCTTCAAGGCCCTCGCCAGCGGCGCGATGATGCGTTTGGCGCGGAAATTGACCGAGGAACGGGCGCGGTAGGGCTGCGACGCGATGATCAGATCGAAATTGGCCTCGACCCGGCCGGCGCGCGGGATGATGCCGTCGAGCAGGAAGCGGTGGTCCTCGCGGTAGAGCACCAGCGCCACCGGGCGCTCATAGACCGGCATGCCGGTCCGCGGCGAGACATTGGCGCGCCAATTCTGCTCCAGGAACGGCTTCAGCGCAGTGATCTGGGCCTCGAAATCCCCGGACGAATCGCCCTGCAGCACGACCTCGTGCCAGATCATCGAGGCGGCGACCGATGGCGAGGCCGGCGTCAGCCACGGCGCCTCGGCATAGTTCATGTTGGTGATCACGAACACCGAGGCCGGATGCTCGAACAGCCGGTCCGGCACCTTTTCCAGCGTCAGCCGCACATCCTCCAGGCTCAGCTCCTTGCCGGCGACATAGAACGGAATGTGTGGAAAACGACCGTGCATGGTGCGCAGCACTTTCGACAGCACGGTGCCGTCGCCGACGCCAGCGTCGAACAGCCGCAGCGCCGGCGGCCTGGGATGGATGCTGGCGAGTTCGAGGCCGACGCGCTCGGCCACCACCCGCTTCTCGCTGCAGGTGTGCACGAACAGGAGGTATTTCTGGCGGTTTTCGAAGAAGCGGAAATTGCTCTTGGGATCGCGCTTCTCGGGAACAACATCGAGCCGCGGCGGCGGCAGGGTACCGGTCGACGCCGCGATATAGGCCTGAATGCGATCGAGCGTGTCGATGGTGATGCGCTTGCCCTCGCGCAGCCGGTGCACGAGCTTGCCGTCGTTGACCGCGCGGCGGCCAAACGTCGATTCCGCCATGTCCGATTGGCGGCAGAACTCCGTGATCTGAGCGAGCAGCTGGTCGTTCTTCATCCGGCCACAACGGTGGGAAATGTGGGTGGGCCAGAGCCCGCTGGCCCAACGTCCTAGCACCTTCTGCCCACCATTGGAAAGGGCCTGCCCCCGGGCCTCTCCGGGCGCAACACACCGGATTAGGACTCAGCTCTCCGGAACCGAAACCCGCCCGCCGACCCGGTCGCCGCACCGTCATCGCCCGGAACGACCGAATCCTGTTATCCCTGACGCGCCATGAAAGACGACGCGAGCGGCGTCGGCATGCCGCTCTGCCGACACGATCCGCCGGCAATGTTGGCGTCGCGAATATTGCAGGGAGGCTCGCATGGTCGGTCGGTTGATCCTTGGCGTAGGTCTTGGCGTGGGTCTCTCGCTCGCGCTGGCCGCAGGCCAGGCACGCGCCGACGACGTCACCGGCGTCTGGCTGCGCGAGAGCGGCGCGTCGAAGGTGAAATTCGCGCCCTGCGGCGGCGCCGTCTGCGGCACGCTGGTCTGGATCAAGGAAGGCACGGATACACCGGCCAAGGTCGGCCAGCGGCTGTTCTCCGACATGAAGTCGACCGGCCCCAACGCCTGGGCGGGCAGCTACAACAATCCCGATGACGGCAAGACCTACGATGCCAAGATGACGCTGTCGGGAAGCACGCTGACGACTGCGGGCTGTGCCTTCGGCGGCGTGATCTGCCGATCCTCGACCTGGACGCGGGCGAACTGACGGAAAGCCGGTTTCCCGAAAGGATCATGCTCAAGCAGAGTCTGGGTCATGATGCGCTTCTATGGAAACGCATCATGACCCAAGACACGAAAAAAGGCCGGACCAGGCAGCGCCTGATCCGGCCTCATCATCCCTCACCCGGCGTGAGATCTACTTGCCCCAGATCTCCTCGGCGAGTTCGACGCAGAGGCGCAGCTTGGCCCACTGCTCTTCCTCGCTCAGAATGTTGCCTTCCTCGGTCGAGGCGAAGCCGCATTGCGGCGACAGCGCGAGCTGGTCGAGCGGGGCGAACTTCGACGCCTCTTCCAGGCGCCGCTTGATGTCGTCCTTCTTCTCGAGCTCGCCGACCTTCGAGGTGACGAGGCCGACGACGACGACCTTATTGCCCTTCGGCAGGAAGCGCAGCGGTTCGAAGCCGCCGGCGCGCTCGCTGTCATACTCCAGGAAGTAGCCATCGTAGTTGGTGTTGGCGAGCATGGTCTCGGCGACCGGCTCGTAGCCGCCCGAGGAGATCCAGGTCGAGCGGAAATTGCCGCGGCAGACATGGGTGGTGATCGTCATGTCGGCCGGACGTTCGGCGATCGCATAGTTGATGATGCGCGAATAGATCTGCTGCAGGCCGTCCGGATTGTCGCCGCGCTCCCGCGCCTTCTTCAGCTCGTCCTGCGAGCACAGATAAGCCCAGACGGTGTCGTCGAACTGCAGATAGCGGCAGCCGGCGTCGTAGAATGCCTTCACGGCCTTGCGGTAGGTCTTGCCGAGATCCTCGTAGAAGGCGTCGAGATCGGGATAGACTTCCTTCGAGATCGACTTGCGGCCGCCACGGAAGTGCAGCACCGCCGGCGACGGGATGGTCATCTTCGCCGTCACATGCGCCGTGTCGGCGTGCTTCTTGAGGAAGCGGAAGTGATCGAGCATCGGATGATCGTCCGGGAAGTCGAGCTTGCTGATCACGCGCACCGAGTCGTGGCGGGTCTGCACGCCGGTGAACTGGATGCCGGTGTCGGGATGAAACAGCTCGCAGCCGGTCAGCTTGGCCAGGAAGTCGAAATGCCACCAGGAGCGGCGGAACTCGCCGTCGGTCGCAAGCTTCAGGCCGGTCGAGGCCTGGCGGTGCACGACCTTCTCGATCTCCATGTCCTCGATCTTGCGGAGATCGTCGGCCGAAATTTCGCCCTTCTCGAGCTTGGCGCGGGCCTCTTTGATCTTCTGCGGGCGCAGCAGGCTGCCGACTTCATCGGCGCGGAACGGGGGCTTGGTGCGTTGCATCTCTTCACTCCTTGGAAGTGTCGACGTCTTGGATGTGGTTGTTGGATCGGTTAAATCATCTACCTAGACGAGCTGCTCCTGGCCGGTGCCTGCGCGTCCTCAAGGCCACGGGCAGCCCTACCGCGTATCCGGTCAGTATACAATTCCGTTCCGATCAGGATTGTGCACGCTGCGGTCGTTCCGCACAGGACAGCGGCTCGGATCCTGACCCTACGCCTCATTCCGTAATTCCGCTGCCAGGACGCGCGTACCCGGCGATCATCTGGGCCCCCGTTCCGGTATACAGAATACCCCTCGCCTCTCGCTGCGATGGTCCTGCCCCGGTGTCCGGTGGACCACCCGAGGCGCCTGAGCGTCAGTGCGCCGCCGCGCTCGCAACCCCCAGATGCCGCTCCAGCGGCGCGGGATCTGCCTTCAGCGCACTGGAGGGCGCGTCGTGAACGATGGTGCCGCGCTCCAGGATCACGACGCGATCGGCCAGCGTGAGCAGCTTCTGCGCATGCTGCTCGACGATGATCGAGCACAGCCCGCCGGCGCGGCTGATGGTGCCGATCGCCGTCAGCAGTTCCTCGACAATGATCGGCGCCAACCCCTCGGTCGGCTCGTCCAACAGCAGCACCTTCGGGTTCAGGGTGAGCGCGCGGCCGATCGCCAACATCTGCTGCTCGCCGCCCGAGAGCTGGTTGCCGAAATTGTTGCGGCGCTCTTTGAGCCTTGGGAACATCGCGTAGACGCGCTCCACCGTCCATGGTCCCGGCTGCGCCACCGCGGTCATGTTCTCCTCCACGGTGAGCGAGCGGAAGATGTTGCGCTCCTGCGGCACCCAGCCGATGCCGGCGCGGGCGCGCTGGTCGGCGCGCAGACCGGAGATGTCGGTGCCGGCAAGCGCGATCTTGCCGGAAAAGCGCCGGGTCACGCCGACGATGGAGTTGATCAGCGTGGTCTTGCCGGTGCCGTTGCGGCCGAGCAGCGCCAGCACTTGGCCTTCCGGGAGCCTCAGCGACATGTTCGGCAGCACGACCGCCTGGCCGTAGCCGGCACGCAGGTTCTCGATGGCGAGCAGATCGGTCATCATGCGGCCTCGCCGAGATAGACGGCCTTGACCTGCGGGTCGCGCGCGACCTCATCGGGCGCGCCCTCGACCAGCAGCGCACCGGAGACGAGAACCGAGATGCGGTCGGCGAAGGAGAAGACGAGGTCCATGTCGTGCTCGATCAAGAGCACCGTCACGTCACGCGGCAGCGCGGCGACGGCAGCGAGAATGTCCTTGCGCTCGCCCTCGGGCACGCCTGCGGCGGGCTCATCGAGCAGCAGCACGCGTGGCTTGGCCGCGATCGCGACTGCGATCTCCAGCAGGCGCTGCTTGCCATAGGGCAAGGTCGAGGTGCGGTCATTCATCACGTCGAGCAGCCGGAAGCGCTCCAGGGTCTCAGCGATCTCGGCATTGATGTCGTCGCGCGTCCCCATGCGCCGCCACCAATTGCCGCCGCCGCCAAGCCGCTCGGAGACAGCGAGCCCGATCGTCTCCAACGGAGTCAGGTCAGAGTAGAGCTGGTTGATCTGGAAGGTGCGCGACAGGCCGCGCAGCACCCGCTTGTGCACCGGCAGATCGGTGATGTCCTGCCCTTCCAGCAGGATACGCCCTGCACTCGGCTCCAGCACCCCGGTCAGCTGATTGATCACGGTGGTCTTGCCCGCGCCGTTCGGGCCGATCAGCGCGTGCCGCGCGCCGGGCGCAATCTTGAGCGACAGATCGCGGGTGACGTGGAGGCCGCCGAAATGCTTGTCGAGGCCGCGCGTTTCCAAGGCGTAGGTCATGGCGCCTCGTTATCGGTGAGAGCCACCGCGGCCTTGCGGCCGGCGATCTGCCGGAGGACGAGATTGGGCAACCATAGCGCATAAGCGTGAATGCGATGGCGGCCGACGAGCACGATGACGACGAGCACCAGGCCGATCCAGAACATCCAGTATTGCGGCGTGATCCACTGGAACAGCTCCTGCAGCATCCGGAACACCGCAGCACCGATCAGCCCGCCATAGAGATAGCCGGAGCCGCCGATGACCAGCATCAGCACCAGATCGGCGGACCGCTCGAAGGAGAACACGTCGAGCGAGGCGAGCGCCGTGGTCTGGGTGAACAGCGCGCCGGCGATGCCGGCATAGAACGCCGCGACGGTGTAGATCGCGATCAGGCGCTTGTTGACGGGAATGCCGATCGCAGCCGCCCGCAACGGATTGTTCTTGATCGCGCGCAGCGACAGGCCGAACGGTGAATGCACGATCATCCGCGCCAGCAGGAACAGCACGAACAGCACTGCGAGCGCATAGAAGAAGCCGGTCTTGCCGAACATGTCGAAGGCGAACACGCCGAAGATCGGTTGGATGTCGATCCCTTGCAGGCCGTCGGTGCCGCCGGTGATGTTGGAGAAGCGCTCCGCCAGCGCTTCCATCAGCAGTGCGATGCCGAGCGTGACCATCAGCCGCGTCAGGTCGGCGCCGCGGATCACAAGGAAGCTGGTGGCGAAGCCGAGCACCGTGGCGGCCAGGCCGGCCACGATCAACGCCAGCACCGGCTCATTGATGAGGCCGTGCACCGACAGCAGGCCGGCGCAATAGGCGCCGACGCCGAAGAAGGCGGCGTGGCCCAGCGAGACAATGCCGGCATAGCCGAGGATCAGGTCGAGCGACAGCGCGAACAGCGCCAGCCGCAGGATCTCGGTCATGATCAGATAGCGCGACGGGAATGCCAGTCCGACCGCCAGCACGACGATCCAGAAGGCGAACTCGCTCCAGTGCCAGCGGCCGTGCTGCCTGGCATGAAAACCGACCTCGGTTTGTGCGTTCGTGGTCATGCGATCCTCACCGCGTCGCCGTGCGACCGAACAGGCCGTTCGGGCGCCAGATCAGGATCACGATCATGATGGTGTAGATGACGAATGGGCCGAGCTTCGGCACGTAATATTTCCCGGCGACGTCGGCGACGCCAAGCAGCAGCGAAGCCAGGAACGGCCCGGTGATCGAGGACGAGCCGCCGACAGTGACCACGATCAGGAAGTAGATCATGAACTTCAGCGGGAAATATGGATCGAGGCCGAGGATTTCCGCGCTGAGTGCGCCGCCGAGGCCGGCGAGCCCGCAGCCGAAGGCGAAAGTGAAGGCAAAGACCTGCGGCACATTGATGCCGAGGCCGCTGGCGGCGCGCGGATCATCGACCGCGGCGCGCAGCCGGCTGCCGAACCGGGTCTTGGACAGCACGAGTTGCAGCCCCACCGTGAGCAGGCCGCAGATCACGATGATCATCAGCCGATAGCGGCCGATGCCGACGCCGAAGATGTCGAACTGGCCCTGCAGAATCTCGGGCAGTTTGATGAAGATGCGCGACGAGCCCATGATGTAGTCGACCGTGGCGACCGTCATGAACACCAGCCCGATCGAGAACAAGACCTGATCGAGATGGCTGCGCGCATAGAGATGCTGATAAAGGGTCCGCTCCAGCAGCGCCCCGATCACGGCGCTCGCGACGAAAGCCAGCGGCAGCGCGGCGAAGAACGGCCAGCCGACCCGGTTGACAAGCACGGCACAGACATAGCCGCCGGCCATGGCGAAGGCGCCATGCGCCAGATTGACGAAGTTCATCAGGCCGAGCGTCACGGCCAGCCCGCAGGCCAGCACGAACAGCAGCATACCATAGGCGACGCCGTCGAACAGATTGGTGAGGATGGCGGTCATGGAGTCTGGTTCAGTCCCCGGTCTCATCCCTTGCTACGAAGGGAACGCCTACAACGCTTGCTCGGTCTGCGCCTCCCCCGCGTGCGGGAGAGGTCGGATCGCATCGACAGATGCGATACGGGTGGGGAACGTCTCTCCACACGACCCATGTGCCGTGTAGCGCCCCACCCCAGCCCTCCCCCGCAAGCGGGGGGAGGGAGCGCCGCCCGTGCGCCCGACGCTACGAGCGCAGCCTCACTTCTTCGCCTTGCCCGGATCCTTGACAGCTTCGAAGGTCTGGAACTCGACATTGTAGAGCTCGCCGTCGACCTTCTCGACCTTGCGGATATAGACGTTCTGGACGATGTCCCGCGTTTCCGGATCGATCGAGATCGGGCCGCGCGGGCTCTCCCAGGCCATGCCCTTCATCGCCGCGAGCAGGGAGTCGCCATCGGTCTTGCCGCCGCTCTTCTTCAGGGCCTCATAGATCAGGTGAATGCCGTCATAGCCGCCAACCGCCATGAAACCCGGACGGCTGTTGTAGGCCTTCTTGTAAGCCGCGACGAACTCCTTGTTCTTCGCCGACGGATGCGCCGCCGAATAGATGTGCGCCGTCACCGCGCCAAGCACGGCGTCGCCCATGTCGTTGAGCAGGTCGTCGTCGGTGACATCGCCCGGCCCGATCACCTTGATGCCGCTCTTGTCGAGACCGCGCTCGGCATATTGCTTCATGAAGTTGCCGCCCTGCCCGGCCGGCACGAACACGAACATCGCATCCGGCTTGGCGTCCTTCATGCGCTGCAGGAACGGCGCAAAGTCCGGGTTCTGGAGCGGAACCTTGACTTCCTCGACGATCTCGCCGCCACCGGCCGTGAAGCGCTCCTTGAACGAGGCCAGCGCGTCATTGCCCGGCGCATAGTCCGAGGTCAGGGTCGCGACCTTCTTGATGCCGTTCTTGACCGCCCAGTCGCCGATGATGGTGGAGGACTGCGGCAACGTGAAGCTGGTGCGGACGATGTAAGGCGACTTCTCGGTGATGATCGAAGTCCCCGCGGCCATCACGACCTCCGGGATCTTGCCCTGGGTGGCGAGCGGCGCGGCAGCGAACGCCGCCGGGGTCACGCCGAAGCCGGCAATGACGTTGACCTTGTCGTTGACGATCAGCTCCTGCGCCAGCCGCTTGGTATTGTCGGGCAGCGCAGCGTCGTCCTTGAGGATGACCTGGATCTTCTTGCCGGCGACGGTGTCGCCGTTCTGCTGCATGTAAAGCTTGATCGCGTTGTCGATCTGCTTGCCGGTCGACGCCTGGCCGCCGGTCATCGGCACGATCAGGCCAATTTTGAACACGTCCTCGGCCCGCGCCGCACCGGACGCGAGCGCAGCCGCGGCCAATGCCGCACTAGCGAGCGTCAGTGTCTTGTTTCGCACGAACATTGAAACTACCTCCCTGGTCGGATCAGGACCGCAGCCCCCGGCCATTGTTGTCTCACCTGTGCGATCTCGTTCACGATATCGCGCGCGCATCGCTGCGGACTCGGCACGTTCTTGTCAATGGCGATCATGGGAGGCTTCGTGGACGATCGGTTTCTGAAACCGACCAGCGGAGCTATACGAGGTATAATGATACTTTCACCATGGATCGGCCAAATTTTACCATTTGATGGCAAGCCGTTAGGGTCGGGGCCGCGGGGTGCCCGCAGCATGAGAGGTCATCCGTCGATGCCGGCCAGCCGCCGATCCGCAATAAGAATGGCTACGGCCATGATGGTGCTGACCACCCTCGTCCCGGCGTTATCCGGCTGCTCGTCCATCAACGCGACGGTCGGCGCCGGCATGGGCGACCTGATGCCGCAATGGGCGGGCGGCCTGCCGGCTGGCGCCCCACCCCGCCCCGGCACCGCCGAATACGACCGCTTCATGCAGGAGCGCGAGCGGCAACGGCAGCTGCCGGCCGCCGAGCGCGACAAGGGGACGCAGCCCGACGCCAACGCCCAGGCGACCGGCTCCGGCCGCTGACGGCTGCGTCAATCCATGAACACGACGGTCTTGCGGCCGTTGAGAATGACGCGGTCCTCAAGGTGGTAGCGGATCGCCCGCGCCAGCACCCGACGCTCGATGTCGCGCCCCTTGCGGACGAGATCATCAGGCGTATCGCGATGGCTGATGCGCTCGACATCCTGGTCGATGATCGGGCCTTCGTCGAGATCGCGGGTCACGTAATGGGCCGTCGCGCCGATCAGTTTGACACCGCGCTCATAGGCCTGGTGGTAGGGCTTGGCGCCCTTGAAGCCCGGCAGGAACGAATGGTGGATGTTGATGCAGCGGCCCGACAGGCTTGCCGACATCTCATCGGAGAGAATCTGCATGTAGCGGGCGAGCACGACGAGATCGGTCTTGGTCTCCTCGACCAGCTTCAGGATCGCCTGCTCCTGGTCGCGCTTGGTCTCCTTGGTGACCGGCATGTGATGAAACGGAATGTCGCCGAAATCGAGCCCGGCATAGGTCTCGCGCGGATGGTTGGAGACGATCGCGGTCGGGATCATCGACAGGTCGCGGGTACGCCAGCGATACAGGATATCGACCAGGCAATGGTCGAACTTCGAGACCAGCAGCATCACCCGGCGCTGCGCGGCGCGGTCGCGCATCTGCCAGTCCATCGAAAAGCGCTCGGCGATCGCCGCGAATCCGGTCTGCAGCGCCGGCAGGTTGACGGCGAGATCGGCGGCCGTGAACACCACCCGCATGAAGAAGTGATCCGTCTCGAAGTCGCCGAACTGCTGGGCGTCGAGAATGTTCTGACCGTTATGGGCAAGGAAGGTCGAAACGGCCGAGACGATCCCGGGACGATCCGGGCAGGACAGGGTCAGGACATATTGGTGGTCGGACATGGCGATGACGTCACCGGACGGATGAGCTGAAGATGAATGAGGAGCCGAGCTTGGCGCCCGTTCGGGCCCTGCTCTACCACCCTCTGCACGCTTGCGCCAACGCTCGGCGCGGGGGCAGGATGAACAAAAGATCACTCCTCAAGCTTCGAGCATGGCCATGGCAGACCGGCTGACCGGCAACCGCATCCTGATCCTGGAAACCCGCGAGGAGGCGCAGTTCTCCCGGCTGCTCGCCGAGCAAGGCGCCGACGTGCTGCAATGTCCGATGTTCACGATCCAGGACGCGCCGGACCCGGCTCCGGTCGAGGCCTGGATCCATCGCTGCATCGAACGGCCGCTTGACGATCTGGTGTTGATGACCGGCGAGGGGTTGCGGCGGCTGATGACGGTGGTGCGCCGAATCGGCGTCGAGCCCGCATTCATCGCGGCGCTGGGCAAGGCCCGCAAATTCACCCGCGGGCCGAAGCCGGGGCGCGCCTTACGCGAGCTCGGGCTCGAGTCCCAGGTGACGACCGAGAAACCGACGTCGGAAGGCGTCGCCGAACTGCTGGCGCGATACGATCTGAAAGGCCATCGCCTTGGCTTGCAGCTCTATCCCGACAAGGATCATTCGGCGCTGATCGGCGCCATCCAGGCGGAAGGGGCCGACGTCGACCCGGTGCTGCCCTATGTCTATGATGCCAAGGCGGCGGACGCGAACATCCTGACCGCGATCGACGAGATGACCGCCGGCAAGGTCGATGCGATCGCACTGACCAGCTCCGGCCAGCCGCGTCGGCTGTTCGACGTCGCCAAGGCGCATGGCGTCGAGGACCGGCTGCGACAGGGTCTGGCGCGCACGCAGATTGCGTCCGTGGGGCCCGTGGTGACGGAGGAGCTCGCCGCGCACGGGCTTGCGCCATCGATCGTGCCGGCGGGAGAGGCCTATTTCATGAAGCCGCTGATCTCGGCGATGGCGACGGCGCTGGGTGTGAAGGCGCAGCGGACCTGATCCCGCAGCTGGAGGCGTCATTGCGTCGGCGCAATCTCGCCCCGCAATGACAATGACGGAGAACTAGCCCTGACCCGTCTCGCGCAGGAACGCCTGGTAGGCGAGCCTGATCCCCTCCTCCAGGGGCGTCGTCGCGCGCCAGCCGAGCGCGGCGAGGCGCGAGACGTCGAGCAGCTTGCGCGGCGTGCCATCCGGCCGTGACGGATCGAAGCTGATGCGGCCCCGATAGCCCACCGCGGCCGCGGCCACACGGGCGAAATCGGCGATGGTGATGTCCTCGCCGGTGCCGATATTGACCAGTTCGGGCGCCGAAAAGGTCTTCATCAGATGCAGGCAGGCATCGGCCATGTCGTCGACATAGAGAAATTCGCGCCGCGGCGTGCCGGTGCCCCATACCACGACCTCGGCGGCGTCGCTTCGCTTCGCCTCATGGAAGCGCCGGATCAGCGCCGCGACGACATGGCTGTATTCGGGATGATAATTGTCGCCCGGACCGTAGAGATTGGTCGGCATCACATTGATGAAGTCGGCGCCATATTGGCTGCGATAGGCCTCGACCATCTTGATGCCGGCGATCTTGGCGATCGCATAGGGCTCGTTGGTCGGCTCCAATGCGCCGGTGAGCATCGCGTCCTCGCGCAAGGGCTGCGCGGCGAGCTTCGGGTAAATGCAGGAAGAGCCGAGAAACATCAGCTTCTCGACGCCGTTCACATGCGCGGCGTGAATGACATTGGTCGCAATCGCGAGATTGTCATAGATGAACTCGGCCCGCAGCGTGTTGTTGGCGACGATGCCGCCGACCTTTGCCGCAGCCAGGAACACCACTTGCGGCTTGGCGCGGGCAAACCATGCGAACACGGCGGCCTGGTCGCGCAGATCGACCTCGCTGCGCGGCACCGTCATGAGCGCGACGTTCTCGCGCACCAGACGCCGCACCAGCGCGCTGCCGACCATGCCGCGATGGCCGGCGACGAAGACGCGTTTTCCCGCGAGCTCAAAGCGTGTTGCTGCCACGAGCCGCCTCCCGCCGCGCCGCGACGAGGTCGCTCGCAACCATTTCCTTGACCAGTTGTGCAAAGCTGGTCTTCGGCGTCCAGCCGAGCTTGTCACGCGCCTTGCTGCAATCGCCGATCAGGAGATCGACCTCGGTGGGCCGGAAATAATTGGGATCGATGCGCACCACCGCCTTGCCGGACCGGCAGTCGATACCCGTCTCCTCGACCCCCTCACCGCGCCATTCGATCCGGCGATCGACCTCGGCGAAGGCAAGCTCGACCAGCTCGCGCACCGAATGCGTCTCGCCGGTCGCCAGCACGAAGTCATCCGGCACATCCGCCTGCAGGATCCGGTGCATGCCCTCGACATAGTCGCGGGCATGGCCCCAGTCACGCTTGGCCTCGAGATTGCCGAGATAGATGGCCTCCTCCAGACCGGCCTCGATGCGGGCGACGCCGCGGGTGATCTTGCGCGTCACGAAGGTCTCGCCGCGGATCGGGCTCTCATGGTTGAACAAGATGCCGTTGCAGGCGAACATCCCGTAGGCCTCGCGGTAATTCACGGTGATCCAGTAGCCGTAGAGCTTGGCACAGCCGTAAGGGGAGCGCGGATAGAATGGCGTCGTCTCCCGCTGCGGGATCTCCTGGACCAGCCCGTAAAGCTCGGACGTCGATGCCTGATAGAACCGGGTCTGTTTCTCCATGCCGAGAATGCGAATGGCTTCCAACAGGCGAAGAACACCGAGCGCGTCGGCATTGGCAGTGTATTCCGGGCTCTCGAAGCTGACGCCGACATGGCTCTGCGCGGCGAGATTATAGATCTCGTCGGGACGGATCTGCTGCACCAGCCGGATCAAATTGGTCGAGTCGGTCATGTCGCCATGATGCAGCAGAAACGGCACATTGCCTTCGTGCGGGTCCTGGTAGAGGTGATCGACCCGTCCGGTGTTGAACGACGACGATCGTCGCTTGATGCCATGCACGGTATAGCCGAGCCCGAGCAGGTACTCGGCGAGGTAAGCGCCGTCCTGCCCGGTCACGCCGGTGATCAGCGCCACCCGGCCGCTGCAATCCTTGCCCGCCATCACCACTCCAACATCGCCACCGCCCCTGCAGGCCGCGTTCCCCACGAGCAGTCCATAGCCGCCGCCGCCGGTCAAGCTCAATGGAAAACATATGTCAGATCAATGGCGTAGAAATAGGATGCAAAGGTAGGTCTAATCCCCGTAGCAGCGCAGGCGGTCGAGATCGAGCACGGTCACCCCGCCATATTCCACCCGCAACAGGCCGTCGCGCTCCAAGGTCTTGAGGCATTGATTGGCGTTCTGCCGCGACAGGCCGGAGAGTGCCCCGATCTCCTCCTGGGTGATTTCGAGGTGACGGGTCGTGTTGGGGTAGAGGATCGGGTTGAAGAGCGCGGCAATGCTGCGGGCCAGCCGCGCCGTCGCATCCAGCGTGCGGCCGACCTCGACGAGGCCAATGAACTGGCCGAGCCGCTCGTTGAGCTGAGTGACCAGAAAGCGGTTGAAGCCGACGCTGTTCTCGAACAGCCACATGAAGGTCTGCCGCTCCATCAGCGCCGCACGGGTATCGCGCAGCGCGACCACGTCGTAGCGGCGCGGCTCGTTCTTGAGCACGCTGCCCTCGCCGAACCAGGCGCCGGCCGACATGCCCGCAAACGTCGTCGCCTTGCCGCCCCGCGATACCGTGCTCATGCGGGCCAGACCCGAGACGATGCCGGTCCAATAATCGAACTGATCGCCACGCAAAAAGATGTGCTCGTTGGCCGCAAAGGAGCGCTCGACGATGCCGGCCGAGGCAGCGTCGATCTCCTCGGGCTTGAGATGGCGCGACCAGGGCGCGATGCGCAGCAGGGTGTCGGAGGAGATCAAGCCGTCGTCTCGTTACTTCGAATCCCGCGACCGTATTGCATCGCAACAATCACGTCTTGAATTTTGCCCGGGAATTGTCAGGCGCAAGACAGTTCCTAATAGCGCTTTCCCTTATCCAGGACCACCGCATTCGACTCGGGCCTCTCGGGTTCATCCCCAGCCCGGATGACGCGAAAGACCGGCATGCGGCAAAATGCGCCTGCCGTAACCGCCCGTCATTCGTCGGATGGCGCGGAACAGGCGGGCGGGATAGAGTTCGACGACAGCGGCGAGCCTACGTCGCGACACCAGGCTTGAAGAGCGCAACAAGCGCCGGCAAGGACTTCGGGAGGACGACTTGGACTATACGTTGGAAGCGCGCGGGGTGTCGCTGCGTTTCGGTGGGGTGAAAGCCCTGACCGACGTCAGCTTCGGCGTGCGCGAGGGCGAGCTGTTCTCGATCATCGGCCCGAACGGCGCCGGCAAGACCTCGATCGTCAACTGCATCTCCGGGCGCTATAAGCCGACCGAAGGCCGCCTGTTCCATCGCGGCCACGACATCACCGGCCTGCCGCCGAATGCGCGCGCCAAGATCGGCATCGGCCGCACATTCCAGAACCTCGCTTTGTTCCACCACATGAGCGTGCTCGACAACATCATGGTCGGGCGCCATCACTTGTTGAAGAACAACTTCCTCACCGGCTCGCTCTATTGGCTCACCGGCGCGCGGCGCGAGGAGCTGAAGCACCGCGAGAAGGTCGAAGAGATCATCGACTTCCTCGACCTGCAGTCGGTGCGCAAGGCGCCGGCGGGCACCCTCTCCTACGGCCTGCGCAAGCGCGTCGAGCTCGCCCGCGCAATGGCGCTCGAGCCGCATCTCATCCTCCTCGACGAGCCGATGGCCGGCATGAACTTCGAGGAGAAGGAGGACATGGCGCGCTACATCGTCGACCTCAACGAGGAGTACGGCATGACCGTCGTGATGATCGAGCACGACATGGGCGTCGTCATGGACATCTCCCACCGCGTCATGGTGCTCGATTTCGGCCGCAAGATCGCAGAGGGCGATCCGGCCGCCGTGCTCGCCGATCCCCACGTCAAGCGCGCCTATCTCGGCGAGGAGGACGAACTGCTGGTCGATCCCGACGAGGCGCCCTCCATTGCGGAGGACGCGGCATGATGGACTATGCGGGGCGCGTCAGACAGGCCGACACCTATCCGAAGCTGCTGCGGCTGAATGCCAGGGAGCACGGCCAGGAGATCGCGCTGCGCAAGAAGGATCTCGGCCTCTGGCGCACCTTCACCTGGGCCGACTACCAGGCCCGCGTCCGTGATTTCGCGCTCGGCATGGTCGCGCTCGGGCTCGGCAAGGACGACGTCATTGGCATCATCGGCGACAACCGGCCGGACTGGGTCGCAGCCGAAATCGCCACCCATGCGATCAGGGCGTTCAGCCTCGGCCTCTATCGCGACGTGCTCGACGACGAGGCCGCCTATCTCCTGAATTATGGCGAAGCGCGGCTGGTATTCGCCGAGGACGAGGAGCAGGTCGACAAGCTCTTGAATCTCGCCGATCGCGTGCCGGCGCTGAAGCACATCGTGTATTCCGATCCGCGGGGCATGCGGAAATATGACGATCCCAGGCTGATGCCGGCCGACAAGCTCGCCGAGCTCGGCCGCAACCGGGCCGCCCGCGAGCCGGATCTTTATGACCGCATGGTCGATGCCACCCAGGGCGACGACGTCGCGATCCTCTGCACCACGTCGGGCACGACCTCGCATCCGAAGCTCGCGATGCTCTCAGCCGCGCGCGTGCTCAAGCATTGCGCCACCTATCTCGCCTTCGACCCCAAGGGGCCCGAAGACGAATATGTCTCGGTGCTGCCGCTGCCCTGGATCATGGAACAGGTCTATGTGCTCGGCAAAGGTCTGCTCTGCCGGATGAAGGTCAACTTCGTCGAAGAGCCGGATACGATGATGAACGACTTCCGCGAGATCGCGCCGACCTTCGTGCTGTTCGCGCCAAGGGTCTGGGAGCAGATCGCGGCCGACGTCCGCGCCGCCGTCATGGACGCCTCGCCGCTGAAGCAGCGGCTGTATCATCTGGGCATGTCGACCGGTCTCGCGGCGCTGGAGAAAGGCCAGCATTCGAGCTTCGCCAATATGCTGCTGTTCCGCGCGCTGCGCGACCGTCTCGGCTTCACCCGGCTGCGCTCGGCCGCGACCGGCGGCGCCGCGCTCGGGCCTGACACCTTCAAGTTCTTCCGCGCCATGGGCGTGCCGCTGCGCACGCTCTACGGCCAGACCGAACTGCTGGGGGCCTACACGCTGCACCCTGCCGACAAGGTCGATCCCGACACGACCGGCGTACCGATGTCGGAGGACATCGAGATCAGGATCGACCAGCCCGACAGCCAGGGCATCGGCGAGATCCTGGTGCGCCATCCCAACATGTTCTTAGGCTACTACAAGGCCCCTGAAGCCTCGGCCGCCGACGTCAAAGACGGCTGGATGCATTCCGGCGATGCCGGCTATTTCAACGACCACAACCAGTTGGTCGTCATCGACCGCATCAAGGATCTTGCCGAGACCGCGCGCGGCGAGCGCTTCTCGCCGCAATATATCGAGAACAAGCTGAAGTTCTCGCCCTATATCGCCGAAGCGGTCGTACTCGGCGCCGGCCGCGAGCATCTCGCGGCGATGATCTGCATCCGCTACTCCATCATCTCGAAATGGGCGGAGAAGAACCGCATCGCGTTCACCACCTATTCCGATCTCGCCTCGCGCAACGAGGTCTATGCGCTGCTGCAGAAGGAGGTCGAGACCGTCAACGCGCATCTGCCGGCTGCGCAGCGTATCGCCCGCTTCCTGCTGCTCTACAAGGAGCTCGACGCCGACGACGGCGAACTGACCCGCACCCGCAAAGTCCGCCGCAGCGTCATCAACGAGAAATACGCCGACATTATCGACGGCATCTATGGCGGCAAGCCGGCTATCCCCGTCGACACCGTCATCCGTTTCCAGGACGGCACCACCCAGCGCATCCGCACGACGTTGAGGGTGGTGGATCTCGGAGGCCACGGACCCATGGCGGAGGCGGCGGAGTGATGCGCCTTCCGTCACAAGAGACAGTCATGCGCGGGCTTGAGCCGCGCATCCATCCTCTTCCGAAAACCTCCTTCGCGATGGATCGCCGGGTCGAGCCCGGCGGTGACGCGTGAGAACGATCATGAATACCTCCTTCCTTATCCAGCTCCTCGTCAACGGCCTCGTGGTCGGCACGCTCTATGGCGTGGTCGCGATGTCGTTCGTGCTGATCTACAAGGCGACGCAGGTCGTCAATTTTGCCCAAGGCGAGCTGCTTTTGATCGGCGCCTGGGTGTGCTGGCTGCTGCTGACGAAATATCAAGTCCCGTTCTGGGTCGGCATGCCGCTGACGCTCGTCTTCATGTTCGCGTTCGGCATCGCCGTGCAGGTCGTGATCCTCCGTCCCATGATCGGCGAGCCCATCATTTCCGTCATCATGGTGACGATCGGCCTGTCGACGGTGTTCCAGGCGGCGCTGAAATGGATGTTCGGCGTCAATCCGCAGCCGTTCCCGCCGGTGTTCGCGAGCAAGGCAGTCGATCTGTTCGGGCTACAGATCCAGACCGTCTATGTCATGAGCCTCGCGGTCTCGGTCGCGATGATGCTCGGCATGGCCTGGTTCTTCAAAGCCTCGAAATACGGCCTCGCGATGCGCGCCACCGCCTTCAACCAGCAGGTCGCGCAATCGCTCGGCATCTCCGTCAAGAACGTGTTCGCGATGGCCTGGGCGATCTCGGCAACCGTCTCCGCCGTGGCCGGCGTCGTCGTCGCCGTCGTCAACGGCGTGTCGTCGGGACTGTCCGCCTATGGCATCAAGGTGTTTCCCGCGGCGATCCTCGGCGGCCTCGACTCGGTCGGCGGCGCCGTACTCGGCGGCATCATCATCGGCCTGCTCGAAAACATCGCGCAATATGTCGACAGCCAATACCTGCACTGGGGCAATCTCTACGAGATCGCGCCGTTCTACGTGCTGATCCTCATCCTGATGATCAAGCCCTACGGCCTGTTCGGCACCAAAGACATCGAGCGGATATGAGCATGATCGCCGAAAAGTGGAGACCGGTTTTCGGTAACGATCATGCTCAAACCAAAGCGAAGGGCGAGCCCATGACGCAACTCAAGATCCAGGCGAGATAGGCCCGCCATGGTTGCACGCTCCACCATCCCCGCCGGTGACTTCCGCACCTCCTATGCGGCCGACACCACGATCTTCCCGACCAAGACCAGCCGCAATTTCGCGATCGCCGGCGTGATCCTGCTGTGCTTCGCGCCGCTTGTGTTCTCCGAATACTGGCTGTCGGTCTCGATCCAGATCGGCATCTTCGCAATCGCGGCGCTCGGGCTGAACATTCTGGTCGGCTTCACCGGGCAGATCTCGATCGGCCAGGCCGGCTTCTTCCTGCTCGGCGCCTTCACATCGGCCTATATCAACAACACCTATGCCATTCCGGTGTTCTTCGCGATCCCGCTGGCCGGCGTGATCACGGCGCTGGTCGGGCTGGTGTTCGGCCTTCCCGCGGCGCGGCTAAAGGGCCTCTATCTCGTCATCGCCACGCTCGCCGCGCAATATATCCTGCTCGACTTCTTCTCCCGCGCCGAATGGTTCTCCGGCGGCTCGGTGCCTGCGTCCGCCAATCCGTTCTCGATCTTCGGCTATACGCTGCGCGGCGACCGGCAATATTTCTACGTCGTGCTGGCCTATGTGCTGGTCTGCTATTTGCTCGTCACCAATTTGATGCGCACCCGCGACGGCCGCGCACTGATCGCGATCCGCGACCACTATCTCTCGGCCGAGATCATGGGCATCAACCTGACCAAGTACCGCACGCTGTCGTTCGGCCTGGCCGCGTTCTTCGCCGGCATCGCCGGCGCGCTCTATGCGCACTACCAACTGGTGATCTCACAGGAAGGCTTCGGCATCGAGCGCTCGATCCTGTTCCTGGCCATGATCATCATCGGCGGCACCGGATCGATCATGGGCACCCTGATGGGAACTGCCTTTGTCGTGCTGCTGCCGGAGTCGATGGAGTGGCTCAGCCACAATCTGAAGGGCGGCGCGATCGACAAGGCGCTCGCGCTCAACAACAACATCACCTTCCTGCGCGAGATCGCGATCGGCCTGATCATCATCGCCTTCCTGATGTTCGAGCCGGACGGGCTCGCGCGTCGCTGGCGACAGATCAAGACATACTGGAAGCTCTACCCGTTCTCACATTGATTCCAACCAACAGGGACCGGCGACAATCCGGCCCGGATGCACCACAGGAGGAAGCACTATGACGATCAAATCATGGCTCGGCTCGGCGGCGCTGGCGCTGCTCGCAGGCACCTTCGCCGCATCGGCGAACGCGCAGCAGATCGCGATCGGCCATCTGCAGGATCTGTCGGGCGGCACGTCCGACGTCGGCACGCCCTATGGCCAGGGCGTCGTCGACACCTTCGCCTGGGTCAACAAGAACGGCGGCATCGGCGGCAAGCAACTCGCGGTCGACAGCAACGACTATGGCTACCAGGTACCGCGCGCGATCGCGCTGTACAAGAAGTGGTCGGCGCCGGACAACAAGGTCGCCGCGATCATGGGCTGGGGCACGGCCGACACCGAGGCGCTCACCGGCTTCCTCGCCAATGACAAGATCCCGGACATGTCCGGCTCCTATGCCGCCGCGCTGACCGATCCGGAAGGCACCAGCGGCAAGGCGAAGCCGGCGCCGTACAACTTCTTCTACGGACCGAGCTACTCGGACGCGCTGCGCGCCGAGCTGACCTGGGCGGCCGAGGACTGGAAGGCCAAGGGCAAGCCCGGCAAGCCCAAATTCGTGCACATGGGCGCCAACCATCCCTACCCCAACGCGCCGAAGGCCGCGGGCGAAGCGCTCGCCACCGAGCTCGGCTTCGAGGTGCTGCCGCCGCTGGTGTTCGCGCTGGCGCCCGGCGACTACAGCGCGCAATGCCTGAGCCTGAAGAGCTCCGGCGCCAACTACGCCTATCTCGGCAACACCGCGGCCTCCAACATCTCGGTGATGAAGGCCTGCAAGAACGCCGGCGTCGATGTGCAGTTCCTGTCCAACGTCTGGGGCATGGATGAGAACGCCGCCAAGACCGCGGGCGATGCCGCCGATGGCGTGATCTTCCCGCTGCGCACCTCGGTCGGCTGGGGCGGCGATGCACCGGGCATGAAGACGGTGCAGGAGATCGCCAAGATGTCCGATCCCACCGGCAAGGTCTATCGGCCGGTGCACTACGTCGCCGCGGTCTGCTCCTCGCTCTACATGAAGGAAGCAATCGAGTGGGCGGTGAAAAATGGCGGCCCGACCGGCGAGAACGTCGCCAAGGGCTTCCACCAGAAGAAGGACTGGGTGCCGGCCGGCATGGAAGGCGTCTGCAGCCCCTCGACCTGGACCGAGAAGGACCACCGCGGCACGATGAAGGTCGACCTTTATCGCGCGCGCGTGACGGGACCGACCGATGGCGACCTCAACGACTTGATGGCCAAGGGCGTCATCAAGCTCGAGAAGGTCAAGACCATCGAGCTGCCGCGCAAGGCCGAATGGGCGGGTTGGTAAGTTGCTGAGCTGATGCCGAATGAGCTCGGCAGCAACTCCACGCACGATCGTCATCCCCGCGAAAGCGGGGATCCAGGACGCCGCGGCTTCTCGGTGAAGCATCGGCGTGTCTGGAATACTGGGTCCCCCGCCTTCGCGGGGGACGACAGCGGTGGACAACCACAATGACCGAGACACTCGACACTCCGCGAGCCGGCGCAGGCAGTGCCTTAGCCGCCCCCCTGCTCTCCGTTCGCAACATCGAGGTCGTCTATGACGACGTCATCCTGGTGCTGCGCGGGCTCAGCCTCGATGTGCCGAAGGGCGCCATCGTCGCGCTGCTCGGCGCCAATGGCGCCGGCAAATCGACGACGTTGAAGGCGATCTCCGGCCTGCTCAAGACCGAGGATGGCGAGGTGACGCGCGGCGAGATCATGTTCGACGGCGCGCGCATCGACGGCATCGATCCGGAGAAGATCGTCCGCCGCGGCATCTTCCAGGTCATGGAGGGCCGGCGCATCGTGGCCGACATGACCTCGCTCGAAAACCTCAAGCTCGGCGCGTTCACCCGCAGCGACCGTGAGGTCAACAGCGACATCGAGATGGTGTTCAACTATTTCCCGCGGCTGAAGGAGCGGACGGGCCTCGCCGGCTATCTCTCCGGCGGCGAGCAGCAGATGCTGGCGATCGGACGCGCGCTGATGGCGCGGCCGAAGATGATCCTGATGGACGAGCCCTCGATGGGCCTGTCGCCGCTGCTGGTGAAGGAGGTGTTCGCGATCATCAAGGAGATCAACCGTGATCTCGGCGTCACCATCCTCCTGGTCGAGCAGAACGCGCGCGCGGCGCTGTCGGTCGCCAGCCACGGCTACATCATGGAGCAGGGCAAAGTCGTGCTCGACGGCACCGCGGACAGTTTGCGCGACAACGAGGACGTCAAGGAATTCTACCTCGGCGGCGCCGGCGACCAGCGCAAGAGCTTCAAGAACCTGAAGAGTTTCAAGCGGCGGAAGCGGTGGCTGTAGCGAACTATCTGCTCGTCATGGCCGGGCTTGACCCGGCCATCCACGCGCGAGCCGGAACGACGAACGACGTGGATGCCCGGGACAAGCCCGGGCATGACGGTGCAAGACCGAAGGACTGGGCATGAATACCCACTACGACGCCCTCGAGACCCGTGATCCCGCCGAACGCGAGCAGGATCTGTTCGGCCGCCTGCCCGACGTGCTGCATGCAGCGATCAAGGCGCCCGCCTATGCCGCGCTGCTGCAGGGCATCGATCCCCGGGACATCACGAGCCGCACCGCGCTGGCGCAATTGCCCGTGCTGCGCAAGTCGCAGCTGCCGGCCCTGCACAAGGCCGCTCCCCCGTTCGGCGGCTTCGTCGCGCAGGCGCCTGGCGCGTTCTCCCGTCTGTTCACCTCGCCCGGCCCGATCTTCGAGCCAGAGGCGGCCCACACCGATCCCTGGCGCGGCGCGCGCGCGCTGTTCGCGGCCGGCTTCCGCAGCAGTGACGTCGTGCTCAACACCTTCAGCTATCATCTGACGCCCGGCGGCTTCATCTTCGATGCCTCGGCGCGCGCGCTCGGCTGCGCGGTGATCCCGGCCGGACCGGGGAACACCGAGGCACAGTTCGAGCTGATCGAGGCCTATCGCCCGATCGGCTACAGCGGCACGCCCGACTTCCTCAAGATCCTGCTCGATGGCGCGGCGAGCGCCGGCCGCGACGTCTCCTCGATCAAGCGTGCACTGGTGTCGGGCGCGGCCTTTCCGCCGTCCTTGCAGGCCGAGATCAAGGCGCGCGGGATCGATGCCTACCAGGCCTTTGGCACCGCCGATCTCGGCATCATCGCCTATGAGACCTCGGCACGCGAGGGCATGGTGGTCAACGAGGATCTCATTTTCGAGATCGTCCGCCCCGGCACGGGTGATCCCGTGGCCGAGGGCGACGTCGGCGAGATCGTCGTCAGCTCGCTCGATCCTGCCCATCCCTGGATTCGCCTCGCACTCGGCGATCTCACCGCCGCCCTGCCCGGCGTCAGCCGCTGCGGCCGCACCAACATGCGCATCAAGGGCTGGATGGGCCGCGCCGACCAGACCACCAAGATCAAGGGCATGTTCGTGCGACCCGAGCAGATCGCCGAGATCGGCAAGCGCCATCCGGAGCTCGGCCGGCTGCGGCTGGTCGTCACCCGCGCCGGGGAAACCGACGCGATGACGTTGAAGGCCGAATGCGCCGCGCCATCTGATGGCCTGCAGGACGCGCTCGCCACCAGCCTGCGCAGCGTCACCAAGCTCGGCGGCCAGGTCGAGCTGGTCGCGCCGGGAACGCTGCCCAACGACGGCAAGGTGATCGCAGACGAGCGCTGAGCCAGGTTCCAGCTCGAAGCGTAGCCCTGCAGCAGCGGCATGAGCGGCGGGGTGCGCACGGCCCATGCGCAATTGTCGCCTCCCGCGCCCTCTCCTATACAGCCATGTCACGCTCTCTCGGAGTTCGTCCGCATGGCCTTCCCGCGCGCGTCCAAAGCCCTGTCCCGCTTCACCGTGCTCGATCTGACGCGCGTGCGCGCCGGCCCGACCTGCGCGCGGCAGTTTGCCGATTGGGGCGCCAACGTTATCAAGATCGATGCCATGATGGAGGATGGCGGCGAGGCGCTCGGCGGCCCGCGCCGTGGTGCCGACTTCCAGAACCTGCATCGCAACAAGCGTGCGATGACACTCAATCTGAAAGACCCCAAGGGCGTCGACGTGTTCATGCGGCTGGCCAAGCAGGCGGACGTCGTGATCGAGAACTACCGGCCGGATGTGAAGACCAAGCTCGGTATCGATTACGAGGCCGTTCGCAAGGTCAATCCGCGCATCGTCTATGGCAGCATCTCCGGCTTCGGCCAGGACGGCCCCTATGCCAAGCGGCCGGGCTTCGATCAGATTGCGCAGGGCATGGGCGGGCTGATGTCGATCACCGGCGCGCCCGGCGAAGGGCCGATGCGCGCGGGGATCCCGATCGCCGATCTCTCCGCAGGCCTGTCCTGCGCGATGGGCATTCTCACGGCGCTGCTCGAGCGCGAGGTGTCCGGTGAAGGCCAGTGGGTGCAGACCTCGCTGTTGCAGGCGCAGATCTTCATGCTCGACTTCCAGGCCGCGCGCTGGCTGATGGAGAAGGACGTCGCACCGCAGGCCGGCAACAACCATCCGACCAGCATCCCGACCGGCGTGTTCAAGACCTCCGACGGCTACATCAACATCGCGGCGACCGGCGGCCGGATCTGGGAGCGGCTATGCCAGACGCTGGGCGCACCGGAATGGATCGATAATCCCGACTACGCGACGGCGCCGGCACGCTCCAAGAACCGCGACGCGTTGAACGCCGAGATCAACCAGCGAACGGTGGCGAAGACGAGCGAGCAATGGGTCGCCGAGCTCAACGCCGCCGGCGTGCCCTGCGGCCCGATCTACGCCATCGATCAGATGTTCGAGGACCCGCAGGTCAAGCACCTCGGCATGGCGCAGCAGGTCGCCAGCGACGACGGCCGCGACATCACGCTGGTGGCGCAGCCCTTCACATTGTCGCGCACGCCGAGTCGCATGGCGGCACGGCCGCCGGAATTCGGCGAGCAGACCGAGGAGATCCTCTCCGAATTCGGCTTCACCGACGGCGAAATCGCTGATCTTCGCCTGCATCGCGTCGTGTGAGCAGGTGCAATATGACCAAGCTGCGGCATCCCGCCGCTGTGGCCAAGATGTCACCACGTTGGAACTTCCAACTTGGCCGGATTGAGGCCAAGGCAAGACCGCGTTAATCTCTTCGCATCAGTTGATCGCGGACCTCATGGGGCCCGCGCGCGTGAGGAGTAGCGGACCATGAGCGCGACCGAGTTGAATGAATTCCTGACGGCGATGGACATCGTACGCGACGTCAACGCGGCCGCTGTGACTGCTCCTGGTGCTCTGTTGTTCGACGAGACGATGCTCGACAACGAATCCGACTGGTACCACATGCCCGTCGCAGAGAAGGTGAACTGAGACTGAGCTGCCTGAGTTCAACGCTCTCGTCTGATATCAACGCGTCCCGAGGCCTTCGTTCGGACAATCCGGACGGAGGCTTTTTCATTCGGGACCAGAATGAGGCAAGGAGCGAACAGGCATCCTTGTCAGAACACGCCGAACGCAAAAAAAGCCCGACGCAAGCGCCGGGCAAGGGATCGTCTCGGGAGGAAACATCAGGACGCGATGACCAGAGATCAGGCACCGCGCGTGAGCAGCACAACGTCTGCCCATGAATGAAGCCTACCACCGCCCTGCCTAAAAAGCTGTCATCGCAAAGACACAACCTCTGGAGAAGCGCGGAAAGGATTTGAACAACGGTCCGTCGCCGCGAAGCCAGCCTCCTCCCTGATGTGGCAACGGTGCCACGGTCCAGTTCGATCCACGCCAAGGCCCAATCGAGCCAGTGGTCGCAATCTCACGCGAATTCTTGCGTGTTTGTTGTGGCGTCCTGCCATTCCAGCGGCGGCGCCTCCGCCCCAGCGCAGAACGCGTGGTCGGCGCGGCTCATCTTGCCTGTGGCCGTCCTTCGAGACGCCCGCCTGCGGCGGGCTCCTCCGGACCAGATCTGAATGCGCAGCACGATCTCACCTTTCATGGTGAGGAGCGCCGCGCCTCAAAAGGTAGTGGACTCCACCAACTGTTGCGCGCGGAGCGTCTCGAACCATGAGGCCCCGAACGTCGCGGCCTGCGGTCCGCCGCCTACGCCTCGGCCTTCGCAGCCGGCGCGCTCGACTTGCTGATGCTCGCGACCAGCCGATCGATCAGCGGCCAGAACAACAGCAGGATCGCGAGCGTCGTGATGGTGCCGACGAGACCGTTCGCCCAGAATACCTTCATGTTGCCGCCGGAGATGATCATCGACTGGCGGAACGCATCCTCGGCACGGCTGCCGAGCACCAGCGCCAAGGTGAACGGCGCCAGCGGAATCTTGATCTTCTTGAAGACGTAGCCGACGACGCCGAAGCCGAGCATCAGCCAGACGTCGAACATCGCGTTCTGGATCGCATAGGCGCCGATGGCGCAGGACACCACGATCATCGGCGCGACCGCCGCAAACGGCACCCGCAGGATCGAGGCGAAGATCGGCACGGTCGAGAGCACAAGCACGAGGCCGACGACGTTGCCGAGATACATCGAGGCGATCAGGCCCCAGACGAAATCCTTGTGCTCGACGAACAGCAGCGGTCCAGGATTGAGGCCCCACACCATCAGACCGCCGAGCAGGATCGCCGCGGTGCCGGAGCCAGGAATGCCGAGCGCCAGCATCGGCAAAAGCGCCGCGGTGCCCGAGGCGTGCGCGGCGGTCTCAGGCGCGAACACGCCCTCAATGCGGCCCTTGCCAAAACTGTCCGGGTCCTTGGAGAAGCGCTTGGCGAGATTGTAGCCCATGAAGGACGCGGCGATCGCGCCGCCCGGCGTGATGCCGAGCCAGCAGCCGATCACCGAGGAGCGCAGCAGGGTCATCCAGTATTTCGGCAGGTCCTTCCACACCGCAAGCACCGTGCGCAGCGAGATCGAAGCCGCGTGACCGCGCAGCGCGAGGCGCTCCTCCATCGTCAGCAGGATCTCGCTGATGCCGAACAGGCCGATGACGGCGACCAGGAAGTTGATGCCGCGGAGCAGATCCGTCGAGCCGAAGGTCATGCGCAGCTGGCCCGAGACCGTGTCCATGCCGACACCGGCAAGCAGCAGCCCGAGCGCCATCGCAATGACGGTCTTGTGCTTGTCCTCACGTCCGAGACCGACGAAGGAGCAGAAGGTGAGCAGATAGACGGCGAAGAACTCGGGCGGGCCGAACTTCAGCGCGAAGGACGAGATCCACGGCGCCAGGAAGGTGATCAGCAGCACGGCGACCAGGGACCCGATGAAGGACGAGGTGAAAGCCGCCGTCAGCGCCTCGGCCGCCTTGCCCTGCTGCGCCATTGGATAGCCGTCGAAGGTGGTCGCCACCGACCAGGCCTCGCCGGGGATGTTGAACAGGATCGAGGTGATGGCGCCGCCGAACAGCGCGCCCCAATAGATACAGGACAGCATCACGATGGCCGAGGTCGGATCCATCGAGAAGGTCAACGGCAGCAGGATCGCGACGCCGTTGGGGCCGCCAAGTCCCGGCAGCACGCCGACGAACACGCCGAGCACCAGCCCGACCATCATCAGCGCCAGCGTCTTCCACGTCAGGAGGACCGCGAACCCATGCAGCAGCAGACCCAAGGCTTCCATGATTTCATTCCAGCTCGGTTTCCGTCATTACGAGCGCAGCAATCCAGAGTCGCGTGTGAAGCCCTGGATTGCTTCGTCGCTTCGCTCCTCGCAATGACAGGGAGAGATAGCAGTGTCAGTACCCGAACGCCGCTTCGAGCGGTCCTTTGGGCATCAGCACGTCGAAGACGATATCGAAGGTCACGAACATCACGGCGCTGAACAGGAACGCCGTGAGCAGAGATTTCCAGATCGCGATTCTGCCGACGATACGCATGAAGCCGGCGATCAGCAGGAAGCTCGCGACATAGATGCCGAGAAACTGCATGGCGATGCAGAACAGAAGCGTCGGCACAAACACCGCCATCACGCGGCGCAACTGCGCCCGCGTGACGAAGGTCTCGACCGCCTCCTTGCGCGACAGGAAGGCCGCGCCGATGCCGTAAAGGCTGGCGCCGCCGAGGATCACCGACAGATAGAACGGGAAGTAGCCGGGCTCCGGACCGGTGGAGTCCCAGGACGCCCCGGTCCGCCAATTGTCCCAGGCGAGCACGACGGCGAGCGCGAGCAGCAGCAGCGACACAGCGACGTCGACGGTCCGGTTGGAGGTGACGGAAGGAGAATCCTCCTCAGGCGCGGTCGGATCGTCGACCGCGATCTCGAGCTCAGCGTTGGACATCGATCCTCCTCATCCCCTCGCCTCGCCCGGCCTCACTTGGCGACGAAGCCGGCTTCCGTCATCAGCTGCTTGTTCAGCGAGCCGTCCTCTTCGAGGAACTGCACCATGTCCTTGCCCGTAAGGAAGATCGGCTTGAGCGCCTGCTTCTCCATGTAGTCCTTGTATTCCGGCGTCTGCACCAGCTTGCTGAACAGGTCGACGTAGAACTCCTGCTGCTCCTGGGTCACCTTGCCTGGCAAGAACATCGCGCGCAGCATCAGGTACTGCACGTCCAGGCCCTGCTCCTTGCAGGTCGGAATGTCATTCCAGGACTGCGTCTCCGTGACCTTGGCGGTGTAGGAGATGCGCTCCTTGTCGAACACGCAGAGCGGACGCACCTGGCCGGCGCGCCAGACCTCCAGGTTCTCGGAGGGATTGTTGACGTTCGCCTCGGTATGGCCGCCGACCAGTTGCGTCGCAGCCTCGCCGCCCGACTTGTAAGGCAGATAGGAGAATTTCGCGCCGGTCTTCTTCTCCAGGAACACGGTGAGCACGTGATCCTCGCGCTTCGAGCCGGTGCCGCCCAGCTTGAACGGCGAGCTCGATGCCTTGGCGGCTTCGATGAACTCCTTCACCGTCTTCGGACCATTGACATTGTCCCACAACACGAACTGGTCGAGCGCGATCACCGCGACCGGCGACAGCTCATGCCAGTCGAACGGCAGCTTGGCCGACAGCGGCAGCATATAGATCAACGAATAGGCGATCAGGACCTTGTTGGCGTCACCATCGCTGGACTTCATGTACATCAGCGCCTCGGCTCCGGACGCCCCGCCCTTCAGCGACACGACGACCGGTTGCTTCAGCAGATTGTTCTTCTGGATCGCAGCCTGCATCATGCGGGCCATCTGGTCGGATGCGCCACCGGCGCCCGCAGCCACGACGATTTCGACCGGCTTGGTCGGTTCCCAGCCGGCAAAGGCCGGCGCACTTCCGAAAAGAACCGCCGTTGCGGCCGCGATTTTGATCAGGTTGCGCACGTGTTTTCTTCCCCGTTCGAAGCGCCTGCTTGCATCCTACCAGGATACTGCTGGCTTATTGTGATGAGTTCAAGATGACAAGGAAAATGCCGCATCGCGATGTCCGCATAAGGTCGCAGCCGCGGCATGCGCTACTTGCCCTTCCAGTTCGGTGTCCGCTTGTTGAGGAACGCGTCCATGCCCTCGCGGAAATCCTCGCTCATATAGGCCCGCAGGATCAGGTCCTCGCCCTCGTCGCGCGTCAACGTGCGGCGGATGCGGCGGACCGCCTCCTTGGTCACTTCGAGCGTGATCGGCGCATGCGACGCGACGAGCTTCGCCGTCTCAAGCGCGCGCGTCTGCAGGGTTTCGACGTCGGGAACGATCTCGTTCAGCAGGCCGAGCGCAAGCGCCTCCGGCGCCTCGGCCAGCCGCGCCTTGAAGATCAGGTCCTTGGTCCGCGCCGGTCCGATCAGGGAGACCACGCGCGAGATGTTCGACATCGATAGGCAGTTGCCGAGCGTGCGTGCGATCGGAAAGCCGATGCGGGTGGTCTCGGTGCCGATCCGGATGTCGCAGCAGGCGGCGATGCCGGCGCCGCCGCCGGTGCAGGCGCCGGCGATCGCCGCAATCACCGGCACGCGGCAGAGCTCGAGCGTGCCGAGCACGCGATCGATCCGCGCCTCATAGTCGAGCGCGTCCTGCGCGGTCTTGAAGGCACGGAACTGGGAGATGTCGGTGCCGGAGGCGAACGCCTTGTCGCCGGCGCCGGTCAGGATCAGCGCCTTGATCGACCGGTCGGCATTGATGGCCTCGCAGATCGAGGCCATCTGGTCGTACATCGCGAATGTCATCGCGTTGCGCGCCTGCGGCCGGTTGAAGGTGATCTTGGCGATGCCGTCGTCGACGGCATAGATGAGATCGTCGGATCCGGTCGCAGGTGCGTTCATCAGGCCACCTTCGAAATCGGCGCGGCCTCGCGCGCCTTCAGGACGTCCATCGCCGCGAGCACGCCACCGGCCCGATGCGGCACATTGGCAAGCGCGAGGCCCATCTCGACGCCGGCGAGCGTGCCCATCAGCATCAGGTCGTTGAAGTGACCGATATGACCGATGCGGAAGACCTTGCCCTTGATCTTGTTCAGGCCGGTGCCGAGCGACATGTCGAAGTGCTCGAGCACGAGCTTGCGGAACTGGTCGGCATCATGGCCCTCGGGCATCACGACACCGGTCAGCGCCGGAGAATGCGCCTGCGGATCCTGACACTGCGTATCGAGACCCCAGGCCTTCACGGCGGCGCGGGTGGCGAGGCTGTGGCGGCGATGGCGGGCGAACACGTTCTCGTGGCCCTCCTCCTCCAGCATCTTCAGCGCCTCGTTGAGGCCCATCAAGAGATTGCAGGCTGGCGTGTAGGGGAAGGTGCCGAGCTTGTTGAAATTGATGATCTCCTGCCAATCCCAATACGAGCGCATGCCCGGATTGGCCTTGGCGGCGGCGAGCGCCTTCTCCGAGACAGCATTGAAGCCGAGTCCCGGCGGCAGCATCAGGCCCTTCTGCGAGCCCGCGACGGAGACGTCGATGCCCCAGGCGTCATGCTCGTACTCCATCGAGCCGAGGCCGGAGATGGTGTCGACCATCAGCAGCGCCGGATGGCCGGCGCGATCGAGCGCCTTGCGCACCTCGAGCGGCGGCGTGAGGCAGCCGGTCGACGTTTCGTTGTGCACGATGCAGACGGCCTTGATCTTGTGCGCCTTGTCCTCGACGAGGCGCTGCTCGATGGCCGCGATGTCGGCGCCATGACGCCAGTCGCCGGAGATGAAGTCGACGTCGAGCTTGAACTTGTCGGCGATGCCACGCCACAGCACCGCGAACTGGCCGGTCTCGGCCATCAGCACCTTGTCGCCGGGCGCGAGCGTGTTGACGATCGCCGCTTCCCAGGCGCCGGTGCCGGACGACGGATAGATGATCACCGGCTGCTTGGTGCGGAAGATCCGCTGGCTGGCCGCCAGCACAGCAAAACCGAGCTCGGCGAACTCGGGACCGCGATGATCCATCGTCGGCATGTCCATCGCGCGCAGCACGCGGTCGGGCACGTTGGTCGGCCCCGGAATTTGAAGAAAATGCCGTCCTGTGTGCACAGTCATTGGCGTCCATCCCCGGTCGTTTGGTTGGTGCGCGGACGTGGCATGCCACGCGCTCGCCGCGCTTTTCTCCCGCCAGACCGCTGGCGTCAACACAGAAGACGCAAGCACCGATCGCTTCGGGCTGACATCCCTCAGATGCA
This sequence comes from Bradyrhizobium denitrificans, assembly GCF_013179005.1. NCBI lineage: Bacteria > Pseudomonadati > Pseudomonadota > Alphaproteobacteria > Hyphomicrobiales > Nitrobacteraceae > Bradyrhizobium > Bradyrhizobium denitrificans. Next base: position 103,444 of record NZ_JABFDP010000024.1, on the reverse strand, counting down.
CACGGGCTTCCTTCTGCTGTGCAGCGCGGCACGGGCGGATTTGACCCGCAACCGCACGCGATTTCGCCTCAATTCACAACTGCGAGGTGCCGCGGCGCATTGCCGGGCATGGGCTGCTCCAGAAGCGCCATCGCAGCATCGACGCCGCCGGCACGATGCGGCACGCCGGCGACACGCAGCCCCATCTCGACACCGCTCAACGCGGCCATCAGGGTCAACTCGTTGCACTCGCCGAGATGGCCGATACGGAACACCTTGCCGGCCACTTTGGAGAGGCCCGAGCCGAGCGACATGTTGTAATTGTCCAGTACGACCTGCCGGAACTGATCTGCATCATGGCCCGGCGGCATCAGCACGGCGGTCAGGACCGGCGAATAGTCCCTCGGCTCCTGGCAGAGCACCTCCAGCCCCCAATGCTGGACCGCGGCACGGGTGGCCTCTGCCAGCCGTTGATGGCGCGCGAATACCTCGTCGAGGCCTTCCTCGAGCAACATCGCGATCGCCTCACGCAAGCCGTAAAGCAGGTTCGTCGCAGGCGTATAGGGGAAGAAGCCATTCGCGTTCAGCTTCAGCATGTCTTCCCAATCCCAGAACGAGCGCGGCATCTTGTTGGTCTTGGCAACCGCCCGAGCCCTGTCCGAAACCGCATTGAAGCCGAGCCCCGGCGGCAGCATGAAACCCTTCTGCGAGCAGGACACAGCGACATCGACCTTCCACTCGTCGAAGCGGAAGTCGGCCGAGGCGAGGCCCGAGATGGTATCGACCATCAGCAGCGCCGGATGCTTGGCGCGATCCATCGCTGCCCTGACCTCGCCGATCCGGCTGGTCGCGCCGGTCGAGGTCTCATTGTGCACGACCATCACGGCCTTGATCTGATGCGCCGTGTCGGCCGCGAGCTTCTCTTCGATCATTGCGGGGTCGACACCGCGCCGCCAGTCGCCCGGAATGAAGTCGACCTCTACCCCCCAGCGCGCCGCCATCTGCCGCCACAGCGTGGCGAAATGGCCGGTCTCGACCATCAGCACCTTGTCGCCGGGTGACAGCGTGTTGACGATCGCAGCCTCCCAGGCGCCGGTGCCGGAGGACGGGTAGATGATCACCGGGCTCGCGGTCCTGAAGATCTTCTGCGAGCCGCTGAGGACGGCCTTGCCGAGTTCGCCGAATTCGGCGCTGCGGTGGTCGATCACCGGCATGTCCATCGCCCGCAGCACCCGCTCGGGCACCGGACTCGGTCCCGGAATGTGCAGGAAATGGCGGCCTTGGTGACGGGTCAAAGGAAAACTCCAGACGACAGCGGCATTGCAGCACCTATGATTGCATGCAATTTTTGACTGCGCAAGGCACATAACGAATTCATATATGAGATCGACCCAATCTGTAATCACCGCTACAATGCTGTGGCATGAGCTCCATGATTCCCGACATCGAAATGCCCCCCTCTGCCGAGCCAGGCAGCCGCACGACATCAGCGCGGGACGAGACCTCGTTGCATGACGAGATCCTGGCCAGGCTGCGCGACTACATCGTCGAGGGCCATGTCCCCGACGGCGGGCGGTTGTCCGAGCGGCAGCTCTGCGAGATGTTGGGGGTGTCCCGCACGCCCTTGCGTGAAGCCCTGAAGGTGCTCGCGGCGGAAGGGCTGGTCGAGCTGCTGCCCAATCGCGGCGCGCGGGTGCGCCCCCTGAGCGCCGCAGACATTCGCGAATTGTTCGACCTGATGGGCGGCCTGGAGGGTCTTGCCGGACGCCTCGCCTGCGAGAAAATGTCGGATGAAGACATCAAAAATATCGAGCAACTTCATCACGATATGTACGGCTTCTACATTCGGCAGGACATGCATGGTTACTTTCATGTGAACCAGCTCATCCATCGCGCGATCGTCGATGCCGCCGCCAATGCGACCCTTCACGCGACCTATGAGAGCCTCGCCGGACGCATCCGTCGGGTCCGCTTTTCAGCCAATTTCGCCCGCAAGCGCGAACGCTGGAGCGAGGCCATGCGCGAGCATGAGCAGATCCTCGACGCGTTGCGCCGCCGAGCCGGCAGCGAGCTGTCTGACATCCTCTTCCAGCATTTGCGCAACAAGGGGGCGGCCGCGATCGCCTACTTTGCCGAGGGGCAGGCCGTCGCCGCCCCACCCGGCGGAAAGCCGGTTGGAGTAGACTAAGGTTGAGAATGGCCTTCTCAAATTGCATGCAATCTGGTTGACGGTACGCTGCAAATGATTGACACCGGGCCGAGGCGTGGGGAACCGCGACCAGACCAGGGCCGACCAGGGACCATCATGCCGAACGCCAAAGCCGGTCCGTCCAGGCTGGAACAGAAGCTCCGCGCCGAGATCACCGGCGACGTCTTTTTCGATCGCTTCAATCGTGGCCGCTACGCCACGGACGCCTCATTTTATCAGGTCATCCCGGCCGGCGTGGTCGTGCCACGCACGATGGACGAGGCTTTACGGGCGCTGGCCATCGCCCGCGATGACGGCCGCATCGTCACCCCGCGCGGCGGCGGCACCTCGCAATGCGGCCAGACGGTCAACGAGGGAATCGTCGTCGACTTTTCCAAGCACCTCAACCGCATCGTCTCGCTTGACGTCGCCGGGCGGACCTGCGTGGTCGAGCCGGGCATCGTGCTCGATGACCTCAATCGCCAGCTGAAGACGCATGGCCTGTGGTTTCCCGTGGACGTCTCCACGGCATCGCGCGCCACGATCGGCGGCATGGCCGGCAACAATTCCTGCGGCGGCCGCTCGCTGCGCTACGGCACGATGCGCGACAACACCATCGCCATCGACGCCGCGCTGGCCGACGGCACGCAGGCGCGTTTCGCCGAGGTGCCGCGCGACCTAGCCGACGTGAACGCGCCGGACAAGGCCCGCGCCCTGTTTCGTCACATGCTGGCGCTCGGCGAGCGTGAGGCGGCCGAGATCGGCGACAGATTTCCCAAGGTGCAGCGCCGCGTCGGCGGCTACAATCTCGACGCGCTGACGCCGCGCAACGCCGCCAACAATCTCGCCCATCTCCTTGTCGGCTCCGAAGGCACGTTGGCCTTCTCCACCCGGATCGAGCTGAAGCTGTGGCCGCTCATCCGAAACAAGGTGCTCGGCGTCTGCCATTTCGGCAGCTTCTATGAGGCGATGGACGCGGCCCAGCATCTGGTCAAGCTGAAGCCGATCGCGGTCGAGCTGGTCGACCGCACCATGATCGGGCTCGGCCGCGACATCGCAATGTTCCGGCCGGTGATTGCGGCGGCCGTGCGCGGCGATCCCGATGCGATCCTGGTGGTGGAGTTCGCCGAGGAGACTGTCGACGCGAACCTCGCCAAGCTGAAGCTGCTCTCCGAGCTGATGGGCGATCTCGGCTTCTCCTGGACCAACGAACCGCGCAAATGGGGCGGCGTGGTCGAGATATCGGAGCCTGCCCTGCAGACGGCCGTCGCCGACTTCCGCGCCGCCGGCCTCAACGTGATGATGTCGATGAAGGAGGCCGGAAAGCCGGTGTCCTTCGTCGAGGACTGCGCGGTGCCGCTGCCGCATCTCGCCGACTACACCGCGCGCCTCAATGAGGTCTTCGCCAGACACGGCACTCGCGGCACGATGTATGCGCACGCCTCCGAAGGCTGCCTGCACGTCCGCCCCGTCCTGAATTTGAAGCTGGAGAAGGACGTCAAGGCGATGCGCGCCATCGCCGAGGAAGCCTTCGCCATGGTGCGCGAGTACAAGGGCTCGCATTCCGGCGAGCATGGCGACGGCATCGTGCGCTCGGAATTCCACGAACAGATGTTCGGCAGTCGTATCGTCGCCGACTTCAAGGAAGTGAAGCAGCGCTTCGACCCGGCGAACGTGCTCAACCCCGGCCGCATCGTCGATCCGCCCAGAATGGACGATCGCTCGCTGTTCCGCTATCCGCCGGATTATCGCATCGACGACATCAAGACCGTGCTCGACTGGTCGGCCTATCCCGGCGCTGCCGGCGGCTTCCAGGGCGCGGTCGAGATGTGCAACAACAACGGCGCCTGCCGCAAGCTCGACGGCGGCGTGATGTGCCCGTCCTATCGCGCCACCCGCAACGAGAAGGATGTCACGCGCGGCCGCGCCAACACGCTGCGGCTCGCGATCTCCGGCCAGCTCGGTCCAGGCGCGCTGTCGTCGGACGAGATGATGGAGACGCTGAAGCTCTGCGTCTCCTGCAAGGCCTGCCGCCGCGAGTGCCCGACCGGCGTCGACATGGCCAAGATGAAGATCGAGGTGCTGGCGGCACGGGCGACCAGCCATGGCCTCACCTTGCGTGACCGGATCGTCGCTTATCTTCCGCGCTATGCTGATCTCGCTGCACGCTTCGCACCGCTCGCGAACCTGCGCAATCACAGCGCGCCGCTGCGCGCGCTGATGGAGCGCGTCGCCGGCATCAGCGCCAAACGCAAGCTGCCGGCGTTCCGCAGCGACACGTTCCGCGTCGACGCCGAGGCGTTCGGCCCCGAGAACGGCCGCGAAGTCGTGCTGTTCGGCGACACCTTCAACCGCATCTATGAGCGCGAGAATCTCGACGCCGCGCTGCGCGTGCTGATCGCCGGGGGGTACCGCGTCTATGTGCCGAGGCCGGTCGATGGCGGCCGCGCGCTGTGCTGCGGCCGCACCTTCCTCTCCGCCGGGCTCGTCGATGAAGCCAAGTCCGAGCTGCAGCGGCTGGTCGAGACCTACGCGCCGTTCGCCGCCCGCGGCGTGCCGATCATCGGCCTGGAGCCGAGCTGTCTTCTCACGCTGCGCGACGAGCTGCTGTCGCTGCGCAACGACGCCAACGCCCGGACGATCAGCGCGCATGCGCTGCTGCTGGAGGAGTTTCTGGCGCGCGAGGCGGAGAGCGGCCGGCTGGCATTGCCGCTCGGTCCCCTGCCCGGCAAAGCGCTGCTGCATGGCCATTGCCACCAGAAATCCTTCGCCGCTTTCAAACCGGTCGAACAGGTTCTGCGGCTGATCCCCGAGCTCGAGGTCGAGACGATCGAATCCTCCTGCTGCGGCATGGCCGGCGCGTTCGGCTATGGCGCGGAGACCTACGAAGCGTCGCTGCAGATGGCGGAAGCCTCATTGCTGCCGGCTGTTCGCAAAGCTGATAGCACGACCTTCATCGTTGCCGACGGCACCTCCTGCCGTCACCAGATTCAGGACGGCGCTGCCCGCGGCGCCGTGCACGCTGCGCAGCTCCTGGCGATGAGCCTGGAGCGTACGCAGGCATCTCAGTAGCTCCCGAGACTGGAAGCCGCGGAGCATGATCTCACTGTCGTCATTGCGAGGAGCGAAACGACGACTTGTCCGCCATAGCCCGGAGGGTGACGGCGGAAGCAATCCAGATCTTTTCTTTCGCCCAGGATTGCTTTGCTTCGCTCGCAATGACGGATGATAAAGCCGACTATTCATCACAAATCACAAAGGACACCGACATGGCCGATCTCACGCTCGACACTGCCCGCAAGATCCTCGACGCGACGCTGGCCAAGGGGATCGAGAAGAAGCTGAAGCCGCTCGCCGTAATCGTGCTGGACGCGCGCGGCTGCCTGAAGGCCGCCGCAGCGCAGGATGGCACCAGCCTGATGCGGGCCGAGGTCGCACATGGCAAGGCCTATGGCGCGCTGGCGCTCGGTCTCGGTTCGCGCGCGCTGTTCCAGCGTGCCCAGGAGCAGGCCTATTTCATCGATGCCGTGAACACGCTGGCGCAGGGCCGTATGGTGCCGGTACCCGGCGGCGTGCTGATCATGGACGGCACCACTTTGCTCGGCGCGGTCGGCGTCTCCGGCGACACCAGCGACAATGACGAGATCTGCGCCATCGCCGGCATCGAGGCCGCCGGCCTCAAGCCGAATGCGGGCTGAGCCTCTTCGTCCTCTTGGCAACCTTTCCGGCGATCGCGGCTTCCTTGGTGATCTCACCGAGGAGGCCACATGTCCCAGATTCCGCTGCCGGCATCGGCGCTCGCCAAGACCATGACGCCGATAGGCGCACTGGCCGAGCTCGCGCGAGACTTCGACACCGTTGTAGTTCTCGACGACAGGCGCCACCACATGCGGCCGGGCTGACCGTGGCGCAGGAGCTTACCAAGGATTCATCAGCGCGGTTCTCCCCGCCCGAAACATTGCCGGCGGCCGCACGTTTGTACAACGGGGCGCGTGGAGAACCCGGACATGCCTCGCAGACGAGCTCGCACGATCATCATCACCGGCGCCTCCGCCGGTGCCGGCCGCGCCATCGCCAAGCGCTTCGGCGAGGCTGGCGACCGCGTCGGTCTGCTCGCACGCGACGAGGAGGCGCTTCGCGGCGTTCAGCGCGAGCTGCAGGGGCGCTTTGCGCATGCCGAATACGAGGCCGTCGATGTCGCCGACGCGCCGGCGCTGTTCGAGGCCGCCGAGCGGCTCGAGCAGCGTCTCGGTCCGGTCGACATCTGGATCAACGACGCCATGGAGACCGTGTTCTCGACGGTGGCCGACATCACGCCGGAGGAGTTCCACCGCGTCACCGAGGTGACCTATCTCGGCTTCGTGCACGGCACCATGGCGGCGCTGCGGTCGATGCGCCGGCGCGGCGAAGGCCGGATCATCCAGATCGGCTCGGCGCTCGCCTATCGCGGAATTCCGCTGCAGGCGGCCTATTGCGGCGCCAAGCACGCGATCCGCGGCTTCACCGACTCGCTGCGCGCCGAACTGATGCATGAGCGGTCGCGCATCACGCTCTGCATGGTCGATCTGCCCGCAGTGAACACGCCGCAATTCGACTGGGCCCGCGCCCACCTCGCACATACGCCGCGGCCGATGGGCCGGCCCGTGGAACCGGAGGTGATCGCGGACGCCGTCCACCGCGTCGCCGACGGCGACTTCCGCGAATATTGGATCGGCTGGCCGACACTGCTCACGATCCTCGGCAACGCCGTCGCGCCGGCACTGCTCGACCGCTATCTTGCCGCCAAGGCGATCGCCGGGCAGCAGACCGATGTCCCGCTGGTGCCCGACCGCCCCGATAACCTCGACCAACCCGTGACGCGCCTGCATCGCACGCGTGGCTCGTTCAGCCAGGGCGCAGCGCAGCAGGCCATGCTCATCCCGGGCGACGTGGCACGCGCGGCGACCGTCGCCATCGGGGCCGCGATCTTCTTTGCCTTGGGGGCGACGATGAGCCGGCGGTGGCGCTAGGCCGCAGGCCGCGAGGCCGCTCTTGCACCACGACAGCGAGATGCGCTTCTCTGCACTGCGACTTCCAATACAGGTCCGGAGCGCCTCCATGACCATCGAGAGCATTAGCGCGATCACCATCGCCACCCACGACATGGCCCGCGCGGTCGCCTTCTATCGGGCGCTCGGATTCGACGACATTCCGTATGGCGGCGGCGACGCCCCGTTCACGACCTTCCGCGTCGGTACGGGCTATCTCAACCTGATCGCCATGCCTGAGGACAAACAATGGAGCTGGTGGGGCCGCGTCATCTTCCACGTCGCGGATGTCGACGTCGTTTACGCGAAGGCGCTGGCCGCTGGTTTTGCGCCATCGACCACCCCGCGTGACGCCGAATGGGGCGAGCGCTACTTCCACCTCACCGATCCCGACGGCCATGAGCTGAGCTTCGCGCGGCCGCTCGGGCGCTGAGCTAGCCGAGCTCGAATGTGGTGATGCCGAATACGCGCTCGATCCGTAGCGGCGGGATCGGCCCGGCGTACATGCGCGCGGTTTCGAACACCGGCTTGAGGCCGAGGCTCTCGGCGAGCGCCAAAGCCGCCGGATTGATCGCCGGCACGTCGAGGAACACCTCGGAGTCGCCGGCTGCGCTCAGCAGCGCTGCGACCATGGTCTCGGCATCCTCGCGCCTCTCGGCCACCAGCGGACCGATCTTGGAGCCGGCGCGACATGGACGGATCACGCCCCAAGCGGCCAGCGCGCCATCGCGGATCAGCGCCCGGCCGACATGACCGGGCGCGTCGATCCAGGCCCGCAGGAATGCACGGCGTGGGGCGGGAAACACGGTCGCATCTGACGCTTCGATGTCGGTCAACGGCACATCGCTCAGGGCGACGATCCGTGATGAGCCCCCTGGTGGCGGCAGGGCGGCAGGTCGCCCACCATAGCGGATATTGGCATGCGCATAGCTGAAGCCGGATGTCCGGTAGTTGTCCTGCTGCACCACCACGCCGTCGAGCCCAACAACACGCGATCCCGCATGCGCCATCGCCGCCTGCCAGAGCCGCAAGCCGTAGCCGCGCCCGCGCAGCTCGGGGCGGACGATGTAGAAACCGAGAAAGGCGAAGCGATCGTCATAGTTGACGCAGGACACCGTCGCGACCGGCACGCCGTCGCGCTCGGCCACGAAAAAGCCATCGGGATCGACCACCGCGAAACAGGCCGCATCCGACAAACCAGGATTCCAGCCCTCGGCCGCCGCCCAGTCGACGGCCAGCGGAATCTCATCGGCATGCATCGGCCGGATGGTGAGACCATCGGTTGCACGGGTGTGGGAAGCCCTCATACGTCCATCCCAAATCCACGAACGCGTTTGCGCATCATGGATGCTCCGCCTTCGCGGAGCATGACAGCGCCAACAACCGAGCAGCCGTCAAACGTCCAACGGCGGCGGGCTACTTGCCCGGCCACACCGGCTTGCGCTTCTCGGCGAACGCCTTCAAGCCTTCCTTGGCATCCTCGGTCATCGCGAGCAGCGCGATTTGGCTTTCGAGATAGGCGATGGATTCGTCGAACGACATCGACGCGATCGCGCGCATCGCGTATTTGCCGCGTCGGATGGCGGTCGGTGATTTGTCGACGAGACGGCCGATCAGCCAATCGATCTTGGCATCGAGCTCGGCGGCCGGAACGACGTGGTTGAGCAGCCCTGCCGCCTGCGCCGCTTTGGCGTCGAACGGCTCGCCCGTCAGAGCCCATTCATTGACGAGCCGGGGCGGCGCGATGCTCTGCAACAGGCTCAGCACCTGCATCGGGAACACACCAACCTTCACCTCCGGCAGGCCGAAGATCACGTGGTCGGCTGCGACCGCCATGTCGGTCATGCACAACAACCCCATGCCACCGGCCATGCAGACGCCGCCGACCCGCGCGATCGCCGGCTTGGTGGCGTTCTGCGACAACCTGAGCAGATCGGCATAGTCGACATTGGGCCGCGAGAAATCCATCGCAAAGGCCGCACCGGAGTTCTGCAGGTCGGCGCCGGCGCAGAACGCCTTGTCCCCTGCCCCCGTCAGCACGATCACGCGCACGTCCGGATCGTCATGCGCCTGGCGGTAGCCGCGCGAGATGCCCGCGATGACGTCGCCATTGAGGGCGTTGCGCTTCTCGGGCCGGTTGATGGTGATCCAGAGGGCCTGGCCGCGCTTGTCGAGAATCACGCTATCGTCGGTCATCGCCTTGCCTGTCGCTTGCTGTCGGATGCGAGATTGTCGCGGGATAGCTGGGAGGGGCAAGGAAAACTTGCGTCAAGAGGCCGCGCGGCGGCCGATCTCGGCGATGACACCGCGCAAGAGCGGACGCGCCGGCTCGAACTGGCCATTGCGCAGGAACGCGATCGTCTGCCGGATCGATGTCGGATGCACCAAGAGGCCCATATGCGAGGCCTTCACCGTCGTGTAGTCCGTCATCTCAGCAAGCTTGCAGCTCTCGACCGACACGCGGCCGTCATTGGGCCATGGCAGCACGAACAGCGCCGCGATCGGGTCGAGAAAGCGGTTCCCGGCGATGACGCCGATCTCGTAATCGGGCGGCGGCAGCGATGTGAGCGTGATGTGCTTGGTGGTCACCAGTTGCAGGCCGGCGGGACCGAAATAAGCGCGATAGAGCCCGACATTCTGTAGCCAGTCCGCGAGCTCGCTGCCGCCATTGGGCGTGCCCAGCATGACGACGCGGCCAAGCCGCGACGGCCGATGATGCGCGATCATAACCCGCGCCAGCAGCCCACCCATCGAATGGGTCACGAAGTGGATCGGGCCGTCGATTCCTGTCGCAAAGGCGGCAATGGCCGGATGGATATCCTCGGCGAGACGCTCGAGCGGCTTCTTGCGGCTCTCATAGTCGAGGTTCAGCGTGGCAAATCCCGCGCGCTGCAGCCGCCGCTCCAGCGGGCGCAGCATCAATGAGCGGCCGGCGATGCCATGCAGCAGGACGACCCCCGCGTCGCGGGGGCCATGCTGTTGGCGAGATCGGCGCAGCGATGCCATCACGCCACTTCCCGCTCCTCCGCCTCGCGCTCCGGAGCGGCCTGAGCAGTCTCCTTGGCAGCCTCCTCGGCAATCACCTTGGCACCGACATAATCCGTCTTGCCGGAACCGAGCAGCGGGATCTTGTCGACCACCATCACGACTGCCGGCACCGCGAGTTCCGGCGCGCCCTGCGCCTTGGCCTGACGCTGCATCGCCGCGCGCTCGGCATCCTTCTGCGTCGTGATCAGCACGATCCGCTCGCCCTTGCGCTGATCGGGGATCGACACCGCGACGGACGCGGCCTGCGGCCACAACGTCGTGGCGATCTGCTCGACCACCGTCAGCGAGACCATCTCGCCGGCGATCTTGGCGAAGCGCTTGGCGCGCCCCTTGATCGTGATGAAGCCCTGCGGGTCGATCGTGACAATATCGCCCGTGTCGTGCCAGCCCTCCGGCAGCGCCTCGAGCACGCCGGGATTCTCGGCCCTGACATAGCCGAGCATGACGTTGGGCCCGCGGACGGAGAGCCGGCCGCCCTCCTCGATGCCCGGCACCTTGTCGAGCCGATACTCCATCAGCGGCGACAGGCGGCCGACGGTACCGACACGGTTGGCCATCGGCGTGTTCATCGCCAGAACCGGCGCGGTCTCGGTGACGCCATAGCCTTCGAGCACGCGGATGCCATAGCGCTCCATGTAGACCTGCCGTGTCCGGTCCTTGACCGGCTCGGCGCCGGCGATGACCAGTCGAAGCGTGCGGAAATCATAGGCATGGGCCGAACGCGCGTAGCCGGTGAGGAAGGTGTCAGTGCCGAACAAAATGGTAGCGCCGGTCTGGTAGATCAACTCCGGCACGATCCGGTAGTGCAGCGGCGACGGGTACATATAGATCGGAATACCCGCCAACATGGGCATCATCATGCCGCCGGTAAGGCCGAAGGAGTGAAACACCGGCAGAACGTTGAACACGAGATCGTTGGCATTGGCGTCGACCCGGGCCAGCGCCTGAGCGGCGTTGGCCAGGATGTTGCGGTGGGACAGCACGACGCCCTTGGGCGTGCCCTCCGAACCGGAGGTGAACAGGATCACGGCCGGGTGATCGGCGTTGCGGGGCACGCGGGGCTTGGTGCCAGCCATGATGCCCTTGATCTTGTCGGCGAGGCCGACCGAGGCCTTGACGTCCTCGAGATAGACCAAGCGCACCTGCCCCTCGATCGCGGCAATCAGCTTGTCGAGCTTGCCCTTCTCGATGAAGGCCCGTGAGGTCAGCACCGTCGTGACCTGCGCCGCCTTCATCGCTGCCAGCACGTTCACCGGGCCGGCGGAGAAGTTCAGCATCGCGGGCACGCGGCCGATCGACTGCAGCGCCATGAAGACGACGGCGACGCCGGCCGAGTTCGGCAGCAGCACGCCGATATTGTCGCCGACCATGGTGCCATGCTCGAGCTTGCGGCTGAGCACCTGCGCGCCGAGCAGCAGCTTGCGATAGGTCAGCCTGGTCCCGAGCGGATCCTCGATCATCACCTTGCCGGTGTCGTGGTCGCGATGGGCATGGGCCAGCGCCTCGAACAGCGTGCGGTCGAGCATGGCGTTCTTGACCATCGCCTCGATCATGACGTCCTGCAACGCCGCTCCAGCCGCGTTGCGGCGGGTCTTGCCTTTGAGCGCCGCGTCAATGGTGAGCTTGACCGGCGGCAGGATGGTCACCGTCACCTTGGGGAACCACGAGCGTTTGATCTGACCGTCCTTGAGGTAGCTGAGATGCGAGCGCTGCGCGCCCTCGATGCGGACGGGCACGACCACGGCATCCGCCTTGTCGGCGATCATCGCGGTGCCGTCATACACCTTCATCAGCGAGCCGGACACCGTGATGCGGCCTTCCGGGAAGATCACCACCGGCTCCTGGCTGGCGACCAGCTTGATGAGGTCGCGCGCACCGAGCGGCTTGGTCGGATCGATCGTGATGTGGCGGACCAGCTTGAGGAAGACCTTCGCCCACCAGGCCTTGGAGATGCCGGTGTCGACGGCGAAGGTCGCGTCGATCGGCAGCACCGCATGCAGCAGCGGGCCATCGATCAGGCTGACATGGTTCGGCGCGATCAGCATGCGGGTGCCGGCCGGCGGCAGGTTTTCCAGGCCGCGCACTTCGGTGCGGAACAGCGCGCGGAACAGCATGGCGCCGAAGTCCCGCACGCCTTCCTTGCCCCACTTGTTGAGCACGAACCAGACCGTCCCGAAGCTCGCCAGCGCGAGTCCGAAGAAGATCCAGGCGATCGAGACGCCTGCGGCCTGCAAGCCGGCCACACCCAGCGAACCGACCACCATGAAGGCAGCCTGCAGGACATTGCCGGCGGCGATGATACGGGCTCTCTCATCCGGTTCCGACCAAGCCTGCACGGCTGCGAAGGCCGGAACAACGAACAGGCCGCCGCCGAAGGCGAACAAGGCAAAATCGATCAGCATGCGCGCGCCAGCCCAGGAGCCGATGAAGCCAAGCGGGGTGAGGCCTTTCGCGGTCTCTGTCGTGGCGATGGCCCAGGAGAGATCCAGTCCGAGCACGCCCATGAGGATGGCGCCGATCGGCACCAGTGCGAGGTTCGGCCTGACATGGCTGAGATGGGCAGCGAATAGCGAGCCGATCGCGATACCGATCGCGAAGATGGCGAGGCACAAGGTGACAACCCCCTCGGTCCCGCCGACGACATCCTTGACCAGCGCTGGCAGCAGCGACAGCACGACGGCGCCGACCAGCCAGAACCACGACACGATCACCATGCCGTCCCACAGCCGCGGCGCGGCATAGAGCGACTTCAAGAGGTGCGACGTCGAGGTCCAGGGATTGGCGGTGATCCGGAGATCCGGGGCCGACGGCGCGGTGTGCGGAATGCGCGAGGCCGACGCCCAGGAGATCACGGCAAGACCAATGACCGCGAGAGCGACCCACCCCATGTGGGAGGAGCCAGAGACCAGCTGGCCGCCAGCGATCGTGCCGATCAGAATGGCCATGAAGGTCGCGCCTTCGACCAACGCATTGCCGGTGGCGAGCTCGCCGACCGTCAGCTGGTCAGGCAGCATGGCGTATTTCACCGGTCCGAACAGTGCCGCGATGACGCCGAACATGCCCAGCGCGACAAACAGCAGCGGGATCGAATGCAGGAAGAAGCCAAGCGCGGCAAACCCGGCGGCGAAGATCTCTGCGAACTTCAACCTGCGCGCCACGACTCCCTTGACGTATCTGTCGGCCAACTGGCCACCGAGCCCGGACAGGATGAAGAAGGGAAAGATGAAGACCGCTCCAGCCACCGTCACCAGCGCATCCCCATGCGCTGCGACCGCGCCGTAGAGCAGCATGATGACCAGCGCGTTCTTCAGGACGTTGTCGTTCAGCGCCGAGGCGAACTGCGCCCAGAACAGCGGAGCAAACCGGCGCGACGACATTAGCTGCTTGATCATGGTCGTTTCCTGTGTGCTGCGGACGCTTTGCCGCAAGGATCGCGAAAACTGTTGAATCTTGGTGCTGAAATAGAGGCTCGTCCGGAACGCGTGCCGCCTCACGCGCGCCGCCTTTCCGGTCTGCGTCGCCGACCGCAACGCACCGAGCCTCGCGACAGCAGCGCCATCGTGTCGGCCAGCGTGAAGGACGACCACAAGAGCGCCACAAGCCCTGCTGCTAAGCCCCCGCGCAGCTGCCAATCGAGCGGCAACGCAACGATGCCGCCGCCGACCAACACAAACGATATCGCGAAGGTCATGTGCAAAAAGCTTATCCGGATGAAGGTCAGCTGCACCGAGGAAACCGGACGTAAGGACATGGTGACCGCTTCGTTGCGTATGGGCAGCAGATTTGAGCTGTGATCAGCTCAGTTCGCTCAGGTAGTCGAAGTAGCCGAACAGGCCGCCGCGGCGAAGCCAACCCCGTCCGCGCCCGGCGGCACGAAAGAGCTGATAACCCGCCAGTCGCCGCGCTCGTCGCGCCGCCAGCAGACCGGCGACGTCGCAGACATTGGCGATGCGTTCGACGCGAGACGCTACGAGGTGAGACGCGGCTCGGGCCAAACCGTGCAGCAGAGCCTGAGATGGAACGGAAAAAAGTCGCGGACCGCCATAGCTGAGCACCTGCATGGAATGACCTCCAAGTTTGAGCGACGCTCAAACCATAGCGGATTTATGAGCGACGCTCAAGAAGATCTTGCAGGACAGGACAATTTGGTAAAGAAGATGTTCTCGGCAGCCGCGCCCGCCCGCCGGGCCGACTCCTAAGCCTCTGACTTATAATATTATTCTGAGATTTCTTGGGGCGACCGCGTTCACCCAATCGATTTTCGCATCCAGACCTTGTTGTCATGGAAGGCTGCACCGCCGATCGGCGCGACGGTGTCTGCTCCCGTGAGCGAGTTTATGCCACGACCACCGGGATGGGCCCGATTGGGATGAATGGATTCGGCGATGAGCACCCCGCGCCGAACGCCTTCGAACAGCCGGGCGATCAGCGACGTCTGCCCGCGGTCATTTCCGAGTGTGACGAGATCGCCATCCGCAATGCCAATCGGGGCGGCATCGAGCGGATGGATCATCACCGACGGCGCCCCTTCCCTCGCTTGCGAGGAGGGCGTCTCGTTGAAGGAGGTGTTGAGGAACGAGCGCGCGGGACTCGTTGCGAGTCGGAACGGATGTTGCTGATCCACGTCCTCGGTGACCGCCCAATGATCCGGCAGCGAAGGCATGCGTTCAGGATTGCCCATTACGCGCCCGAACGGCGGATGGACCCAATCGGCCTTGAAGTGGAATTTGCCGTCCTTGTGCGCAAATCCGTCGAGATAATGCGACGTGCGGAAGTCAGGCTGCAGGTCGCGCCAGATATCAGCCTCGAGAGCGGCGATGTCGCCGTGGCCACTCTTCTTCAACGTGGCATCGATCAATTCGCGCGGCGTCATCTCGAAGCCGGGATGAATCGCCCCCAATCGACGCGCCAAGGCCTGCAGCACTTCGTGATTGGAGCGACATTCGCCGGGCGGATCAATCAGCTTCGGTCCGACCGAAATATGCTGGTGGCCTCCGCCATAATACAGATCGTCATGCTCCATGAACATCGTTGCGGGCAGCACGATGTCGGCCATCTGCGCCGTTTCAGTCATGAACTGCTCATGCACCGCGACAAACAGATCCGCGCGCGCAAAACCCTGACGAACCAAGTCCTGTTCCGGAGCAACCGTCATGGGATTGGTATTCTGAATCAGCATCGCCTTGACAGGCGGGCCATCACCTAATGCCTCCCGGTCTCCGACCAGGATGCGCCCGATCTGCGATTGGTCGAGAAGCCGGGTGGCGTGATCGATGGCGTCATGACCCTCGATGATCGACTCGTCGAAGCGCCACAGCGCAGCATTGTTGAAGAAAGCTCCGCCTCCTTCATATTGCCAGGCGCCCGTCACGGCCGGAATGCAGGAGGCCGCATGCATCTGCGTTGCACCGTTCCTGCTGCGGGTGAAGCCATAGCCGAGCCGAAAGAAGGTCCGCTTGGTTTCACCGACAAGCTTCGCGAAGGCCTCGATCTCGGCCACCGGAACACCGCAGATTTGCGATGCCCATTCCGGCGTCCGCGCCTTCAGATGCGCCTCGAGCTCGTCCGGACAATCGGTGTATTTCGCCATATAGGCGCGATCGGCATGCCCATCACGAAACAGCACATGCATCACGCCGCAGGCGAACGCACCATCAGTGCCGGGACGCAGGATGATCTTGACGTCAGCCTGCTTCATCGTCTCGTTGTCGTAGATGTCGACCGCGGCAATCTTGGCGCCCCGCTCCTTTCGGGCGCGCGCGGCGTGAGTCATGACATTGACCTGGGTGTTGACGGGATTCGTTCCCCAGATCACGATGAGATCCGAAAGAGCCATCTCGCGGGGATCGACGCCGGCAATCTTGCCGGTGCCGTTTGCGAAACCGACGCGGGCCACATTGGCGCAGATCGTCGAGTAGAACCTCGAGTACTTTTTCACATGCGTGAGACGGTTGAGGCCGTCGCGCATCACGAGACCCATCGTACCCGCGTAATAATAGGGCCAGACCGACTGCGAGCCGAATTCGCGCTCGGCCTGCAGAAACTTCTCGGCGATCTCGCCGAGTGCCTCGTCCCAGCCAATGCGGGCGAACTTGCCAGCGCCTTTCGGTCCAACCCGTCGCATCGGGTGAAGCAGACGATCCGGATGATGAATGCGCTCGGCATATCGTGCGACCTTCGCGCAAACCACGCCGGCCGTGTAGGTCTGCCGTTTTGAACCACGAACGCGTCCTATGGTTCTGCCGTCGATGACCTCGACGTCAAGCGCACAGGCTGACGGACAATCGTGCGGACATGTGGAGTGGCGGATATCGATGCGTGTCTGCTGGTTCATCCTCGACTCGTAACATCAAACGAGCCGACCGCCGAGAGCGTTCGCGACGCATTCTCAACAACAAAATCAAGGCATTCGAATTCTGGAGAGGAAGGAACCGGGTGAGTTCGTCCGATTGATCGACGAACGCAGCCGTTCGACCGCGGGCGTCGCCGGAACTCGGTCACGGTCCGTGGAGTGCCGTGATTATCGGATCGACAGAAGCGAGGGGATTCCGCCAGCCCCGCATCGCACCATAACGATGCTTCGGGCAACCGGCATTTGCTGTTGCCAAAGCAGATTCATATACTAATATATCAGTTGAGGAAACGTAGATGCCAAGTCGTGCTCCAAGGAAATTGGCTCCCGCGCCACGTCCAGTCGTCGCCCGCATGCGCCGCAATGGTCGGCCGCGGGGCGCAACAGCCGCTTCGCGCATCTATGCCGATCTGAGGGCCGAGCTCGTGTCGCTGGTCCGTCGACCAGGTGAGCCGATCTCGGAGGCGCAGATCGCGACCGCCTACGGCGTCAGCCGAACGCCGGTGCGTGAAGCCATCCTGAAGCTCTCGGATGAGGGGCTGGTGGAGATATTTCCCCAGTCGGGCATTTTCGTTTCGCGCATTCCTGTCGCGACGCTTCCCGAGACCATCATCATCCGCAAGTCCCTTGAGGAAACCACGGCCCGGATGGCCGCCGAGCACGCGACCTCCAGCCAGCTCCTGAACCTGCACGCGACGCTCGAACGCCAGCGCGAGGCCTGCGCTGCGAAGGATCGAGAAGCCTTTCATCAAGCGGACGAGATGTTTCATGCGGGGATCGCTGAGGTTGCGGGCTATCCTGGAATATGGAAGCTGATCCTGCAAGTGAAGGTTCATGTCGATCGGTATCGACGCCTGACCCTGCCTCAGATCGGACGGATGGCGGAGGTCATCGCCGAACATGAGCCGATTCTGGAGGGGATCGAGCGGCGCGATCCGGAACGAGCCCGCGCCGCCATGGCAAGTCATTTGGAACGACTGCTCGACGACATTTCTGAAATTCAGAATCTCAATCCAGATTATTTCGATCAGCCGACATAGCCACATGCCGCGGCATCCAACTGCGGCTTAGCGATCAAGCCAAAGTCCGTGGGAGGACGCCATGAAAAGACGCAATTTCGTAAAACTAACAGCCGGTCTCGCCGGGACAGTCGCGCTTCTGCCATTCTCGGCCGCGCACGCCCAGTCGAAGGCGGTGTTCAAGGCCTCCGACGTTCAGCCCCCCGGCTATCCGACGGTTGCGGCTACCGAAAATCTCGGCAAGAAGCTCGCAGCCGCCACCAATGGCCGGCTGACACTTCAGATGTACCCCTCCGCACAACTCGGCGGCGAGAAGGAGACCATCGAACAGACCCAGATCGGCGCAATTCAGATGCTGCGCGTCAGCGCCGGCGCATTGGGGCCGATCGTCGATGAGGTCAACGTCGTCAACATGCCGTTCTTGTTCAAGAGCATCGAACACTCCGAGAAGATGATGGACGGCCCGATCGGACAAGATCTGCTCGACCGCATCAGCGCCAATCCGGGCGCAAATCTGGTTGCACTTTGTTGGATGAACTCCGGTGCACGCAGCATCTACAACACAAAAAAGCCGATCAGAACGGTCGAGGACATCAAAGGTCTGAAGATCCGGGTGATCGGAAACCCGATCTTCATCGATATGATGAACGCGCTCGGCGGCAACGGTGTCGCGATGGGCTATGATCAGGTCTTCAGCGCGTTGCAAACAGGCGTGATCGACGGTGCCGAGAACAATCCTCCGAGTTACGTTTTCAGCAACCATTATACCGCGGCCAAGTATTACTCGTTGACGCAGCATCTGGTCATTCCAGAAGTTCTTGTTTTCTCGAAGCGCGCCTGGACGAACCTTTCGACTGACGACCAGGCTCTGATCAGGAAGTTCGCGCGCGAGGCTCAACTGGAAGAGCGCGAGCTTTGGAAGGCCTATGAGCGCGAGGCCATGGAGAAAGCCAAGGCAGCCGGCAGCGAGATCATCGAGATCGCCGACAAGACGCCGTTCCAGAAGGCCGTCAAACCGGTCTGGGACAAATATGGCCCGAAGTATCAAGACATGATCAAGCGCATTCAAGAGATCGCGTAACGCACAGAGCAATCGGTTCGGACAATCAGGAGGTTACCATGGCCGGGCTCTATCGCTGTGCGATGGATGCGCTGTATCTCGCCTGCGTAATCGTAGGCGTCACCGCGCTCGTGCTGATCTCAGCCGTCATTCCCTGGGCGGTTTTCACCCGCTACGTGCTGAACAGCGCCGCCTCCTGGCCCGAACCGATGGCCGTTCTGCTGACGATTCTCTTGACGTTCATTGGCGCGGCGGCTGGGTACCGGCTGAATCTTCACATGAACCTGGCCTACTTTGCCAACCAGACGCCGCCCCCTGTGAGACGAGCACTCGATATACTCGTGCAATTGCTGATGGCCGTCATCGCGATCTTCATGATCGTCTGGGGCACGAGGCTGGTCGAGGTCACGTGGAACAACACGATCGGGGATTTCCCTTTCCTCTCGGTCGGTGTCACCTACCTGCCCATCCCGGTCGGTGGCTGCTGCTTGCTCCTGTTTATCATCGAACGGCTGTTCATCGGCGCACCGCCCGCCCCCATTCCTCATCACGACACCGAATCGTTCGAGTAAGCCGGCCAGCCGAGGCAGACCGATGGACATCTTCATTCTGCTTGCCACAATGCTGGTGTGCTTCCTGATCGGGATGCCCATCGCTTACTCGCTGGCGATGGCCGCAATCGCTGGCGCTCTCTCCGTCGGCATTCCGCTCGAAGCGGTGATGCTCAAGATTTCGGATGGAGTGAGCAAGGTCGCGATGCTGACCATTCCGTTCTTCGTACTGGCGGGCGCCATCATGGCGGAGGGCGGCATGGCCAAACGGCTGGTGGCTTTCGCTGACGTCCTGGTCGGTCTCACTCGCCTGCGCGGCGGTCTATCGATCGTGAATGTGCTGGCAACGACGTTTCTAAGTGGCATCTCTGGCTCGGCGGTCGCCGATACCTCGGCGATCGGCTCGGTCATGATCCCGCAGATGGAGGCCAACGGCTATCCGCGCGTGTTCGCAACTAATCTGACCATCAGTTCCTCCGTTCAGGCGCTGCTTGTTCCGCCGAGCCACAACGCCGTGCTGTATTCCCTGGCGACCGGCGGCACGATTTCAATCAGCGCCTTGTTCATGGCCGGTGTATTCCCCGGCCTGTTGCTCGGCTTTTCGCTCATCATGCTTTGTATCGTGATCGCCTATCGCGAACGTCATCCGCAAGGTCAGACGGTCCCAGCCAAGGATGCGGTCAAGATCACCATCGATGCAGCGTGGGGCCTCATTACGCTCGTGATCATTCTCGGCGGGATCCTCGGCGGCATCTTCACCGCGATCGAAGCCGGCGCCGTCGCCTGCATCTGGGCCTTCTTCGTCACGATGTTCATCTACCGCGACTATCGCTGGCGCGACCTGCCCGCGCTGCTACACCGAACGTTCCGCACCGTAGCAATGGTGATGACCTTGATCGCGTGCGCGTCTGCAGTCGGCTATATCATGGCGCTGACGCAGATGCCCGCGAAGATGACGCAGTTCTTCCTGTCGATATCGAGCAACAAATACGTCATCTTGCTGCTGATCAACGTGCTGTTGCTGCTGCTCGGAACGCTGGTCGATATGGCGCCGTCGATCCTTATCGCGACGCCGATCCTTCTTCCCGTGATGCAGAATTTTGGCGTCGATCCGGTTCATTTCGGCATGATCATGCTGCTGAATCTGGGCATCGGCCTTTGCCATCCGCCGGTTGGGGCGATCCTTTTCGTCGGCTGTGCCGTCGGCAGGGTGTCGATCGAGCAGGTCATGCGCAAGATATGGCCGTTTTATGCGGTCATGTTCGGCGTGCTGATGGCGGTAACGTACATCCCTGAAATCTCGCTGTGGCTGCCACGACATATCCTGCGCTGACGCTCTCGCGCCCCGCCGCGGCGTTCGCGACGGTCAAACAAACAACAGGGGAGAACCGGACGTGAAACTGCCGCGAATAAGGCTGATCAGCGGGGGGACCTACTGGTCATCATCCTGACCGGCCTCGGCCAATCCTCGCAGCGGCTCGGGATTGAGAAGCACGATCGCGCCGTGCTCAAGTCGGACCCAATCCCGCGCCGCCCAAGAACGCAACTGCTTGTTGATGCTCTCGCGGGTCATGCCGACCATCTCGCTGATTTCCTGCTGAGTGATCGCAATGGTGCGGCTGGAGGGATCCAACTTCCGCTTCTCGGTCAGGCCAAGCAAAGCGCTGGCGAGACGCCTGGGAAGATCCTGCAGGATGACCTGCTCGACCTGATCGCTCGTCCAGCGCAACCGGTCGCAGAGCAGTTCGATGAACTTCATTGCGAGCACCGGCTGCTGCTTGACGAATGGCAGGAATTCACGGCGATCGATGACCAGGATCTCGCAATTGGTGCTCGCAGTTGCGTCTGCGGTTCGTTCCCCGCCGTCGAGCACGGCGACTTCGCCGAAGATCTCACCCGGGCCGATCAAATTCAGGATCGCATTGCGTCCATCCGGGGACGACACGCTGATTTTGACGGTGCCGCTGATCACGGCATACAAGCTCGATCCGGGATCACCTTTCGAGAAAATGGTCGCGCCACGCTTGAGCGAGGTTGGCTTGGCGTAGCGGCAGAGCTGGTCGAGCGCGTCGGGCTCGAGTTCGCGAAAGATCGGATGCTGTCGAAGGACCGACAGCTTGCCGCCTCCGGCTGATCGGCCGCTCGCCTTTTTCTCCTCAGTCACACCGCATCTCCCAGGCGTCCCATCCGGCTGACCAAAGGAGATGTCGAAAGCCGCCGACCGTGCCCTTTGACGTCAAAGGACCACGGACGCGCCCAGCAAAGACGATCCCTCGGCCTCGCGACCGCCCATCTCTCAATTCCGCTCCGTTTCGGAATACGGCAGATCGGGACTTTGTCCAAGAGAATGCGTCAAAGATCAATGCGAGGCCTGACCGCCAGCGCCGGCGCATTTCGGCTGACCGAGAGCTCAGCAGCGATCATACTGCACCGCAGCAAATCTCGTCACCCACGGTCCAGCCAAAGGTCTGAACGGGCAGCTTGGAGGATCTGCGATGTCGGCTTCAGGCTCGGGTTCGAGTCTGCGAATCAGCCCAGAGCAGGACGCCCGCAAACGCGACGAAAACCGCCACCACCGCAAAGCTCACCATCATGGCATCGAACGGCATGTCTCTCCCCCTTTTTTGAGTTTGAGACATTGTTTCTCAATCGCACCCCGGCAGTCTTTGACTCAGATCAATGCAAAGCGGATCATTCGCGGAGCGGCAAAGATGTCAGGCAGCCGCTAGCGCCTCGGCACGCGCCGAATCCCGGAGCGATACGCCTCCGGGTAGTATGGTGATGATTCCATCCCGCTCGAGTTTCGTGAACGTCCGGCTGACTGTTTCGATCGTAAGCCCAAGATAGTCGGCAATGTCCTGCCGGCTCATTGGTAGCGGCACGATGTTGGATGGCCCTCGGAGGTCGACCAGCCGGTCCCGCCAGCTCACGAGGAAGGTGGCAACCTTTTCTTCAGCGGAACGGCGACCCAGCAAGACCATGTGGTCCCGCGCCTGGTTGAGCTCCTGCACAGCCAGTTCGTTCATCCGGCGGAGAAGGTTTGGCTTGTCGTGCGCAAAGCGACCAAACGGCAACTTGGCGAACTGACAGACCGTAACCGGACCGATGGCATCGGCTGAAAACCCATGTCGCTCCTCGGTCGTCATGCCCACGAAATCGCCAGGCAGTACAAACCCGACGATCTGTCTTCGACCGTCCGGCAGAAGCTTATAGAGCCTCATGACGCCGTCGAGCAGGTTGTAGAAGAAGGACGTAATATCCTCTTGCGAGAAAACAGTCTCGCACGACGCGAAGTGGGAACGCCGACTGAGCTGTTCGAACTCGCGCATCTCGAACTGATCCAGCGATGCGCACACGCTAAATCCGCGTACAGCACATTCAGAGCAGCCCTGCCCGTGGAAATCGACTGCAACCAGAGACGTCTTCATACGGGGCTCCGCTGGGCCAAGCGCAAGGACAATTGCCGCATTCTAACGGATGCCGATAGTTCCGATTGATTCAAATCAAATGACGGGAGGATCCCGACCCTATCGTGGCGGAAAATGCCTGATGCCATGGACGTGATGCATGCGGTGGTTTGTTCTCTGTGCTTTACTTCTGCCTCTCTCGTGGACACATCCGTCGAACGCAGCGTCCAGGCCGGAACAGCGGGGACGGGCTTACGCCAAGGCCCATTGCGCGCGGTGCCATGCCATCGGCACGACCGGGGAAAGCCCATTCAAGCCGGCGCCTCCGTTCCGAACGCTGCACCTGCGCTATCCGATCGAAACGCTCGGCGAGGCTCTCGCCGAAGGCATCGTCACCGGGCACCCCGCGATGCCACAATTCGAACTTGCACCGACGCAGATCAACGATCTGCTGTCGTATCTGAAGACGCTGGAATAGGTTCTTAGCCAGAGGCGAGATCTACAGCGCCTGGACGGTCCACGTCAGGAGCGACTTGGCAACTCGGCCAAATGCCTGGTCGAAGGCAGTGACTGCAATCGCAGGATCGAGGCGATCAACAGGTTGGCTTTCGTCAAACAGCCGCGACGCGATGATTTTTCCGCTCTTGTCGACAAGGCGAGCCGACAGCCCGATCTCCACGACCGCTGTCGGATCCGTATTGATCCGGAAGCGGCGGACATCCACAAGCAATTGGACATCAGGCTGTCCGAGATCCGCTGTCCGCAGCGGAGCGTGGGCAATGTCATAATTCTCAAACGCGTCGATCAGGCGAGCCTGCAGCAGTTTCGGGATGCTGTCTGCCCATAGGGCGTCACCAAATCCCGGATAATCCTTCGCCGGCGAGAACAATATCCGCTGCGTCTGCAGCATCGCCACGGCCGTCGGCTCTGGGATGGCGAGTTGTCCCTTGATGGTCTTGGCGATCGGGCCGAAATCGCGCGGCGCTCGAAGGTCATAGGTCACCTTCTGTGCCGGAGCGCCACCACCGGTCATCTTCTCGAGTCCAGAAACGATACTGTCCAACTTGCCGGTGTTCCGCGCCAGCCCGTCTGAGAATGTCCGGAGATTGGCAATCGTGTCCTTGAGCGGCCCGGCATTCTCGGCAAGGACAGCGTCGACGCGCCGCAAGGCGTCACGCGCCGCCTGCGTCATGCTTTGTCCGGCGCCGGGCTCTGCGATCAAGATCGAGACCGGCCCTGATGTCGCAGTTGACGAGCCACCTTCCAGTGCGATGACCGGCACCCCCGTCAGCCCCTGGAATTCCAGACCCACCTTGGTGTCGGACCGCACCGGCACGCTCGTCGCAACCGAAATCGTCGCATTGACCCGACGTGGATTGTCCGGCGCCAGGACCAGGTCGGTCACTTCGCCAACACGAATTCCGTTGAAAAGAACGGCAGCCCCGACCAGAAGACCGGGAACTGAACCCTCGAACTGCACGTGATAGCTTGTGCGTGGCCCAAGTCCTCCCGTGTTGTTGAGCCAGTACACAAAACCAAAGATCGCGACGATCGCCGCCAGCACGAAGCCGCCGATTACAGCGAATGGCGCACGCGTTTCCATCTTCAACTCACTTTCGGTTGCAGCATCTGGGATCGCTTACCGTGAAAGTAGGCTTTGACCCAGGGATGTTCTGATCGAAGCAGATCGCTCATCGGACCGATCGCAACGATCTTGCCGTCCGCCAGGGCGGCGACACGGTCGCAGACCGAATTGAGGCTGGCCAGATCATGCGTCACCATGAACACGGTCAGCCCCAGCGTCTGCTGGAGAGTCTTGATCAGCGCATCGAAATCACCAGCTGAGATTGGATCGAGGCCAGAGGTCGGCTCATCGAGAAACACGATCGCAGGGTCGAGTGCGAGAGCCCGCGCCAGCGCGGCCCGCTTGGTCATTCCGCCCGACAACTCAGCGGGAAACTTGTCGCCGTCCTCGGCGCGAAGGCCGACCATCTCGAGCTTGGCGATCGCGATCTCGTCCATCAGAGTCTGCGACATCTGCAGGTTTTCGCGCAGCGGAAACTGGACATTCTGCATGACCGTCAGCGATGAAAACAGCGCGCCCTGCTGAAACAGGATTCCCCACCGCGTCGCCGCATTCTGTGTGGCGCGCTCTGCCGCGCCGCCGAGCGGCACCCCCATCACCTCGATGCTGCCGCTGCGCCGTGGAATGAGGCCAATGATCGTGCGCATCAGGACCGATTTCCCGCCGCCCGACGCCCCGACGAGCCCCAGAATTTCACCACGGCGAACATTCAAGGACAATTCGTTCAGAACGATTTGTCGACCGAACCCGACGACAAGATTGGTGACGCGGATCGCGTTCGTCTCTTGCAGATGTTCCATTGCTACAATCCAATGGACGCAAAGAAGACGGCGAACAATCCATCGAGGACGATGACCAGAAATATGGATTTCACCACGGATGTCGTCGTTTGTTGACCTAGCGATTCGGCACTGCCCTTGACTCGCAGGCCCTCGCTGCAGGCGACAATGCCGATGACGAGAGCCATGAACGGCGCCTTCCACATCCCGACCTCGAAATGCGTGACGGAGACCGCGTCATGCAGGCGAGCGATGAAGATGGCCGGTCCCATGCCACCGTAAAGCTGGGCGACCAAGCCTCCGCCATAGAGCGCAGCCATTGAGCCAATGAAGGCCAGGATGGGCAGGGTCAAAATCAATGCCACGATACGCGGCAGTATCAGGACCTCCACCGGATCAAGCCCCATCGTCACCAGAGCATCGATCTCCTCGCGCATCTTCATCGATCCGAGCTCTGCGGTGTAAGCACTACCTGATCGCCCCGCCACCATGATGGCCACGATCAGGACGCCGAGTTCGCGCAGCACGAGAATTCCAACCATGTCGACGACATAGGATTCTGCGCCGAAGCGACGAAAATGAAAGATCCCCTGCTGTGCAATAATAGCGCCGATCAGAAAGGTGATCAGCACCACGATCGGAATGGCCTGCCAGCCGATACGGTACATCTGATAGACAAGCGAGGTCACGCGCAGCGACCGCGGCCGCGCCAGCGTCCGGACCAAAGCCAATGACAACGCCGCCAGCATGTCGAGGAACACCGTGACGTCCCGCGCAGCCCCGAGCGTCGAACGACCGAGATCCGTGAGCTTGGCCACTATCGGGTTCTGCCGCGGTGGCGGCGCAATATCGCGCCGGTTGACCTGCCGGACCTCCTCGACGAGACCTACGTAATTCTCAGCAACCCCGGTCATCTCGACACGGCGGCCGCCGGCGGCAGCACTCCGGCTGAGCTTTTCCAGTAGCCAGACGCCGACCGTATCGATCTCGCTGACGGCACCAAGATCGAGCTTCACGGCCTTGGCGTTGCCGACTTTGCCGCTCGCAGACCTCGTCAGGTTCTCGAGCTCGGTCACGTTGAGGGACACCCAGGATCCGCTGGGACGAAGCTCAAGCAGTTCTCCGGTCGCCTCGGCGGCCAATCCTGGATGGGCGCGCAACTCGATATCTCCTTCACTCGGCAGGCCCGGGGTACCCCCGTTCCTTAGATCTCACCAATCAGCCGCGCTTGATCTGCGTCAACCCCGTCTGACGGCATCGATTGAGCGAAATCAAGCCCCCTGCCGCCTCCCGTTTTACAGTTAATCCAACCATAGGACAAAGCATGGCTGACGCATCCACCAGACATGAGCTGGCTGCACTGACCCGCGAACTTCGCGAGCTATTGAGCCAGATCGAGAATAAGGACTCCGGCCAGTCCCGGCGCGCCTCGATGATGGCGCCGATCGCTGCAATGAGCGCCGCTCTGGGCAGAGATCTTGGCGATGCTGAGCTTCGTGTCGAACAGCTGATCCGCAGCCGTCCCGTCACGGCCGCCGTGTCGGCCTTCGCGATCGGCATCGCTGTCGGCCTGCTATTGAGGAGAACGTAAGTGGATACAGAGAATGTCGCCAAACACCTTCGTCTTCTCTGGCGCACCGACCGGGTGATCGCCGATATCAGGCTTCGACACCTGCTCGTCGGCTTCGGGCTGCGAGCCCTCGCAGCACTGATTGCCTGCTTCGGCCTCTTGATGTTCGAATTGGCGGCTTATCTTGCATTGGTCCAGATCACGTCTGCGGTCGTCGCAGCCGCGGTTCTCGGCACCTGCAACGTCGTTCTTGCGGCACTCCTGCTGATGCTGGCCGGCCGGGAGCCCGCGGGCCGCGAATTGGAGCTCGCCAACGAGATGCATGCCTCGTCGATGGACGCGCTGCAAGCGGAGGCGAGATCGCTGCAATCCTACCTGTCGGGCCTCATCAACCATCCGCTCAACAGCTTGGTTCCGCTGCTGATCATCCCCTTGGCCACGATGATCATCAAGACACTCCGCTCGCACGACGTCTCCGAGACCGAAGCCACGAGCCCATCCGCCGACACGCCTCCCAGCTGAATCGGCCTTCGCAGCAAGAGTTTATGCCTACAGCCTGAGCTTGACGTTGCAGAGGTCACGCTCGGTCGGGTCCGTCTTGACCTCGAACCCGAGATTGCGACACATCTCCAGCATGACGATATTCTCCTGCAGGACATCGCCAGAGATCATCTTGAGATCTTCCGCCTTGGCGTATTCGATGATCAGCTGCATCAAGGCCCAGCCGAGTCCTCTGCCCTTGAGATCCGAACGCAGCAGAATGGCATACTCACCGCTTTCGTAGACCGAATCGGAATGAATTCTCACCACGCCGACGAGCTCATTGGTCGTTTCGTCCAGAGCAACAAAGGCCATTGCCCGTGAGTAGTCGAGCTGCGTCAAACGCGCGATGAACTCATGGGTGAACTCCTTCATGGGCGCGAAGAAGCGAAGGCGGAGATCCTCCGCGGTGACATGCTTGAGGAATTCATGAATGGTCGGCTCGTCCTCGGGTCTGATCGGACGCGCAAAGATGCGCCAGCCGTCTTTCACCTGGAGGTGCCGCTCCCACTGACTCGGGTATGGGCGAACGGCAAAGTTCGATGGCCCTGAGCCCTTGAATTTCGGCGGCACCCGTCCGACAGCAACGCGCGCATCGACCGCCAGGACCCCGCTCTCGTCTGCCAACAACGGGTTGATATCGAGTTCGCGAATCTCGGGAACATCCGCCGCGAGCTGCGCCAGCTTGACGAGGACCAGCGCGACGGCGTCCGGCTTGACGGCCGGAACATCACGATAAGCGCGCAGCAATCGCGAGACGCGCGTGCGCTCGATCAAGTTGCGGGCAAGATGGAGATCCAGCGGAGGAAGACTGAGCGCCTTGTCGTTGATGATCTCGACTGCAGTGCCGCCCCGGCCAAACACGATCACGGTCCCGAAGGTCGGATCGTCGGCGATGCCCATGATCAGCTCCCGTGCCTTGGCACGCACGACCATGGCTTGCACGATCACTCCGGAAATGCGTGCATCTGGGCGAACAGCCTTCGCGCGGGCCATGATCTCAATTGCCGCGTTACGGACCGCCTCGGCGGTGGTCAGATTGAGGACGACACCTCCGACATCAGATTTGTGGACGATGTCGCGCGACAGAATCTTGAGCACGACAGTCGCGCCCTGCGCAAACAGCTGGTTGGCATAAGCGACCGCTTCGTCAACCGTCGACGCCGCATAGGTCGGCACCATCGCGATGTCATAGGCCTCCAGAAGTCGGCTGATTTCCACGGGATCAAGCCAGCTCCGCCCGTCGGCGAGGGCTGTCTCGACAATGTTGCGGGCGGCCTCGACATTGGGCGAAAAAGAACTCGGCATCGCCGGGGGCACCGCGGCCAGCGACTCGACCACCTCCCGATGGCGCACAAGGTGCATGAAGCCCCGAACGGCGTCGTCCTCCGTGGGATAGTTCGGAATTCCTGCACCGCTCAAGGTCTCGATGACTTGCTGCTCCGCGCCGACCCAAGCGGCAAGGACCGGCTTGGCCCAACGCCTGTGCTGCTTACGGTAGGCATTGACGAATTCCGTGACGGCAATTGCTATGTCGCTTGCTGACGCAATCGCCGTCTGAACGTTCATCACAAGGACCGCGTCATTGGCTTGGTCCGCGAGCAGCGCCTCAAGCGAGGTCGTATAACGGGCCGCGTCTGCGTCTCCGACAATGTCGACCGGGTTCGACGCAGACCAGGTTGGCGGAAGGACGGCCTGCAGCCTGTCACGAACCGCTGGCGACAGGGTTGCTGGAACTCCTCCGAGCTCGACCAGCCGATCCACCGCGAGCACACCAATTCCGCCACCATTGGTGAGAATTGCGAGCCTTTTACCCGTCGGCGACTCGACCCGCCCCAACGTCTCCGCACAGTCGAACAGTTCGCGGAGATCCGACACACGCAGCACGCCGGCGCGGCGAAACGCCGCGTCATAGACCGCATCGGCCCCCGCCAGCGCTCCCGTATGTGTTGCGGCAGCTCTTGCGCCAACCGCACCACGGCCGGACTTCACGACGACAACCGGCTTGACCCGGGCCGCCCCGCGCGCCGCCGACATGAACTTCCGAGCATCCTTGACAGCTTCGATGTACAGCAGGATCGCTCGGGTTCCACCGTCAAGCGCGAAATGATCGAGAAGATCGGCAAGATCGACGTCCAGCTGGTCGCCAATCGAGACAATTCCCGAAAATCCGACGCCACGCTGCGCAGCCCAATCCACCATTCCTGCGGCAATGGCGCCGGATTGGGAAATCAGGGCCAAGCTGCCCGCCACTGGCATATGCGCCGAGAAGCTGGCGTTGAGCTTGATTGCGGGCATCATGATGCCGAGGCAGTTCGGTCCGATCAGGCGCATGCCGTAGCGCTGTGCAGCCTTTTCGGCCTGGTCGGCGAGCGAGCCCGGACCATGACCAAGCCCCGACGTGATGATCAGCGCGCCAGCCGCTCCCAAAGCGCCGGCACCATCGATCAGGTCAGGAATCGACGGGGGCGGCGTGGTGATCACCACAAGTTCAGGAACGAATGGCAGCTCGCCAAGGCTGCCGACGGACCCGATCCCGGCGATGTCACGGTATCGGGAATTGACCAGACCGAGCTTGCCCTCGAACCCTGCCTTCATGATGTTGTCGAGAATAGCCCTCCCGACAGAGTTCGGCCGCGGGCTTCCGCCCACCAGAGCGATGGAGCGTGGCAACAGCAGGTTCCGCAGGCGATAGGTCGACATTTCGATATCCAATAAGGAGGCGACGAGAGCCGTTCGTAGCCAGGTCCGTCTTACCAATCGGCATCTTAGTTTCAATCCGCCGCCGGTCTAGCGTGACTTATGATCCCAGACGGGGAATGAGCGTGACGCTGCTCAAGCCCCATGCTCGACGGCGACTTGATAAGCGACCCAAGCCGCTTAGAACCTTGACAGACATCAAGCCGTGGCGAGTTGTCTTGGCTTATGGGTCGAAGGCAAATTGGTCCAGGAGGCGCAAGGTGCACGCGATGGTGCTGCAATCGCCTGGAGCCCCTCTCCGGCATGAATGTCTGTCGGATCCCGAGCCGGGTCTCGGAGAAATTCGCGTCCGTGTCAGCGCCTGCGGAGTCTGCCGAACCGACCTGCATCTCTGCGATGGCGAGCTCCCCAGCATTCCTTATCCGATCATTCCCGGGCACGAGATTGTTGGTCGCGTTGACCGAATCGGTCGTGGGGTGACAACCCACCGGTTGGGCGAGCGGGTCGGAATTCCGTGGCTGGGGCATACCTGCGGCCGCTGCCCCTTCTGCAGCCGCGGAATGGAAAATCTCTGCGACGAGCCTTCTTTCACCGGCTATACGCGCAATGGCGGTTATGCGACCCACGCCATCGCCGACGCAAATTATGCCTTTCCGCTCGATGGACTGAGCGATGACGTCGCGACCGCGCCCCTGCTGTGCGCCGGTCTTATCGGCTGGCGGTCACTGGTCATGGCGGGTGACGCAGAACGGCTCGGAATCTACGGGTTTGGAGCTGCGGGTCACATCATTGCCCAGGTCGCCCGCTGGCAGGGTCGCCAGATCTATGCCTTCACCCGCGAACATGACCGGCCCGCACAAGATCTGGCCCGCCAACTTGGCGCAGTATGGGCTGCAGGTGCAGACCAGCGTCCAGACGTCGATCTGGACGCTGCCATCATCTACGCCCCTGCCGGCGAGCTCGTTCCGGCCGCTTTGCGGGCTGTCCGCAAAGGCGGCCGGGTTGTCTGCGCCGGCATTCATATGAGCGACATTCCGAGCTTCCCTTATTCGCTTCTGTGGGGAGAACGCCGGGTGATGTCCGTCGCCAATCTGACGCGGCAGGATGGTGTCGATTTTCTACGGGTGGCCCAGGAGGCTGACATCCGCACGCATACGACGGCCTACTCCTTGTCCGAAGCAAACACTGTTCTGGCCCGCTTGAGGCAAGGCGACATCGTGGGTGCGGCCGTCCTCGTCCCGGACTTTTGAATCGAATTCAATCGGTACCGGCCCATGACCTCATCATCCGATCAGGACCACGTACTCACATTCCTGGGCGATCCACGACGACATCCAGAGGTCCGCCGCATCGATACGCATGCCGCGTCCGTCTTTCTGTTCGGGCAGCGCGCCCTGAAGATCAAGCGCGCGATCCGGCTGCCCTTTCTCGACTATTCGACTCTTGCACAACGCAAGGCGGCTTGTGTGAAGGAGCTGGAGATCAATCAGCCGTTTGCGCCGGACATCTACCTGCGCGTGGTCGCCATCACCAGGACGCCGGATGGATCGATCGAACTCGATGGAACCGGTACACCGATCGAGTATGCCGTGGAGATGCGTCGCTTCGATGACAGCCAGACCCTCGATCATCTTGCCGCCCGACGTCGTCTGGATGGCGATCTCGCCCGACTCCTGGCCATGACGATCGGCAAATCCCACACTGTCGCGCCTCAGGTCACATCGAGCGCGTGGGTGGAGCAGTTCCCGCATTGGATCGACGCGTTCATCACCAGCTTTCGAGCCAGCACGCGTTTCGATGAGCCTGACGTCGAGGAACTCAGAACCCGCTGCCAATCGGCTTTCTCGCGTCTGCGGCCATTGCTCGAGCAGCGTGCGGCGGCCGGTCATGTTCGACGCTGCCACGGCGATCTTCACCTGGCCAACATCGTCCTCATCGGCGACAAGCCCGTGCTGTTCGACGCCATCGAATTCGATGACCGGATCGCGACGATCGACGTGCTCTACGATCTCGCTTTCCCGCTGATGGACCTGCTGCACTTCGAGCAGCCGGTCGCGGCCAATCAACTCCTGAACCATTATCTATCGACCGCGGCATGCGAGCAGGCCGGGGGCTTGGCCGCGTTGCCGCTCTTCATGGCGATGCGCGCAGCGATCCGCGCTCAAGTCTTTCTAGCGAAACTCGATCGTGACGATGCCAGTCACGCTGACCATGAGCGATCGAACACGTTGGAGACCGCAAAAAGCTACTTCAAGTTGGCTTGCCGGCTGATACAGCCGGCGCCAGCAATGATGATCGCCGTCGGCGGGCTCTCCGGCACCGGGAAATCCGCGCTGGCGCGGGCGCTAGCCCCTCGCCTGCCCCCTCCACCGGGAGCAATCGTCCTCCGCAGCGACGTGCTACGCAAACGGCTGTTCGGTGTCGACGAGACAGATCGGCTCCCCGGCGACGCCTACACGCCTGATGCCAGCTCACGCGTCTATCAAGAGCTGGCGCGGCAAGCCCTCCAGGTGCTCGCACAGGGCTTCACCGTGATCGTCGACGCCGTGTTTGCACGCCGGCATGAACGCCAGGAAGTCGAGACTCTTGCACAGCGATCAGACGTGCCTTTCGTGGGGCTCTTCCTTGTTGCAGACCTCCCTATCCGACTGGAACGGATTCGCGCGCGGGTCGGAGATGCGTCCGACGCGACGGCCAGCGTCGCCCGAGAGCAGGAAAGCTATGATCTGGGTACCCTGGAATGGCTGCAGGTGGATGCGTCAAGCACGCTGCAGACGACACTCGAGCGAGCGCTGTCGATGCTGCAGCGCTACATTCCAAATTCAAACTGAAGCTTCGATGCGGTGGCCGCGATGCAGACATCGCACCCCAATCCAATTGTCGTGAGAGGCATGATCTCGCGAGAACTATGTCGCCTGTCAGCCGCGCCACGCTCGGCTGGCGGCTTTTGAGCGGACCACAGACGCCTCTCTTGTCAGGTATGCACGTAATCACCTGGCGCGTCGGGGAGATCGCTCGCGCCTTCGGTGCCGAGCTGCGGCGGCTCGCGCAGTGTCCCTGACTGTTGCTTCAGCCATTCGATCCAGGTTGGCCACCACGATCCTTCGACCCGCGGAGCAATGCTCAGCCATTCGTCCGGCCCGAGATAAGGCGCATCGGCAGCCTTGGTTCGCACCTGATGCGAGTGCCCCTGCTCATCCGTCGGCGCCACGATGCCGGCATTGTGCCCGCCGCTTGCAAGCACAAAAGTCACGTCGGCATCGACCTCATAGTGGATCTTGTATGTCGACTTCCATGGCGCCACGTGGTCGCGCAAGGTTCCGACAACAAACATCGGCTTGTGGATGTCCGACAGCGAGACCGGCTTTCCTTCGACCCGATACCGCCCCTCTGCGAGATCGTTATTCAGGAACAGCCTGCGCAAATATTCGGAGTGCATCCGATAAGGTAGCCGCGTCGCATCGGCGTTCCACGCCATCAGGTCGCTCGGACTGGCCCGCTCGCCGAGCAGGTAATCGCGCGAGACGCGCGACCAGATCAGATCGTTGGACCGCAACAGCTGAAACGCCCCCGCCATCTGGGTCGTGTCGAGATACCCACGCTCCCACATCATGTCTTCGAGAAACGCGACCTGGCTTTCATTGATGAAGAGCGTCAACTCTCCCGCTTCGGTAAAATCGGTCTGGGCCGCAAACAATGTGATCGTCTTCAGACGATCATCGCCATCCCGGGCCATGGCCGCTGCCGTGATCGAGAGCAGCGTTCCGCCAAGACAATAGCCTGTGGCATGAACCTGCGTATTCGGCACGATCCTTCCGATCGTGTCCAGGGCGGACATCACGCCCAGGGATCGGTAATCGTCGAAGGCAAGGTCGCGGTCCGCTGCCCCCGGATTTCGCCAGGAGATCATGAATACGGTGAAGCCCTGGTCCGTCAGATATCTGACCAGCGAATTATGCGCAGACAGATCCAGGATATAATACTTCATGATCCAGGCTGGCACGACCAGGACCGGCTCCGGCCGGACTTTCTCGGTGGTCGGCGCGTACTGGATCAACTCCATCAAGCGATTGCGAAGCACCACCTTGCCCGGCCGGGTCGCGACCGTCCTGCCGACGACGAACTCGGCATTGCCGGGTGGTCGCCCCGGGTGTAGCACCTGCATGAGATCGGCAAGCCAATTCTGCCAGCCGAACACCAGGTTTTCTCCGCCGCTCTGGAATGTCTTCTCGATGACCTCAGGATTGGTCGCCGCGAAGTTCGAGGGTGCGAACATGTCCAGCAGCTGACGCAGCGAGAAATCAACGACGGCTTCGTTGGCAGGATCCACGCCGCGAATGCCGGTCGTCGCCTTATGCCACCAATCCTCTCCCAGCAGGAAGCTCTGGGCCAACAGGTTGAACGGCTGCATCGCCCATTGCGGCTTGGAAAAGCGATGATCGTTGGGCTGAGGCTTGATCAGGTCCCAAGGCGAGCGATTGGGGTCGGCAAGATGCAGCGACCGCTCGGCGAGCTGCCTCGCCATCTGCCAAGCATTGTGAACATTCTCCATCTGGCGCTGCGGGGCGGCGGCCAGATGGCACGCCCAATCCAGATAGGCCATCGACAAGGCGGCGGGAGAGATTCCTGCGGTCATCCGCGCCAGAACGGCGCTGAACGCCTTGTCCAGCTCATGATCCTCGCGGCGAAACGCGTCGGAATCTTCGTCCTCTTGACGGAGAGGCAGTGTTCCGCCCGTTGCCGCAAGCGCCGTTGCCGACGCTTTTGTTGTCACGGCAACGGCCGGACCGCTCTCGGCGTTTCCTTCCCGTCGCCGCGGATCAGGACGCGACGCCCCCACAGTCTTCAGTTTCGCCACCGTTGCCCCACAAGATTCACACTGGCATCAATCAGGCGCTGCCCGTGCTTGAAGAGCCGGTCGCAGTCCCTCCTGACAAACTCGACTTGATGCCGGCCACATTCCTGCATCATCGTCTGGATTCCCTTGACGGAATGCACGCCGGCCAGTTTCGATACGAATTCAGCGAACAGATGCGTTTCTGTCCGCGCGCGATCCAGCGCCTCATTGCTGGCGAAGAGAATCTCTTCCAACATGATCTGCTGGGAGCCGATGAGCAGCTCAAGAGCGTGCTTATTGGACAGCGCGACGCGTTCGGACAATTCGGCCGTTTCGTCGGCCATAGCATTCACGCCGGGGAGTTCAGACATCGGCCGTCTCCTCTCGCTGGATCAGTGGATCTTCATAGCCCAGGTCCAGGTTGAGGCCTTGAGCTGCATCAATGAATCCGCGAGCTTCGCCTTTGACCTGGGTCAATTCAGGGATCTGACAGCGGACTACCCTCCATCAGCTTTTGACATCGGAGTCCGCCATGCGCGCCCATCAGATCATGACCCGTCCGGTCATCACCGTCACGCCTGACACCTCAATCGTTGAGGCCGCCAACATCATGCTCCAGCGCCATGTCAGCGGCCTGCCGGTGGTCGACGCCAGCGGCAAGCTCATCGGGGTCGTCTCTGAAGGCGACTTCATCCGCCGAACGGAAATCGGCACCGGACGGAAACGCGGGCGCTGGTTGCGCTTCATTCTCGGACCCGGAAAATCGGCCGCCGATTTCGTCCACGAACATGGACGCAAGGTGTCGGAGGTGATGACCAAATCGCCTCTGACCATTACGGAAGACGCCGCACTGGCCGAAATCGTGGAGATCATGGAAAAAAACCATGTGAAACGGCTCCCCGTGGTCAAGGGCGACCAGGTGGTCGGCATCGTGTCACGGGCAAATCTGCTGCAGGCCGTCGCAACGCTTGGGCGCCAGGTCCCGGACCCGACGGCGGATGACGATCACATCCGCAACCGCGTCATCGACAACCTCGAAAAGAACGATTGGTGCCCGTTCGGCCTGTCTGTCATCGTCAAGGACGGCATCGTTCATTTGAGTGGTGTCATCACCGAGGAACGTTCGCGGCAGGCGGCAATCGTGGCCACTGAGAACGTCGCCGGCGTCAAGAAGGTTCACGATCATCTGTGCTGGGTCGACACCATGTCAGGCATGTACCTCAACTCGCCGGAAGACGAGGAGATGGCCAAGGCCAGCTGATCGATCTGACCGGCCTCGGCCAACTCGACCCGCCATCACCGCGACTGAACCATCAGAGCGCGCGTCAGGCTTGTTGAATGGGAGGGATCGGGCCGAAGGCGCCAGCTTGCCGCAGACGCTCGAGATCCTGCTCCGAATGCCCCAGAGTGTCGCGTAAGACCGCGGCGGTGTGCTCACCGAGTCGGGGGGCCGCGCGGGGGTCGACGGCGGGCGTCAGCTGCATCGAAATCGGCGGCTCGATGTTCGGGATCGCGCTGGCCGTCGGGTGGGGAATGTGACAGACGCGGTCACGCTCCCGCACCTCGGGAGCATGAAAGGCTTGCTCGACGGTGCGGACGCGACCGACCGGAACTCCGGCCTGGTTCATCCGCGAGATCCAGACGTCCATCTCTGTTGTCGCCATAATGTCAGCGATAATGCCGCGCAGCTGAGCGCGGTTGATCCATCTCGCCCGTCGCGTGGCAAAACGCGGATCGCTCAGGA
This sequence comes from Bradyrhizobium denitrificans, assembly GCF_013179005.1. Taxonomy (NCBI): domain Bacteria; kingdom Pseudomonadati; phylum Pseudomonadota; class Alphaproteobacteria; order Hyphomicrobiales; family Nitrobacteraceae; genus Bradyrhizobium; species Bradyrhizobium denitrificans. Next base: position 67,058 of record NZ_JABFDP010000024.1, on the reverse strand, counting down.
GATCCGGACGACCAAGAACCTCCGTCACCAGCCGCCGGTAGAGCCGGTCATTGGCGCAGGCCACGTAGAGCGGACCATCTGACGCCTCGAAGACGCCGACCGTTGGAGAGTCGTTCGGCGAGTTTCCGGTACGGCTCGGGTTCACGCCGTTCATCAGATAGGCCATCCCGAAGAAGCCGGTCATGGCGAGGGCAACGTCGAACAGAGCCACCTCGACGTGCTGACCGCGACCGAGCCGCTGCCTGGCGGCGAGCGCCAGCAGAATGGCATTGCAAGCCGACATGCCGGTCGCCAGATCGACGATCGGCGGGCCGGTCCGGACCGGAGGACCATCGGCAAAACCGTTGAGCGACATGAAGCCGCTCTCGGCCTGAGTGATCGGATCGAAGCCCGATCGCCAAGCAAGCGGACCGTGGCGTCCATAGGCAGAGATCGAGCAATAGATCAGACCTGGATTGGTGCCGGAGACAGCCGGATAGTCCAGGCCGAACTTCTTCATGACCGAAGAGGAGAAGTTCTCCACCACGACGTCGGCCTTGGCGATCAGCGCACGGGCGACCTCCTGGCCTTGCGGGACCGTGAGATCCAGCACGACGCCCCGCTTGTTGCGATTGAGACTGAGGAACGCTGCGCTTTCACCGCCGAGCTCTGCATGCTCATAGGCGCGGGTATCGTCGCCCGTGACCGGTTGCTCGATCTTGATGACCTCGGCACCGAAATCGCCCAGGGTTTGCGTACACGCCGGCCCGGCAACGACCCGGGTGAAGTCAATCACCCGCAGACCCGCCAAGGCGGCCGGCGCATCAGTCGGCCGCGGCGCACGATCTGGCAGAGCGACCTGAGCCGGCATTCCAATCCTCCCCGCTTGCGTCGATCGTCTCACGCGATCTGTGCAGTATTGTTCGGCGACGAGCCCACAACGACTGGAAGACCATGGTTAGCTCAATCACTGGCGCAAAGAAAGTCGCCCCCGCCCCCCTCTTTCTCCCTGCTCTGCTGCAGCGCAGCGCCGCATGCGCGCGCCGTAGGAGACGCATCAGGACCCGATCACCTTGCGCCAGTAAAGCGAGTTCCGCCAGGCCCAGGGCTGCTCGGGCTGGAACAACACATACCCGCAGCGGATGAAATTGTTGGCGGAGATGATGTTGCCGGTCGTGTCCGAAACGATGCAATACAGGCCGGATCGTCGCGCGCGCTGCTCGATCGTACGCATCAATCGCCGCTGGAGACCATGTCCGCAGCACTCTCGAATGACGCCGACCCTGGAGAGATAGGCGATGCCCCTGCCGAGCGATGAAGGGATCATGCCGGCAAACCCGACGGGTCGTCCATGCTCGCTCGAAACCCACCACTGTCCGATCTCGAAATCGGGGAGAGGCGCGCAATCGAGGAAGGTTCGCACATGGAGATCGTTCAGCGTATCGAGGACATCGGGCTCACACGCGTCGACCTCTCGGATGAGGAATCGGCATGCCTGCCGCACACGATTTGCCGGCACGGCATCACCTTCCGAGCATCACTTTGATGCCGAGCCAGATCGCGCCGAGCAGACCGGTCGCGATCACCGTGATGACGGCCTTGAACGTATAGCTTTGGGCCTGCTCCACGCTCTTGCGCCAGCGGCGCAAGTGCTGAAAATCCGCTCTCAACTCGTTGCCGACCCATTGCACGATCCAGATCGTGAAGGCGTCGGCACTGGCGCCCGCGCCGCCGATATCGATGAAGGCGCGCAACGGCAGCAGCGGATCGGCCGCGACCTTGCCGATCCGCCCCTCCCGTCTCGCCTGCGCCAGCAAATCGGCAAAATAGGCTCCTTCGAACGTACGCACGTAGTCGCCCTCCCAGATGTGCTCGTAGCGGTCGGGATAGAGCGCAAGGTCGAGCCGGCGCTCTTCGTCCAGCACCGCCGGAAGCCACGGGTTGTCGCGCCAATTCGCCTTGACCACGACCGCCCCGTCGGGCTTGCGGCTGCGCAGGAAATCGTCGACGGCATCCGACTTGCGGCGCGGATTCCAGCTCGCCCACAATTCGGAGCGTGGCGCGCGGATCGTTGGCCGCAGCAGCGACAGCGAGCGCGCGCTCAGGGTCTGCGCCTCGTCGATCCAGGCGATGCGAAATCCCTCCAGCGACTTGATCGATTCCGCCGTGTGATCCTGCATGCCGCGGAAGATGATGAGTCCGTCGCCGGGCGTCGCGATGCGATCGCTGAACGGACGGAAGCCCTGGCCAAGGCCGAGCGCCGCGATCTTACCCTCGATCAGCCGCTTGGACGATTGCGCCAGGGTGCGCTGGGCTTCACGAATGCAGACCGCGAGCGTACCGCGCTCGGCCTGGCAGGTTTCGACCAATAGCTCGCCAAAGAAGTGCGACTTCCCCGAGCCGCGGCCGCCGAACGCGCCCTTGTAGCGCGCCGGCGCCAGCAGCGGCTCGAACACTTTCGCGGTGGGGATCTTGAGGGTGGACAATGATCAGCTGCTCCTGCCAGCCGGCTGCGCGGTCGACGGGACCGACACGAACGGCACGGACGGAGCCCCAGCGTCGAATAAGGATTGATCCGTCGGAGTCGCCTGCCGCGACCGAAGACGACGTAAGGGCCGCCCCTTTTCTTGGTTGGTGACGCCCGACTCGACCTGCCATCGCAGGGTAGCTCCGGCGTTTGGATTGGTCCAGCCTCCAAACCGCTCATCAATGGGTGCGGCGGGGACGGACTGCTCGCCGCTGTTTGATCCACCGGGAAGACGTCCCAATCGCTCGGAGGGAGCGTCTGCCCCGCCGCCGACATCGGCGTAGTCCCTCTGAATCCCACGGAGGGCATCAGGGACAGGCAATCCCGTTCGCGCCAATCGCCGCGCTTTTGGATCCTTCGCCAGCGTGTCGGCTCTGTCGGACAGATACTCATAATTGGCTGGCGGTATCGGATAGAGGTGCTTTCCAAGACCTGCAGCTTCGGTGATCCGATTCACGATCGACGTGCAGATGCCGGAGTCCTGCGAAAAACGGGCAAGATCCCAGCCGTTGTAAAAGAGAGGCTCGGCACTGAGCTTCGCGCTCTCCCCACGGGCGAGATCCGCCTGTTGTTCGGTGATCGGAGCCGTGAACGTTGCGTATTGGCCTGCATCCGCAACGCTGGAAAAGTCGTTCGGTGGCGCCTTCCCATTCAGCATCGAATGAGCGTCGAATTTTCCCTCGTCCGAAATCGAGCCATGCTGCTCCGGACCGAAGCCCGCATACACCTGCCCGGTCGGATCATTGACGACGAGGGCGGCGTGCCCCAGCAGGCCGGGATTGATCTGAAATGTGAGCGAGTGTGGAGCGGCCATCATCGGTTCCATGTGTGTTGAGAGAGATTGTTGGATGAACGCTGCCAGCTCACCGATCGCAGTGGACGCGACCTGGCGGCGCCACTCTCCATGCGAACGATGCCGGCGGCTCCGCTTCGAACTCAACTGCGATTGCGCAAGGTGGGAAGGGGCGCCTCGTCACACGCGCCGCTATGTGGACCGGCGTTCGCCGCCACAATGGCGTCGCGTCGTGCGACTAATCCCGATGGAGTCGCTTGATCAAACGGGCTGCGGCCGGACTGCATAGGACGGCGAGCAGGAAGACACAGACAGCGAGTCGTCGCACCACAGAGTGAGCGGCTCGTTTCTGTCCAAGCCGCACTGCTGCGACCATGTGACCTGCCCGCATCTCGACCGCACGATTGACCGAGGAACGCGCGTCGACGCGCTCCGTCCCGAGAACAAAAAGAACAAGCAACCAAGTCCGTCAACGGCGACTGAGCGAAGACGCTGTTATTCTACGGCGGTTTCGCCCTCCTGCTCGTGATCCACGTCGCCGGGATGCACGATCACGCGCTCGATGCGGTGAATCAGTTCAAGTGCGCCGTCCTCGCTGTTTTCCAGGGCCTGCGGCGGCTTGCCCCAGCCACGATCGAGAATGGCATTGGCGGCCGAGACACGCGCCGCGTGCGTCGCCTTGGGCGATCGCATTACACCGACCAGCGTGTTGATCGCCGTCTTGGTGTGGCTACGCGCCATCGAGCGGATTTCAGTGATCGTTTTCGACATGATCGCTTCCGGACATGGTGAAGTGTCAGATCAGGCGGCGCCATCACGACAGCGCAACCGCAGCCGCAATGGGAACGAGATCGAGCAAGGAGAACGACGTCGGATCGGCGTCTCGTACTCTCCCGTGGACTGAACTATAGACGCGGCGGATCGCGGACGACGCGATCGCTTCGGGCGCGAACCCCATCCCTCGAGCAAGGGACCGCAGCAGGCGCGACGACGGTCGTCACGTCCGCGGACCGTCCCCTTCGCGCGGGACGGTCAATATTCAGAAGGTTGTCAGCAGCCTGGTCCTTGCTCAGCTTTGACGCATGAGCAGGTCGAGTGTTCGAGCAGCGGGCTGGCGCTTTTGGCCTCGATAGGATCGTCAGCGGCCGCGGACGAAGCCATTTCTGAAATTCCGACGATGCCATCATGCCTGTGATTTGCCCGACATGTCAAATTTGATCGAAATGCGGTCGCCGCGCTTTGCAGATTCGATACCGCCACGCGAAGTCCTGCGCGACCAAACAAAAAGCCCGCTGCCGATCTCCCGGCGCGGGCTCTATGATTTCTTCGATGGTGGCAAGATGCGCCTGATTTGCCCGACGTGTCAAGCGCAATGGCCGACGGCGATCAGCAGCACGGCCGGCGCGCCCGTCGGCAGAACCGGAGAAGGAGGTCTCGTCATGTATGTCGTCGCAGTGGTGCTGGCCGTCTTGTCCGCGCTGTTCTATGCAGCCGGGCAGCATCAGCTCGGATCGGTCGGCGCCGATGTCTGCAGCTACGGCGGCCTGTTCTGCGACAAGCCGCACTACATGATGACAAGCGCGTTGCTCGCCGGCCTCTGGGGCAAGTTCGTCAGCATGCGCTAGCGGTGCGACGGCAGGCCTTCCGGGAGCAGAGGCTCGACATCCGTCCCTACTCGGACGGAGCCTGCTCCGAGCTCGTTGCGCGCCCGGCCATCACCTGGCGCAGCACGCGCGACAATTCGTCGACCGAATAGGGCTTGTGAATCAGGCTGAAGCCGTGACGACCGCCATCGGCGAGAACATCGCTGTAGCCGCTGTTGAGCACGATCGGAATGGTCGGTAGCCGACGCCGAATTTCCTGGCCGAGCGTGACCCCGTCCATTCCGGGCATCACGACGTCGCTGAGCACGAGGTCGAAGCGTTTAGGATTGTCGTCGAGCATGCGCAACGCGTCGATCCCGCTGCGGGCCAGAACGGTTCTGTAACCGAGATCTTCGAGCAGTTGCGTCGAGAATTCGCCGATCTCGGGGTTGTCCTCGACCACCAGCACGTTCCAGCGCGCAGTGAGCAGCTCAGGGGCACGCTCATCCCGCTCATGCGACTCGAGCGGCTTCTCGGTCAGCGGCAGCAGCAGGGTCAGCGTGGTTCCTCTGCCGACCTCGCTGTCGGTCAGCACCCGGCCGCCAGACTGGTGCACGAAGCCATAGACCTGCGACAGGCCAAGGCCCGTGCCGCGGCCGACGCCCTTGGTCGTGAAGAACGGTTCGAAAATGCGGTCGAGCTGCTCGGGCGGAATGCCGCATCCGGTGTCGCTGACGGCGATGGAGACGAATTGCTCTGGCGCAGTCGGTCCACCGTGATCGACCCGTTCGCCACGGATGGTCAGCACGCCGCGGCCATCCATCGCATCCCGCGCATTGGCGACGAGGTTCACAAGTGCAGTGTCGAACTGATTGATGTCGACATCGACCGGCAATGGCCGGGCGCGAAGATCGAGCGCGATCACGGCCGGCGCGCCCAGCACGGTCTGCAGCATCTCCGCGATCTGCTCGAGATGGCGCGCCGCGTCGAAAACCTGGCGCTCCATCGGCGTGCGCCGCGCGAAGGCCAGCAACTGGCCGGTCAGCTTGGCTGCGCGATCTGCGGTGTCGGAAATCGCGTCCACGTAACGCCGCATCCGCTCGGGCGGCAATTGGCGTCGGCGCAGCAGATCGGCCGATGACCTGATCACGGTCAGGAGGTTGTTGAAGTCGTGCGCGACGCCGCCGGTGAGCTGGCCGATCGCCTCCATTTTCTGGGCCTGCCGGAACGCTTCCTCGGCCTGGCGACGCTCCGTCAACTCGACGGCCTCGGGGACGATCGCCGCGAGCTGTCCCGCCTCGTCGCGCACCGGCCGCATCTGGAAATCGAACCACCGCCGGCCGCCGACCGGAAGATCGAGCTGAATCTCCCGGCGCGCGACCTCGCCATGGATGACGATGTCGACGAGTGACTTGATCAGCTCGGGCATGCCGGGCGTGCCCGTGAACCATGGTGTGTCCCAGAACGGCCGCCCGGCGACCTTGTCCAACGGCGCCGCAATCGCGTCGAGCGAGGTGGCATTGGCGTCGAGCAGCGTGCCCTCGCCGGACAACAGGGCCTGGAACGTATAGCTCGCCTCGAAGATCGTTCGCAGCCGCGCCTCCTTCGCCTGCAGTTCGGCCGTTCGCTCGGAGACCTGCGCCTCCAGCCGCTCGTTCAGCTCGCGCAACGTGGTCTCGGCCTCGCGCCTCACCCGTGCCAGATCGATATTCGCCCGGACACGCGCCAGCAATTCGCGCGCACTGAACGGCTTGCTGAGATAATCGCTAGCACCGGCGTCGAGGCCTTCGACCTTCGCCTCCTCGCCCGCACGCGCGGACAACATGACCACCGGAATGTCGCGCAGCCGCGGGTCGCTGCGCATCGCCTGCAGCAGACCGAACCCGTCCATTCCGGGCATCATCACGTCGGTCAGAACAAGATCGGGCCGGCGGCGTCGCATGGCCTCCAGTGCGGCGCCGCCATCGCCGACGGCTTCGACCTCATAGTCCTGCCCCAGCAGACGACGCACATAGTCACGCATGTCCGGATTGTCGTCAGCCAGCACGACACGGTCTCGCCCGGCCGCCGCCGCAGCGGGAAGTCCCAGATCGTCCGGCGATGACGGATGCGGCAGTTCGGCAGGCTGATCGCCGTTCAGCCAGCCCAACGCCTCGTCGATATAGGCCCGCGCCCGCATATTGGTCGTGACCTGCGCCCGTGCGGACCGGAGCTGGGCGGGCGGCAAATGCGATGCGCCGAACGGAAGCCGCACAGTGAAGACGGAGCCACGGCCGAGCTCGCTGTCGGCCGTGATCTCGCCGCCATGCAGCTTGACGAGCTCCTGGACCAGCGCCAGACCGATCCCACTTCCCTCGTAGGAGCGACCGCGCGCGCCCGCGACGCGGCGAAAGCGCTCGAACAGATGCGGCAGCTCGTCCGGCGGAATGCCTGTGCCGGTGTCATGGACCGCGAATTCCGCATGTCGCATGTCGGCGGCGATGCCGATCGTGACGGAAATTCCGCCGTCGAAGGTGAACTTGAAGGCATTCGACAGCAGATTGAGAACGATCTTCTCCCACAGGTCGCGATCGACATAGACAGGCTGAGGAAGAGGCGCAGCCTCGATCGCGAGGCGCAGGCCGGCGCGGTCTGTCGCAGACCGGAAATTCGACACGAGCTCGGACGTCAGGGCCGCCAGATCCACCGGCTCGAAGCTCGCGGTCATGCGACCGGCCTCGATCCTGGAAAAGTCGAGCAGCGTGTTCACCAGCTTCAGCAGCCGGATGCCGTTGCGGTGAATCAGGTTCAGCATCGCCAGCTGTTCGGCGCCAAGCCCCGCATCCGCGCGCGCGAGCATGTCTTCGAGCGGGCTCAGCATCAGCGTCAGCGGGGTGCGAAACTCATGGCTGATATTGGAGAAGAAGGTCGTCTTGGCGCGGTCGATTTCCGCCAGCGCCTCGGCCCGCCGGCGTTCGGCCTCATAGGCCAGGCCATTTCCGGCAGCCGCGGCGATTTGGCCGGAGACGAGGTTCAGGAACCGGGCATAGCTTTCATCGTAGAGACGAAACGGATTGAGCCCGGCGATGACGAAGCCGCTCTCGCCGACTTCGCCGGACGCGAGGATGGGGAGCACCACCGCCTGTTTGGGCGGTTGCCGCCAGCCACCGCTGGGAAAATCGACGCCGAACGATCGCCGCAGATCGCGCACCAGAACCGGCGCCTGCAGTCGCAGCGCCTCGGCGAGCGGCCACATGCTGTCGCGCCCGATCGACAGGCTTTGCTGAACCGCGGGATGAGTTGGATCGATCCCGGTGAACGCTGCGAGCCGGGCTTGGTTGCCGCTCTCCTCCATCATGTAAATCATCACGAAGGGGAGATCGCGCGGCTCCTGCGCCAAGGCGCGCGCGCAACTCGTACAGGCCTGGTCGACGCTGCGAGCCTCCGCCGCAGCGTTGGCGAGTTCGCGCAGCAGGGAAAGCTGCCGCTCGCTGATCACGCGCTGCGTATCGTCGGTGTTGGCGCAGAAGATGCCGCCGGGCGACCCGTCGTCGTCAGGAATCGGACTATAGGAGAACGTGTAGTAGGTCTCCTCGGGAAAGCCGTTGCGCTCCATGATCAGGAGCTGTGCCTCGACATAGGTGCCTCGATCGCCGCCGCTCGCTTTGGCAAGCAGCGGACCGATATCCTCCCAGATCTCGTGCCACACGACCGACGTTGGACGTCCGAGCGCCCAGGGATGTTTGCCGCCGATGATGGCCTTGTAGGCGTCGTTGTAGAGGTAGATGAGCTCCTTTCCCCAGCCGATCCAGATCGGCTGTTGAGAGGTGAGCATGATTCTGACGGCAGTCTTCAGGCTTTGCGGCCATTGCTCCGGCGGACCGATCGAGGTACTGCCCCAATCGAACTGCAGCATCAGCCCGGCGAGCTCGCTACCTCCCGAAAACAGCCTGTCCCGCTCCGCAGAGCGGAGGTCCTGATCCTGCCTTGGCTGCCGCTGATCCGGCAAACGTGCCCCCATCCGTATTACGCCCGAACCCTAACGCCGGCCCACCCGCCCTGGTTCCGGCAGCTGGAACAAAAAGGGGACGACTGACTTCGACAACATACACGACCGCGCGCGGGAGAGTTGTGCCGTGGCCATCATCGTTGCATCAGAGCCCAACGAGCCGAAGCGATCGGCCAGGAGCTTGTTCCGGCTGCTGGGCCCAGGTCTGGTGACCGGCGCCGCCGACGACGACCCTTCGGGCATCGCGACCTACTCCCAGGCCGGCGCGCAGTTCGGCTACGGCCTGCTGTGGACGGTGTTCCTCACCACGCCCTTCATGATCGCCATTCAGCTGGTCAGCGCACGGATCGGTCGGGTCACGGGCAAGGGACTGGCTGCCAACATCAGCTCGCTTGCGCCGCGATCGATCGTCCTCGGCCTGGTGGCCCTGCTGGTCGGCGCCAATACGTTCAACATCGCAGCCGACATCGCCGCCATGGCCGAATCCCTGTCCCTGGTGATCGGCGGGCTCAACCATGAGCATGCGCTAATCTTTGCGGCGGCTTCGACACTGCTGCAGGTCTTCCTTCCCTATCGGCGCTATGCTCCCTTCATCAAGGTCCTCACCCTCAGCCTGTTCGCCTATGTGGCCACAGCCCTGACCGTCAAAGTGCCCTGGAGCACCGCCCTGCTCGCCGCTGTGTGGCCAAGCCCGTCGACGGATCCGGACTATCTGCTGACCGTCGTGGCCGTGCTGGGGACCACCATCAGTCCATATCTGTTTTTCTGGCAGGCCTCCCAGGAGGTCGAGGAGATGAACCAGGGCAAGGTCGATCGGCCGCTCCGCGAATTGTCGAGGAAGAATCATCCCGAGCTTCGGCGGATGAGAATCGATACGGCGATCGGCATGATCTTTTCGAATGCGATTGCCTTCTTTGTCATCCTGACGACCGCGACCGTTCTGCACGCACATGGCGTCACCAAGATCGATTCCGCGACCCAGGCGGCCGAAGCGCTGCGCCCGCTGGCGGGAGACTTCACCTTTCTGCTGTTTGCCCTGGGCATCATCGGCACCGGGATGCTGGCCATCCCGGTGCTGGCGGGATCGGCCGCCTATGGCGTGGCCGAGGTCTTCGGCTGGCATGCGACATTGGAAGCCAAGCCCGACGAGGCTGCCGGCTTCTACAGCATCATTGCCGCGGCCACGCTGATCGGCTTCGGGCTCGGCTTCACCGGCATCGATTCGATCCACATGCTGGTCTGGAGCGCGGTGCTCAACGGCATCGTCGCGGTGCCGATCATGGCAATGATGATGGTCATTGTGTCGAACGGCCGCCTGATGGGCCGCTTCCGGGCCCGCTCCTGGCTGATCGCACTGGGATGGATCGGCACCGCGATCATGGCGATCGCCGTGCTGGCGCTGTTGTGGTCGTTTGCCGCAGGCCGCGCCTAGCCCGGACGATGTGCAGCTGGCCAGACCGCCTTGAACGCAGTTGCACAACGTCATTGGTGCAACGCGGCGCGGAATCTGTGTTAACAGACCGATCCCGCCATGCTGTCTCGATTGATGCCGGTCAACGCGGACCGGCTACAGCAGCGCGAGGCTCGAAAAGGACTCGGAGACTCCGCCTTGACCCAACCGCAACGTATGACCGCACCGACGCTCCCCACCTACTCCCCTCGCGGGCTTGCGCTGCTGCGTGATCCCCTGCTCAACAAGGGGACAGGATTCACCGAGCAGGAGCGCGATGCGCTTGGGCTGCGCGGCTTCCTCCCAGCGGGTGTCCTGTCGATGCAGGCGCAAGCCGAGCGCATCCTCGTCAACCTCCGCAGCCTGCCCAGTGATCTGGAGAAATATGTCGCGCTCAATGCGCTGCACGATCGCAACGAGGCGCTGTTCTTCCGGGTGGTCTGCGACAACATCGACGAGATCCAGCCGCTGATCTACACACCGACGGTCGGCCTCGCCTGTCAGAAATACGGCCTGATCTTCCAGCGGCCGCGCGGCCTGTTCATCTCGGCCAATGACCGCGGCCGAATTGCCGAGATCCTCGCCAACTGGCCGTACCGCGCCAAGCTCATCGTCGTCACCGACGGCGAGCGCATTCTCGGCCTCGGCGACCTCGGCGCCAACGGCATGGGCATTCCTGTCGGCAAGCTCTCGCTCTACTCGGCCTGTGCCGGCATCCATCCCGAAGAGTGCCTTCCGGTCATGCTGGACGTCGGCACCAACAATGAGGAGTTCCTCAAGGACCCCTATTATATCGGCCTCCGTCAGAAACGCATCACCGGCGCAGCCTATGACGAGTTCGTCGACGAGTTCATGACCGCCGCGCGCGCGGCCTTCCCGGGCGTGCTAATCCAGTTCGAGGATTTCGCCAACCACGCGGCTTTCAAGCTGCTGCACAAATACCGCGACGACGCCTGCGTCTTCAACGACGACATCCAGGGAACGGCGGCGGTCGCGCTGGCCGGTCTGTTTTCCGCGCTGCGCATCACCGGCGGTCGCCTTCGCGATCAGCGCGTGCTGTTCCTGGGCGCCGGCGAGGCAGCCACGGGGATTGCCGATCTCGTCGTCTCGGCCATGATGGCGGAAGGCCTGTCCGAAGCCGAGGCGCTACAACGCAACTGGCTCACGGACTCGCGCGGGCTCGTGGTCAAGGGACGTGAGAACCTGCACGGTCACAAATTGCGCTACGCTCATGAGCAGGCACCGCTCGGAGACTTCCTGACCTCGATCAGGACGCTGAAGCCGACGGCGATCATCGGCGTTGCCGCGGTCGGCGGCGCCTTCACGCCGGAAGTGCTGCAAGCGATGGCGGAGCTGAACGAGCGGCCGATCATCTTTGCCCTGTCGAACCCGACCTCGAAGGCGGAATGCTCGGCGGAGGCGGCCTATCGTTACACCCAGGGCCGCGCATTGTTTGCCTGCGGAAGCCCCTACGATCCGGTCAAGCTCGATGGCAAGACCTTCGTGCCCCGGCAGGGCAACAACTCCTACATCTTCCCCGGTGTGGGCCTTGGCGCGATCGCCAGCGGGGCGCGCCTGGTGACGGACGAAATGTTCATGGCCGCCGCACACACACTCGCGAACTGCGTGACCGGCGCTGATCTCGAACAAGGAAGCCTTTATCCGGCGCTGCCGCGGATCCGCGAAGTCTCCGCCCTGATCGGCGCCGCAGTGGCGGGCGTGGCCTATCAGAACGGGCTCGCCTCCGGACCGGCGCCGAACGACCTGCTCGGTTTCGTCGAGCAGAAGATGTACGACCCGCGCTACTGACGCCGCCAAAGCGGATGCCGTGCTGAAGCTCGCACGGCATCCGCTTCAGCCCATCAGCCAGCCGGCCTCGGCAGCGCGGCTTCCGGCGCGTGTCATAGATCCGGGACGATCGCGTTGGTCGGTGTCGGCCGATCGGTGATCTGCTGGCCAAACAGGCTGCCGATCAGTTCGACCGCGACCCGGGCCGTCTTGCCACGCTCGTCGAGAAAGGGGTTGAGCTCGACGATGTCGACCGACCGCACCAGGCCGGAATCATGCAGCAACTCCATGATGAGATGCGCCTCGCGATAGGTCGCTCCGCCAGGAACTGTCGTGCCGACCCCTGGCGCCACCTCCGGATCGAGAAAATCGACGTCGAAGCTGACATGCAGAACACCATTGCGAGCGCGGACCTTGTCGAGGATCCTGCGCGTCAGGACGCCGACGCCAAACTCGTCGATGGCGCGCATGTCGGCGACGCTGATGCGACGCATGCGCAGCAGCTCCTTCTCCGCCTTGTCGATCGAGCGGATGCCGAACAGTTCGAGGTGCTCGGTGGGGATGGTGGCGCGGACGTCGCCACCGAGCAAGCCATCAAGGCCCGGCTCTCCACACAGGAAGGCCGCGGACATGCCATGCATGTTGGCCGTGATCGTGGTCTCCGGCGTGTTGTAGTCGGCATGCGCATCGAGCCAGAGCACGAACAACTCCTGACCGACGTCGCGGCAGTGACGCGCGACACCGTTCACCGATCCCATCGACAGCGAGTGATCTCCTCCCAAGAACACCGGGATCGCCCCGGTGTGCGCCAGTTCATGGCTCCGACGTGCCAGCACCCGCGACCAGCGTTGGATCTGGCGATAATGCTTCGCCTTCGCAGGAGGGTCATCGCTGAGGTCGGTCATATCGGCGATCCCAACGTCGCCATAATCCGTCACATCGAGACCGAGGCTTTCCAGCAGCGGCACGAGCCCGGCGGTTCGAAGCGCAGCCGGCCCCATCAGGGTGCCGCGCACAGATGCGCCGAGATCGATCGGCGCCCCCAGTACGGCGACGCGGCTTGGAGATGCTTTGTCAACGTGGGTCAAGGCCAGATCCTTCTGCTTGCGCCATGAACATAACCGGTCCCGATGTTGCAGGGATGTCGTTTCCGCGGCGTTCCATCGGATTCACCTGCAGGCAACGTGCCCGCCGCCGGAACCAATCGCGTCAGCCCGCATTTCCTGGAACGGCATGCCCGCTTGCGACCGGGATCCGATCGGGCAGGCCATCTCAACCGAGCCGTGAGCGTCGAAAAGGCAAAGATAGTGAGCAGCGAAACGTTCGAAACACCTCCGCAGCCGGGCGTCGCAGAACGCGCGCTCGACACGGCCACGGACATGTCCCGCTCTCTCGGCGAGATCGTGGGTACCCTCAGTGCGGCCGTCGACCGCCTGAGCGCCGTTGCAAAGGACGCGCGCCGCCCCGGGACGGCGCTGTCGACCTTGAGCGCCATCACCCGCGAAGCTCCGCTGGCCAGCCTGTTCGTCGCGTTTCTGTGTGGCGTCGCGGTGGCGCGCCGGCGCTGACCGCACCGGCGGCCCTCAAAACAGCCTTGGTCCGCGCCGATCGAGCTGGGTTTCCCAGGTCAGCAGCGTGGCTGCGATGACCATCACGGCAATTCCTGCGATGCTGATCAGCAGCTGCATGGCAAAACCGCTGGAGACATCGGTCAACACGACCTGCCCGATAAACGCCAGCAGCACCCCGATGCAATAGATGGAAAGCGAGTTTTCCCCGCAGCGGATGATCGCCGTCATCAGCGGGCGGGCCGGGCCGTTCCATTGCGGCGGTGTCAGCCGCGATACGACGAGAGCCAGCGAGAGAAAGTGGAGCAGCCGCACCGGCGCCAGATGGCTCTTGTAGATCGGATAGATCAGGCCGGTGACGGCCGACGGGATCAATGCCTCCAGGCTCTTGAACTCCCAGCTCAGAGCCATGAAGAGGCTGAAGGCAAGGTAGGCAAGCGCGACGATCAGGAGCGTGCGCGACTTCAGGATCGGCCGCAGACTTGCGGAGCCGACATAGACATACCAGGCGCCGATGACGAACAGGAACTGCCAAGCGAACGGATTGAAGTAGAGTTCGCCGCTCGGCCAAGCCGGCACCTGCCAGCTGAATAGTTGGACCATCATGTAAAGCAGGAACGATATCACCAGCGTGAAGGTCGGGCTGGTCATCATCATCCACAGGACGACGGGAAAGCAGATGTGCAGGATCGCGAAGGTCAGCAGGATATCGGTGTTGACGGGTGCGAACTGCAGCAGCGCGACATGCACGAGCGTGGGCCCGGGATCGCGAAAGAAAAAGCCCGTATTCGTCTCGTCGACGAAGCGCTCGCCATTGCCGACGACCCAGACCAGCGCCGCATAAGCGAGCAGCAGCACGAGAAAGGCCGCATAGATCTCCCACGCTCGCCGCAGCGCACGCACCACCGTCGTCGCCCAGCCTTGCGCCGCCAATGCTCCACCATAAGCCAGCATGCAAGTGTAGCCGGAGATGAAAACGAACACCTCAGACGTATCGCTGAAGCCATAATTCCGCGGCGTCAGCCAGGACAGCGAGTTGTCCGGCACGTGATCGACAAAAATGAACCAGAGCGCGAGACCTCGGCAGGCGTCGAGGCGCAGATCGCGGCAATCTCGTGCCGCGTCGACCGCGCCCGTCGTCGCGCAAACCAGACCACGATCATTGACGTCCAAGGCGCCCCCCGTCTGATGTCCCGGATCGGCATCTGCGATGTGGACTTCCCACCCACAGCGATCTCGACGCAGCAGCCGCCGTCGGGGCTGCGGACGTTCGCGTCAAATAGACGCACGCCCGACGGAGACCCGGAGCCGGAAGACTTTCAACCCTTGATCCTAGCAGCGTCACTCCAACCACTGACGATTTCTTCCAGACCAAGGATCGCAGTCCCGCGCCCGCCGCAGATATCCGCGCATTCTTACAGGATTCCGTTGGCCGATTGGTAACCCGGCCGGTTTCGCTGGCCCGAAAGCAACATCGGGACTCGCGGGAACATCGCGGACGTCTCGGTGTTAACCATTTGGCCTCGCGTAGCTGGCAAAAGTTCCACTCCCGTATTTGCCCGGATTGATTGTAGATGGGTTAGACGTTGACTTGGAGTGGAAGAGTTAAAGGGGGGTTCCGTGATCCACCGAGGTGTCCAATATACGGTCGTGCCGACTGCTGAACCGGACATTTGGGAATGGCGGTATGAGTTCGGCGACCAGGTCAAATCTGGACGAACTCAGACCCGGCTGGCCGCGCTTGCCGCGCGGCGCGTCAAATCGAAAATTGACGCGGCGCTTCGGGCAGCGCAAACGGCCTCCGTGCCCACCACCAATGTTGCCGAGCGCATGGGTCTCGCGAAGGCGACGTCGCACGGCCTGACCTGACCCGTTCTTGTTCTCCCGGCCGGTACGCTCTCGGACGGAGCTTCGTTGCCTGTTGAGACAGATCAAGGCCATAGAAGCCCAGATCTGGCATGCTTCGAAGATGGAAACTCTCGTTTTTCGCTGCTCCCAGACGGGATCTGACGTGCAGGTCGGTGTGGTCGGGCCGCTGGTCTCCGACGACACCGATTTGTACGAAGCCGTCGCATGTCCGGCCTGCGGCCGCCTGCACCGCGTCAATAAGGGGACAGGAAAGATGCTTGGCGACAAAGGGGGGGCCACATGTCTTATGCTGCCCAGGAACTAACGGCCACTGAGGCGCCCCGCCCTTCCCTCCTGAGCCGCCTGGGCGCCCTCTTCAGGCGGATCATCAGCCGGATCGACCTGTCACATTTCCCAAAGTCCTGCTGCAACTGAAGCGGGTCTATGAGACGATCGGTCCGACGCGTCGAGCGCGGACGCAAGCGTCCGCCCCTCCCCTGCAATAGATCAACATGGAACGGATTGGCGAGCCGCTTTTTCTTGCTGCCACACGAGCGGACAAGCTCGACGAAAAACCGATGAGACGGAGTTCCTGATGCGCGTGTTCGTGACGACAATTCTGACCATTGCAGCCGCAGCTACGGCGAGCACTTCATGGGCCGCCGATGCCGATCACGGTGCGGATCTTGCCAGGCGCTGGTGCGCCTCGTGTCACCTGGTCGAGGGAACGCAGAAGCAGGCCAGCGCGGATGTCCCGTCTTTCGCGCAGATCGCCCAGAAGGCCGATTTCACTCCGGAGAAGGTCGCCTTCTTCCTGCTCGATCCGCACCCCAAAATGCCGAGCTTTCCGCTCAACCGCCTCGAGGCGGCCGACATCGCGGCCTATATCGCTTCGCTGCGCAAATAAGTTTCTCCCATCGGCGGCTCAGCAGCCGCCGATGCCCGCGTCATCCGGTCACATGCGCTGCCCTAGGTCTTGGGCTCGGTCGCTTTGCTTGCTGCGGCCATAATGCCTGCGGTGATGGTCTTCATATGCTCGCCGGCATTGGTGAACTGGCTGCGCAGGAATTCGGACTGGATCCGCATGGCCTCTTCAAGCTCGGTCGCATGGACGAGCTTACGCGCATGTTCGAAGGCCGTCTTGATGTTCTGCTCGGTGAGCGAGAGGGCCTGCTTGGACATTTCGGCCGCAGGCCCGGGAACCGTCGTGATCGATTTTCCGGCAGCATCGAAGAACATTTCGAAGGCTCTTTCGGCCTGCGCGATCGTCTTCTCCGCAAGGTCGCGCAGTTCAGCCGGCACTTCCAGTTTTGTTTGGGTCATTGTTGCGTCCTCCACGCGGACCCAACTACCATATTTGTCGCCCTGCGTCGCCGTAGATTTGCAGCTGCCGATGCGGAGACAGCAGATCGTGCGATATCGACGATCTCAGAATGAGAAGGCACGTTCCCGTGCAATCTGGAGCGAGAGTTCGATCGAGGCGAGATGCCGGTCATAGATCCACCGCTCGCCGTCGTTTTCGACCATGCTGCTGAGTTCGCGCGCATGCTGCAAAGCAAGATCGAGCAGGATGATCGTCTTCCTGACCTCGTCCTGGCTGCTGCGCCCAGAGGAGCGGATCGGCTCGAACCGGGCGGCCCCCACTGCTGCAACACCGACTTCACCCTCGGCTCCCAGGTGCGACGGAGACCGCGTTGTCCTTGAACGAAAGGGCAGGATGTTCGTCATGGCCTCTCTCCCCGCGACTACAAACATCGAAGCGGAAGTGAATCAACTTTTCCATTCAATACACGCAGCATTTTACTGAAGCCTTAGGCCGATCTTCGACGGCACGGCCACTCTGGCCCCAACTCGGCAGGTCGAATTAACTCGAACGCAAGCCGCAAGCCTTGCGCGAGGAGAAATGCGACCGCCTGGCGCAATCGCAATCAGCTCAGCCCGAGAAGCGGCGGCGGTACTCCGAAGGCGAGACGCCGAGGTGCCTCAGGAACGCGCGGCGCATGCGCTCGTCATCACCGAAGCCGGCCCTTTGCGCGACCTCGACCACGCTCCCCACCTGGCGACTTTCGAGCAGGAGTCGCGCCGTCTCGACCCTGAGCGCCTCCACGCCCTGCGCAGGCGTCATGCCCGTTCGGCTGACATAGGTGCGGGCGAATGTGCGCGGCGACATGCCGGCCTTTGCGGCCAGCGTCTCGACGCGCAGATCGCTCGCGATGTTCTCGATGATCCAGGCATGCAGCGCGCTGAATCGCCCCTCGACGTCGGAGGCCTGCGCGGCCAACACGGTGGAGAACTGGCTTTGGCCGCCGGGACGCTTGAGGAAGACGACCAGCCGCCGAGCCACGTCGAGCGCGATCGTATGACCGAAATCCTCCTCGATCATGGCCAGCGCGAGATCGATCCCGGCGCTGACGCCCGCCGAGGACCAGACGCGCCCATCCTGGACGAAGATCGCGTCCGGCTCGACCTTCACATTGGGAAAACTGTCCTGCAATCGCGGACAATAGCGCCAATGGGTCGCAGCGCGTTTGCCCTCGAGCGCTCCCGCCCATGCCAGTGCGAACGCGCCAAGGCACACCGAGGCGATCCGCCGGGCATCGGGCAACGCCTGACCAATCCATCGCATCAGCGCCTCGTCCTGGCGCAACTTCCAGATGCCCGGCCCGCCCGGAATTAGCAGCGTGTCGACCTCACGCGGATCGATGGCCGTCATCGGGGCAGTATCGATCATCAGTCCGACGTCTGTAGGCACCAGACCGCCGTGCTTCGAGACGTAGCTCAGTGCATAGCCTGGGCGCGGCAGTTCGATGTCGGCGAGTTCGGCGAACACCTGGGCCGGCCCGGACACGTCGAGCAGCGTCACGCCTGGAAAGGCCACGATGACCAACCGTCTTTCGGTGGCGTCTGGTGGCAGAGCTGCGCGCCGGGACTTGGCAGAATTCGAGGGCATATTGTCCTTTAAGCCATCGGACGGCCGCCTGTATAGCCTGCACTGCAGAGTGGGAGTCCTTGCAATGGCGTTCAAGCTGGATGGCCGATACCCGACCATCGCCTCTCCCTGGGGCGACTATGCCGTCTACAGCTTTCCTGACGCATCCAAGATCGGCTGCTCGGATCGTCAGCCAATCATGGATGCGATGAATTCGATCATTGCCATTAACTGGAAAGCAATCGAACCGCATTGGACCGCCTCCTCGTCGCCCTTCGACAGCAAATACAGCCTCATTCTGGTCTACGATCGCGTCGAACTCATCGCCTTCTCGGTCTATCGCGTCATGACCATTGCGCATCGGATGGCCATCTATCGCAGTGGCACCGAAGTGCTTCCGGCGTATCAGGGACGTGGCCTGTACGGCTTCTTCACATCGCAAATTCTCAAACATCCCTGCGCCGCTTCGCACAGCGAGCGGCTTCTCTACGGCTGGCGCACACGCAATCCCATCGTGTGGGCCGCCAACGCGAAGATCTGCGAAATGGTTGCACCGTCGCTGCTCGCTGACGAAGCGGACGCCGATCTGCAGGCCGCCTGCATCGAAATGTGCGCGACGCTTTATCCGGGCAAGCCGCTCGAAGTGCCCGGCATGATCATGCGCGGCGCCTATGGACACATCGAGCATATTCGACAGGACTATCGCGGCACGGCCTCGCTCGTCGAGGCCGCCATGTCGCGGATCATCCCGAATTCAGCCGACGCGCTGTTCTCGGTCGGCTACGCGAGGGTGTGATGGCAGTGCTCGGACAACACGCCGTATCCTCATCCTCGTCGCCGATCAGGCTGCTCGATCGCACCTATGTTGCGTGGGGAACGGTCGCATTCGCCTATGCGATCGCATTTCTGCAGCGGATGTCGCCGCAGACCGTCGGCCTGAGCTTCATGCGCGATTTCGGCACCGACGCTTCGGGTGTCGCGATGCTCGCCTCCAGCTATTTCTGGGGCTACACGTTGATGCAGATTCCGGCTGGTCTGCTGGTCGATCGCTACGGCGTCAAACGCGTCGTGCTGTGCAGCATGGCGGCATCGGTGGTCGGCAGTCTCGCATTCGCGCTCTCGCCTACCCTGTTCGACGTCTTCATAGCCCGCGTGATTGTGGCCTGCGGCGACGCGCTCGTATTCACCGCGTTGCTGAAGCTGGTCGCGCAGAGCTTTACAGACGAGCGTTTCGGCCTGATGTCCGGGATCTCCCAGGTCTCTGGCTATGCGGGCGGCGTCATCGCAACCACGCCGCTCGCAGCCGCCGTCAGCGGCTTCGGCTGGCGCGCCTGCTTCTTCTTCATCGCCTGTGTCGGGATCGCCAACCTGGCATGCGCCTCGATGGCGCTGAAGGCCGCGCCATCGAACAACAATGGAAGGACGCTGAAGAGCGTCCTGCTGGCGAGTTGGCAGGCGCTCGGATCAGCCGCGAATTGGGGCTGCGCGATGAGCTTCGCGTCGCATTTCGCGGTGGTCACGACCCTGGCTGGCGTGTGGGGCATTCCGATGGTGTCGCATTATTTCGGCATTTCACCGTCGGCCGCCGGCGCCCCCCTGCTCGCCTTCATGGTCGGAAATGCGATCGGATCCATCTTTCTCGGCCATGCTGCCGACCGGACGCGGTCGCTGGACTCGGCCTTGATACGCATCAGCCTGCTTCGCATGCTGCTTGTCGCGATGCTGTGGCCGGCTCTCGCTCATGCATTTGGCCTTGTCTATGTGGGCGTGGTGTTTGCCGTGCTGGGCCTGGTCGCAGGCGGCACGGTTCCCCTGATCCTGAAATGCACGAAGCATCTCTACACGGTGGAACGTATCGGTGTCGGGGCCTCGATCAACACAACCTCGGCAGGCGTGTTCGCAGGACTGGCGCAGCCCGTCATCGCCTTCGCCATGATGGCCGCAAGCGGACTTGGTGCCGGTGACGGCTCAAGCCTGCACGCCGTCGCAAACGACGCCGGCTACGCGACCCTGCTGGCAGCTCTTCTGCTGATGTCCCTACCGGGCATTTTCGGACCACTGATGATGAGGCCCAGACTGACACCGAATACTTAAGCATAACGGAGAGGGTGAGTATGTCGCGTTTGTTTTTAAGGAAGGACGAGGTTCGAGCCAGCTATCGCGTCAGCAGCTGGCAGAGCGTCCTGTTTTCGGAGTTCGAAGCTCAAATGAGCAGCGATGCTCGCCCTTTTCCCTGCATCTTTGGCGTGGCCGGCTATCGGCAGGATCAGCTTCGCTATCTGTTTCTCGATCCTCTCGACACGGACGCTCTCGGCAAGCAGCTCGCACTGTTCGTATCGGAATCTCGTTCGCACGGACCCAACACCTCGCTCGTTCTGTTCACGCGGCCTCGACCGGTTCAAACGCTCGACGCCTACTACAAGAAGTTCTGGCGCATCCTCGATCAACTCGCGCGCATCGACAAACAACCGTGGCCGGCACACATCCCGCAGACCATCGACGATCCGATGTGGGAGTTCTCGTTTGCCGGGGAGCCGATCTTCGTTGTCTGCAGCACGCCGGCGCATGTGATGCGGCAGAGCCGGCGCTCGAGCGCCTTCATGCTCACGTTCCAGCCACGCTGGGTGTTCGAAAAGATCCTCGGCACCGATCGGGCTGCAGCGAAGGCGTTTGGCGAAGTGCGCAAGCGGCTCGCGCCGTTCGACACGACGACAGCATCACCGCTGCTGGGGCGCTACGGCGATCCGGAAGGCCGGGAATACAAGCAGTACTTCCTCTACGACGACAACGAACCGCCGCCAGCCTGTCCCTTCCACAGGCTCGCGCAAACCAAGCTGCCTTCGGTCGAAGACAAGGAGCAGGCCGCATGACCCAGATCATCGCTGGTACGAAGACGGAATTCGCGATTGATCCCGACATCCTCGCGCTGTTGCCCAGGCAGGGCTGCATCGAGTTGCAGCATGATGCGGCAGGCAAGGTCCATCACTTCCACACCCACCCGGTCGACGAAATCCTCGTGGTGATCCGAGGCCGGCTGACCTTCCGATGGGAGGGCGGCGAACGCATCTGCACTGCTGGCGACAAGATCCTGCTGCCGGCCGGGACGCTCCACGAATCGGAAGCCCTTGACGACGCAATCTACGCGATTGCGACGCAGACTCCCGCAGCCGACGCGAGCAATTAGGGAATGTGAGGTCAGGACAGGGGACGATCGGTTTCCGAGTTGTGCTCCGAGGTGAGCCGCTCGACCAGTTCGACGACTTCGATGCGCTGGCCCGGAGCCAGCTTCAGGAACGCCTTCAACAGTCGAAGGCTTTCCACGGCATCGCTCGATGGGGCTCCGAGCTTCGCGTGCAGCTCCGCGATGAGAGTGGGATTCTTCATCTCGCACCTATAACAGGAAACAACTATGGCAGTCCTAAGCAAACGAGAAGGCCTTGCACGCAAGGTAGATACTGCAGCAATCGAAGCTGAAAGTCTTGGTCTGACGACAGCGACCCTAATCCTCAGAATGGCCCGCCTGGAAATCGACCGCGCGGAACCCGACGAGGTTGAAAGTATGCCAGCGAACAACTCCTGCAGCAAGCCGAACTGACCAGATGGTCGATTTCGGCGGCACAATTTGAGCGTTTTGGCAGTTTCTGATCGCCGATGCCAGCGAAAATGGTCGATTACCGAACCAGTAAGGGGAAATCCAGCGGAGGTAAGCTTGTCCTCCGCATTAGAGGTCTTCTATAGTTTACGCGCGAAGACAATGGGTTGCGGATCCGCCGCTGCGTTCCACAGCCTGATTTCTCGCGGATAAGGCGGCAGGAAGACCATGCAAACATATTATTTTGACATGAAGGACGGCATTCCGACCCGAGACCGAACCGGCCTCGAGTTTGCCACGCGCGCGGGAGCCATCGAACACAGCCGGGATCTGGCCCGGCGGCTACGCCACGATCCCCGCATCACGGATCGGCGGTTGTCGATTGTTGTTGTTGACGAATCCGGCGCCGAAATCCACCGAGAGCCGGTCTATCCCGCTGTCGCCAAGGCCAGCCTCTCCTGATTTGAGCTGGACGCCGGAGACGTCCGTCCCTGCGGAGCTGCATTCTACTTTCGGTCCACGTAACGTATTATCCACAATTTTTAAGCGCAGAAGCTGCGTGGCCCCGCTTCGTCCATTCGCTGCCTGCGCCGATCTCTTGCGAACCGGCCGCGCGTAATCCATCGCCGCCCGCTCATTGCTGCTTCTCCCAGAATGAGAGCAATCCCTGGGAGGCGGAGCCGCCGATCACACAGGGAATTCCGACCGCCACCTGTCCGAGCGCGGCTGCAGAGACGCAGCCCAGCGCCAGAGCCCCTACCCCCAGCTGGCCCCAGAAGTCCATGTTGCGGCGCGCATCCGACCCCTTGGTCTTGAGCTCCTCGACCGCAGCCACGGCATCCTTGCGAACAGCACCGAGCTGAACCGTATCGGCCGCTTCGACGACTTCGGCCAGCGGCGCCTTGATCGGCGCCGATTGTCGCGCCAGCTCGCCGCGCAGATAGTCCCGCAAGGCTGCATCCCGTACCGAGTAGCTGGCGAGCGTATAACGCGCCATGCTGCCGATCGTCAGCTTATCGACGGTGTCGCGGCTCTTCGACCACGGCAGCATCTGCACGATGCGCTGAATCGGCACGTACGAGCCGGTGGCGAAGTAGTAGCCCCAGAGAATATCGAGCAGATCCTGGTGGGTCGCATAGCTCAACCTTGTATCGAGCTTGCGCTCCTCCTTCTTGAACGGGTTCTGCGTGATCGCGCCCCGCAGCTTGTCCATCATCCCTAGCTTGGCTTCCTCGAGCGGAATCTCCAGCAAGGTCTGCTGCGCGCCGCTGAGATAGCCTTCGATCATGACGCGGCGCCCCGGCATCTTCGGCGCGATCTTGCGCATGAGATTGCGCCAATCCGGCAGACCGGAATAGGCGATCGCCCGAACGATCACCCACTCGTCCTCCGGAGGAACGGGGAAAAAACTGTTGACGAGCTGCTCGGCCTTGGCGGGATTGGAACCGATGGCGCCGGCGATGAAGCCGAGGTAGATGCCTGCGTTCTCAGGTTCCTTGAAGGTCTGGGAATGAAACATCACACGGACGGCAGCCGGCACGTGAGCGTAATCCGGCTTGGTCCGATAATTGTAGATCCATTGCTGGACGACGGCGAGCGACGTCTGTGGATCGATCTCCGGTGCGGCCGCAGCAGCAAGAGCCGATTGCACGAAGCTACAAAGGATAAGGGCCAGCGCGATCACTCGCATTGTCTGCTCCCGATATCTGCTCACAATGACATGCGCCACGATCAGCATCTGCAGATCCGGACGCATGAGCAAAGCAGCAATCCTGTGGATCGACTCTGCGTCCTTTCTGCGACGTCCAGAGCTTCACATTCGCGCGAACCGTCCCTCGCGGGACGACAGACCAACAACTCACCACCACCGCGACATGATTTTGCCCTCCGCCCGCACTTGCATCCGGGCGATGGACGAGCTCGCAGCGATGACAGCGGACAACTCCGGACGCACCGGACGGCGCGGCCTCGACGCAGTTCGTAAGCACCTGCTGCCCGTCGCGGTCTTGGTCCTGATATCGGCGATCTCGGCCCATGCGGCCACGGAGACGGTTGCCGTGCTGGGCAACCGCCGGATCGATGCCGATACGGTGCGCGCCTACTTCCATGCCGACGCCAACGGTCACTACGACGCCGCCGCGCTGGATTCCGGTCTGAAAAGCCTGGTCGCAACCGGCCTGTTCGAGGACGTGCGGATCGACCGCGCCGATGGGCGTATCGCAGTGCGCGTCTCGGAGGCAAAGGTGCTTGATCGCGTCGCCTTCGAGGGTAACAAGAAGGTGAAAGACGCCGAGCTCTCGGCCGCAGTTCAGTCAAAACCGCGAGCTGGACTGCAGCGCGCAACCGTGCAGGGCGACGTGGCTCGCATCATCGAAGCCTATCACCGTGTCGGACGCGACGACGTCCGTGTCGTCCCCGAGATCATCGATCGCGGCAATGAACGCGTCGACTTGGTGTTCACGATCACGGAGGGCAAGAAAACGCCCGTCCGAAGCGTCAGGTTTATCGGCAATCATGCCTATGGCGCGCGACAATTGCAGGCCGTCATCAAGACATCGGCGACGCACCTGTTGAGCTTTGTCACCGGCGGCGACGTCTATGACCCCGACCGGATCAATGCGGATCGCGAACAGCTGCGGCAATATTATCGAAATCACGGCTATGCCGATGCCGAGGTGACGAGCGTCAATGTCGATTATGACCGAGCGACCAGCGGCTTCGATGTGACATTCGCGATCGAGGAAGGTCCCCCCTATCGGTTCGGCGCGATCGAGTTGTCGTGCAACGTCCCGGAGCTGAACTGCGAACGCTTGCGTTCCCTGCTGTTGGCGCAGGAGGGTGACGTCTTCGACGACGGCAAGCTCGTCAAAACGACGGAAGCGGTGACGGCGGAGCTCGGCAGGATCGGCTTTCCCTTTGCGCAGGTCGAGCCGGTCATTCTGCGCAATCCTACCGCCCATCTCGCCGGCGTCCGCTTTCAGGTCGACCAGGGGCGGCGCACTTATGTCGAGCGGATCGAGATTCATGGCAATTCGCGCACACGCGACGACGTCGTGCGGCGCGAGTTCGATTTCAGCGAGGGCGACGCCTACAACAAGACGCTCATCGACCGGGCCGAGCGGCGCTTGAGGAATCTGAACTACTTCAAGACGGTCAAGATCTCATCGACGCAGGGGTCGTCCCGCGATCGCGTCGTCCTTGACGTCGAAGTGGTCGACCAGGCGACAGGCGACTTCAACGTGTCCGGCGGCTATTCCAACACTGATGGCCTGCTCGCGGAAGTCAAGATCGGCGATCGCAACGTGCTTGGAACGGGCAACACGGCGCAGGCGGCGTTCACCTATGGCCAATTCGCGCGCGGCGCCAATCTGTCATTCACCTCTCCCTATGCTCTGGGACGCACGACGCCCGGGATCGAACTGTTCGCGCGGCAAAGCGCAGCCACCACGTTTCAAGCCTTCGGCAGCAATACCTACGGCGCCGCGCTGACGCTTGGCATGCCGGTGAGCGAGCAAACCGCCATCCTTTGGCGCTATTCGCTATACGACCAGAACGTCGTCCTCTCCCCTGGCACGAATCCGGCCGCGGTGTCGCCGGCCGTCCGACAGGCCGCCGCCGCTGGCCGGCAGTTGGTGTCGCAACTTGGGCATACCGTCACTTACAGCACGCTCGACAACAACAAGATCCCGACCAACGGCATCCGCTCGCAACTGAGCCAGGATCTCGCCGGCCTCGGCGGCGACGTGCGCTTTCTGCGGACCACCGAAGACGTTCGCTACTATCGATCGATCAACAACGACCTGACCGGCATGGTGCGCGCGCAAGGGGGTTATATCACCGGCTGGGGCGGTCGGCAGGCGCCCCTTCTCAACAGCTTCTTCGGCGGCCCGACCATGGTGCGCGGCTTCGCGCCTGGCGGCTTCGGCCCCCGTGATCTCACCGCCGGCTCGACGCGGGACAATGTCGGCGGCAGCGTCTATTGGGCGACCACCGCCGAGCTGCAAAGCAACATTCCGGGGCTGCCGCAGGAGTACGGCCTGCGCGCATCGGCCTTCGTCGACGCTGGAACCGTGTTCGGCTATCGCGGCCCGACCCAGAACCTGCAGGTCGCAAACAAGAACGTCATTCGCTCATCGGTCGGTGTCGGGATGACCTGGGCGTCCCCGTTCGGACCGCTGACGGTCGACTACGCGGTGCCGCTGAGCAAGGCCGCCTACGACGTCGTCCAGCCGCTGCGCTTCAGCGCCGGCGGCTTCTGAGGCCTGGCCGCTTCCCCCCGACAAAGCCCACAAACGCCGGCGCGAATCGTCCCGCCGGGCGAAGCTCAGTACGGCTGATAATAGTGAACGCGCGGCCCGTAATAAGGATGGCCGTAATAGGGATGTCCATAATAAGGACGGGGCGCGTAGTAGACCGGTGGAGGCCCGTAATAACCCGGTCCCGCATAGTATCCTGGCCCGCCGTAGTAGTAATCGTCATCATGCTGATGCGCGGCGATTGCACCGATCGTTCCGATCATCGCGCCCATGATGGCGAGGCCGGCTGCGGGATTGCCGTGGTAGTGGCGACGATAACGCCGGCGCGCGCTGAAATCGGTCGCATCGCTCGACGTCGCATGCGTGAGCATCTGTCTGCTGGCCAATCCCGACGACCGCGCGAGCACGGTCGTCGGCTCTACCGTCGTCGCGATCAGCATCGCCATGGCCGCGAGTCCGATCCTTCGCCCGGCAGGCCTCAACCGAAATTGTCCGTTGACCATGTGATCCCCCGTCTCTTCCTTCTCCCAATCAAACAAGGCGGAGAGCGTAGCGTCAACCAGGGTTTTTGAGTCGGTGGTCAAGCAAGTGCCGTCGGGCACGATTTTTTCATAGACCCACAAGCGTGCTTAGACGCCGCAGCACGCGTTCGGTTCATTGTTGGAGCGCAGCAATTTTTCACGAACCAACTGCGCCGCATCGGAAACCAATGCTTGCACGCTCAAGCCCCTATCCGATGAGCCACTGCCGACAGGAGACGCGATGACTTCACGACTGCAAAGCTTGATATTCGCCGCCCTCACCATGCTGACCGTTCCCGCGGCAACGGCGATCGCTGACGAGAACAAGATCTCGCTGTTCAAAGTGGTGACCGTCAAGGACGAGATCGTCATCGGGCTCAGCTCCGAGGAGATGAGAACGATTGGCGGAAGCGACGCCGGCGCGATCGCGCACGCATTGGCGCAGAAAGGCGATCTCACGGCTTGGCAATACAACGTGCACCGCGGGCCGAATGGTGAACTGCAGATGACCCCCTCTGCCAAGATTGCGCTGCTCGCCCATGCGTCGCTGCGGATCGAGCCCTATAGCACCGCTTACATTGCGGCGCCGCACCCTTGACCCGAGAAGCACGGCCAGCGCTCGCGGCCCAGGATCATGCCGCGAGCGTTGCCGGCTGCTGCTAACACGGCGGGTCGGCGCGATGCCTCGATTGCAGCGGGTGACCGTTCGCCCTGGAAATGCGTTCATTGGACATTCCATAGAGCACGGCCAGCCGATCGAGGCATTCCTTGAACCGGCGCGCGAAATAGTCGTTCCAGCGCTGGCTGGACAGCCCCCGCTTGTGCCCGACCTGCTCCATCGTAAGGCCATGCACCAGGATGTCATGGACGATCGCCGCCCCGTCCGCGCCGAGTTCGCGCTCGGCCCGGTTCAGCCGGACCATCGCCTGTCGCTGACCTTCGGTCACGAGCTCGCGGCCCTGCGCGCCGTCGACATGATCACGCGAGGGGTCAATGGCCTGAGGTCCCCGCTCCGCCCGCTCCCAATCGTTCTGGAAGGCGCGTCCCGACCGATATTGCGCTTCGTCCAGCTGCTTGTGCGCGTGCAGGCGGCCGAGCGGATCGTTGCGGACCGATCGGAGCGCAACGATTTTCTCGCCTGGCTCGCGCGCAAAAGGATCGTCGATCTCGACCGCGACCACCTCCGCATTCCTGGGCAAGTCAAGCGCGCGACGGTCGTGGCTCTTCGAGATGCGAATCGACTTGCTGCGTTTCGGACGCGCCATATTCCGTCTCCGTCATGCTGGTTGAAATCATGTCTGGTCAGTTGCACGTGTGATCACGCAGCCGCCACGAGCCGCAGCACCAAAGGGCCTGTCGGACGCTCGGCCGTGACCTCCGGGTTGCGGGTGAGATGAAAATGCGGGGTGCAGTAGCTTGCGCCGGGCTGCCGCGGATGACCGCAGAACGTGATGGGGTCGTCGTCCCGGTCGCCGCCATAGGGATAGCGGCAGTCGCCGGCCTCGAGTTGCTCGAACGAGAGCAACCTGGGACTGATGCCGACGCAGCGAAGCCGGACTGGCGCCGGCGCTGCCGCGGGGGCAGGCCTGACAACCTGATCTCTGGTTGCCGGGTCCGCAGCACGCCCGCCGGTTCCCGCGGCGACAGATCGCGGTCTGGGTTCGGGAGCGCGAGCCGCTTGCCGGACCACCGGCGCGAGCCCCATTCGCTTGCCCCGGCCGAGCGTCGCATTGCGCGTATAGGTGGTACCGAATTGTGCATTCAGGGCCCGCGCAATCTCGGCATAAGACAGTCCTTTGGCGTGAAGGTCACGCAACACCATTGAATGTTGATCGGGCCAATCGGTGGACTGCATTTTCGCCTCTTCGTCTGCGTGGGGAGGCCCGGGGCGGCATCGCCACTGCGCCTTCGCCCCGGACCGGCTCAATTTCCGATATTCCGAACGAAAAGTCAAGCTTGAATTCTGATTATCGGAAACATATGATGCGCCATCGGATTCGCAACGGAGGTTTGGAGCCATGTTGGACGTCGCCATGATCGAGCGTGCCCTGGAGAAGCCGGGGAAAACGAAGGGAGGCCTGGCCCGCGCCATGGGCGTGCGCCCCGGGGCGGTCTCCGAGATTCTCGGGGGGCAACGGCTGATCAAGGCCGCCGAGATTCCCCTGATCACGGAGTACCTGGAGCTGAACTCCGTTCCGATCATGGGACGGGTGGGCGCCGGCTCCGTCATCGAGCCGGAATATGAACAGGTGCCGGCGGAGGGACTCGGCGAGGTGGCCCTGCCCTTCCCGATTTCGGAAGAGACCATCGCGTTCGAAGTGTCCGGCGACTCGATGCTGCCGAAATATGAGAACGGCGACGTGATCGTGGTGTATCGCGAGCAGCGGCACCCGCTGTCGAGCTTCTACGGCGAGGAGGCCGTGGTGCGGCTCAAGACCGGCGAACGTTACCTGAAGACAATCGAGCGCGGCAAATCGTCAACCCTGGTCAATCTCAAGAGCTTCAACGCCAAGCCGATCCTGGGCGTCAAGCTGGACTGGATCGGCGAGATCTTTGTGACCCTGCCGCGCGGCCAGATCCAGCGGATGCGGAGCAAATCGGCCGCCCGCGCCAGGGCGGCACGGTCGTCCAGCAAGTGATGGCGGATTGATGCCGATAGCGAGGGCTTGAGCGCCGCCGGGGAATGCCATTGACATTTTTCTGTTTATCAGAAATAATGTCGCTCCAGGATATGGCGGACTCCGAGGCGGCGCTGCATGCAATATTTCGTCGTGATGATCGACTACGGCCGTCGTGGACGGGAGGCCGTGGTCGATCCTGAGATGACCCGGCGCGAGGTGATTGCACGGGTCGCGTCGGGAGAATTTGCGAATATCAGTTTCATTCACGAGATCCGCGACCACGCGGTGGAGGACATCACTGCGGACGTGATGGCACAGGCTGCCGTCCCCGAACTCGACGAAGCAACGATCGACATGCAGGCCGCGCAGTTCGACCACCGCCGCGACCTGCGCAAGCACGAGCAGGTCTGAACGAGGATGCCGCCCTCGTCCCTTCGACCAGAACTGACGGCGGGTCCGCCAGAGCTGCTGGCCGGCCCTCCCGCGTTTGAACACCCTCGCAGAACCTCGTCGAGCCCGGGTCAGACCAGGAACACCGTCGATCCGGTGGTCTTGCGAGCAGCGAGGTCGGCGTGAGCCTTGGCGGCGTCCTTGAGTGGATAGGTCTGGTTCACCTCGATCCTCACCGCCCCCGACTTGACGATATCGAACAGCTCGTTCGCCATGGCCACCAGATTCTCGCGCTTGGCCGCGTAGGTGAACAGGGTCGGCCGGGTCACGAACAGCGAGCCTTTCTGGGCAAGGAGGCCGAGATTCAGCGGATCGACCGTGCCGGATGACTGGCCGAACAGCACGGCGTAGCCGAGCGGCGCGAGGCAATCGAGCGACTTCAGGAACGTATCCTTGCCGACGGAATCATAGACCACCGGCACCTTCCTGCCCGCCGTGATCTCGCCGACGCGTGCGACGAAATCCTCGCGCGAATAGACGATGGTGTGATCACAGCCATGGGCCCTGGCCTGCTCGGCCTTCTCGTCGCTGGAGACGGTGCCGATCACCGAGGCGCCGAGATGCTTGGCCCACTGGCTGAGAATGAGGCCGACACCGCCTGCCGCCGCGTGGAGAAGAATCGTCTCGCCAGCCTTGACCCGGTAGGTCTGACGGATCAGGTATTGGACCGTCAGGCCCTTGAGCATCATGGCGGCGGCGGTCTTGTCGTCGATCCCGTCCGGCAGCTTCAGCAATTGCGCGGCCGGAATGAGCCGCGCCTCGGAATAGGCGCCGAGCGGTGACGAACCATAGGCGACGCGGTCGCCGACCTTGAGATCGGTGACCCCCTCCCCCAGTTCCTCGACGACCCCGGCGCCTTCGCTGCCAAGTCCGCTCGGCAGCTGGACGGGATAGAGGCCGGAACGGTTGTAAATATCGACGAAATTGAGCCCCACCGCGGTGTGACGGATGCGGGCTTCGCCGGGCCCGGGCTTGCCGACGGTGACGTCCTCCCAGACCAGAACTTCGGGACCGCCGGTCTTGTGGAAGCGAATGGCGCTTGTCATGAGTGTCTGTCCTCCCTGTTGGACCATGCCGCCCCGTTCGGCGGCATCATGGCCGTTCCTGAACGGTGTCGCGTCCGCGCGCGACCGAGACAGCGCCCTGTCGTAGCCGCTCGCGCCGCGGTTTGGCAATCAGCTTTGCCGCAGACCGTCCCATCGACAGCGCGCGGCAGGAACCGCCAATGCCGTCGCGCGTTCACAGGCGAAAGCGGAGGACACGTCCCATGCCGCCCAAGAAGCGTCGCGAACTGATCAGGCCGGCGATCCTGCTTGAGCTTGCGTGTCACGCGTTGATGGGCACCACGCTCGGCCTCGGTTTCGCCTTCGCACTCACAAAGCTCGATGCGTTCGGAATCGCGAGCCTGATCACGCACAGTGTCGAGCCGATGATGACGGTCACGATCTTCGTGAGCGTCATGACGCTGTCCTTTGCCGTCGGCGCGACGCTGACGGGCTTTGTCTTCACGATGATGGAGGAGAGATAGTTCGAGCAGCCGCGTCGTCGCCCGCCATCACACAGCCGGTCTTGATTACCGCTTGAGGCGTCGGATCTCTGAACGTCAGCTCCGCGGCCAAGCGCTCTTGCGCCTGTCATATGCGCGTCGTGCAAACGATGCAGATGGATTGCAGGTTCGACCGGCGCGGAGATGACGGAATGGCCGGACTTTGTCGGGCGATTGTCCCACAGCTTCGACAGACAGGCGGCCCTGCCGGTGCCGCCGCGCGTTCGGGCTCGCCGCAATGATGAATGGCTGGCTCGCTCTGTTGACCGCCGGCCTGCTCGAGATCATCTGGGCGCTGGGCCTGAAGTATTCCGACGGCCTCACGCGCTTCTGGCCGAGCATCGGAACGATCATCGCGATCCTTCTCAGCTTCGCGATGATGTCGCTGGCGCTGAGGTCACTGCCGTTCGGCACCGCCTATGCGGTATGGACCGGCATTGGCGCTGCTGGAAGCATCATTGTCGGCATCGCCATCTACAGCGAGCCCGCCGACCCGATGCGGCTGTTCTGCCTGACGCTGATCATTGCCGGCATGGTCGGACTGAAGTTGAACTCCCCCGTGTGAGACGATGCCCGGCCTTCGCCAGGAGCGCGCCAGCTCGACGCCGCCGAACAGGCCGAGCGCAAGCACGAACGGCAGCAGGTGATAGAGGCAGCGAAAGATCAGCAATGCCGCGAGCAGCGGCTCCTGGTCATCACCGCCCAGACCCAGCAGGATGGTTGCGTCGAACAGCCCGATACCAGCCGGCGCGTGGCTGGCGAAGCCGAGCAGCGTGGCGGCGATGAACACCGCCATCAGCCGCGTGACCTCGATGCCGAGTTCGGCGGGAATGAGGACGTACATCGCCAGCGCCGCCATGGTGAGATCGAACAATCCGACCACGATCTGCAGCAGCACGGCCGGGCCGGACGGCAGACGGACCGGCCAGCGCGTGCTCCGCCGCCCTGGCCAGCTCCATACGACGAAGACGACGACGCCGCAAAGCAGTGCTGCCGCGATGAGCCGATTCAAGGTCGGCGGCCAATAAGCGACCCAGCCGAACGCATCGGGGTCGATCAGCAGGCTCAAGCCAAGCGCGGTGAGATTGCCGAGCCAGAATGTCAGCCCGGTGAGGAAGCTCATATTGGCGATGTCGATCGCGCCGAGCCGATACGGCGCATAGATCCGATACCGGACCAGCGGCGAGATCAACGCAACCGCGCCAATACCGTGCGCGATGGGGTAGCTCGTGAAGCTGCCGAGCGCGGCCGCGCGATAGGGAATGTCGGGACGGCGGATTGTCCGCAGCGCGAACAGATCGTACAGCGTCAGCCCGGCATAAGAGAGCGCGATAAGAACCAATGCGATCGCGATGAGATGCTTGTCAGTGGCCTGTGCGATCGCAAGCACATGACCGACATCGAGCTTCTTGATGGCATGTGTGAGGACATAAACTGCAACAGCCGCAATCGAGAGGCTCAGGATCAGCCCACCCAGGCTGCGCCACCAGGTTCTGCGGTTCACAGGCGGCAGCTCATCATTCAGGTCAGCCATTCAGCGCGCGTTCCGAATCAAACATGCGCACCGGCCGATTCGAGCGCGAAGACGGCGCCGTTTGACACATCGATGTGACAGCGGCGTTACGCCTGCGGCGGATGATTTGCCTTAATTTTCTATTAACAGCATATGACCGTTCACCGTTTCCAACAGGGTTAGCTGCAATGCAGCAGTCCCTGTCGAGATCATTCAAATTTGAATTAATTCACACGCGGTTCGGGCGTAATGAAGCGGCCGCATCACTACGGGTGCAGGAAGGTCGCATCTTCGTCACGCGACTTCCCTAAGACGAATGCGGGACGTCAACTTTCGAGGCAGCATGAACGCGGAATTCGAACAGGAACTCACGCCGGATCAATGGGAGACGCTGAAGGCGCTCCGCATTCCCGCGCGCGACCGCCGCCGGCTGAATGGCATGATCGTCGAGCAGCTCGTAGCGCTTGGACTCGCGGTCATCGACAGCGGCGCTGCGAAGCTCACCCTCGCCGGGCGCAAGGTCCTCGTCAGGGGATCCTCGCGCCTGCTAGACCTCGCGGCCTGATCGTCGGGCCGTCCTGCAACCCTGTCTTTGACAAGGATGTCTTTGACACTCTTGTCTTTGAGCCGCGCTGAAATCACCACATCGATTTCCGCGCGCGCTCAGGCCACTCACGGTCATAGGCCGCACCATCAATATCGGCGGTCATGGCGGCCAGGATCTGGCCCGGCGTCGGCAGCTCTCGCGGATCGACGCGCTTCTCCGGGTTCCAAAGATCGGCACGAACAATCGCCCGCGCGCATTGAAAGTAGATCTCCTCCACCGTCATGACGAGCACTGTCCGCGGCAGCTTGCCTTCCATGCGGAACGATTCCAGCAGGTCGGGCGCGGTCGACAGATGACCATGCCCATTGACGCGCAGCGTGTTGCCCGATCCCGGAATCAGGAACAGCAGAGCGATACGCGGATCGCGCACGATGTTGCGCAGGGAATCGACCCGGTTGTTGCCGCGGCGATCGGGCATCATCAGCGTCTTCTCATCGTGGATACGGATGAAGCCCGGAAGATCGCCGCGCGGCGAGCAATCGAGGCCTTCAGGGCCGCAGGTCGCGAGCGCCGCAAACGGCGATTTCTCGATCATCACGCGATAGTGCGGTGTCACGCGATCGGCCACCTTGGCCGTCGAGGCCAGCCCGGTCTCACCATAGATCGCTTCGAGCTGCTCAATCGTGGTGATGACCGACATGGCTGCCTCCTTCCGTGGCTTCGACCGGCGTCGCCTCACGCGGTCCCCTGATGATCTGCGTCAGCCTGTGACCATGCGGCTCGGGATCACCGACATTGACGATCGTCACGTCTGCCGCGACGTCGTCGTCGTTCACCGCGCGGTGGAGGCGCTCGCTGATATCGCCGTCGCTCGGGCGATGCCGTTTGCCGAGACGCTCCGCGAGAACGTCTGGCGGCGCCGTGATCGTGACGACGATGACATGGGCGTAGCTGCGCCGCGCAGCCGCGATGACGGTGCGCGAGACATTCACGACGACGGTGCGGCCCGCCAGGATGTCGTCATTGATCGACCGCGGCACACCGTAGCCGTGCCCATGCGCATCCCAATGCAGCGCGAACTGACCGGCGTCGAGCGCCTCGCGAAAGCCGGCCGCGCTCATTTCCAGATTGTCCTCGAAGGCGGAAGCCGCGCGGGTGACGATCCGTTGCGGAAACACGACGCGATCATCCCCAGCGCAGTCGCGGCGCGCGACGTTGAGCAACGTATCCTTGCCCGCGCCGCTCGGCCCGACCACCAGCACCAGGCGCCCCGGCCCGAGCTTCTCACGCAAATCCTGCGCTACGGCCGCCGCTTCGCTCATGCCACCCGCAATCCTTCTCGCCAGACGCTGCGCACCACCGGCAGCTGGCCCGCGACACGAACGCGGATCAGGTCGGCCCGTTTGCCCGCGGCGATCTCGCCGCGATCATGCAGGCCGACGGCGTCGGCGGGAGCCTTGGTCACCGTGCGCACGGCGGCGGCGAGATCGATGGCCGGCACTCGCTGCGGCAGCTGCAGCGCGCCCATCAGCAGGCTCGACGGCACATAGTCCGACGACAGGATGTCCAGCAGACCCTCGCGGGCGAGGTCGACCGCCGCGATATTGCCGGAGTGCGAGCCGCCGCGAACGACGTTCGGCGCCCCCATCAGGATACTGATGCCCGCCTCGTGCAGGCCACGCGCCGCCTCGATCGTGGTCGGAAATTCGGCGACCGCGATGCCGTCCTTGATCGCGTCCGCAACATTCTCCTCGGTGGTGTCGTCGTGACTGGCCAAGGGCACGTCATGGGTCTTGGCCAACGCAACGATGTCGCGGATGTTCGGCGCAGCATAGGCCTGCTGATACGCAAAGCGTCGCGCGAACATCACGTCGAGCTCCGCGTCCGTCTTGCCGCCGCTCTTGCCGCGGTAGTAGTCGCGCAGCTTGCCCTCGTCGCGGAACTGCCGCTGGCCCGGCGTGTGGTCCATCAGCGACATCAGCCGCACGTCAGGGCGCCCCGCCAGCTGCCGCGCCTCCTCGACCACCGTGGGCATCGGCACCTCGCAGCGCAGATGCAGGAAGTGGTCGGAGCGCAGCAGTCCGCCATCGCGGGCCGTCGCGATCGCCTCAGCCAGCATATTGGCCTGACCATCGACGCCTTCGGTACCATCCTCGGTCCACACGCGCAAGGAGTCGAGAACCGTGGTGATGCCGGCGGTCGCCAGCTGCGCGTCATAGGAGATGACTGCCGCAACGGGATCCCAATGCACCTTCGGGCGCGGTACGACGTGGGCCTCGAGGTGATCGGTATGCAGCTCGACGAGGCCCGGCATCAGCAGATCGCCCTCGACGTCAAGACTGCCGGCCGGTGCATCGCCTTCGCCGAACTCGACGATCCTGCCAGCGGCAACGGCCACCCAGCCCTGCTCAATGACCCGATCCGAGAGGACCAGCCTGGCATTGCCTATTACCGTGTCGGACATGTTCGCGCTCATCTGCAATCCTGCCTCTATGCCGCCGCTGCGAAGGTCGTCACATCGACCGTGCGATCAGCGATCTGCTCACGAATCTCATCGTCATGCACGATCGCGAGCATCGCCACGCCGTCTTGCTTCTTCGCCGCGATGAGGTCGACAACAACGGCGCGGTTGGCAGCGTCCAACGACGCCGTCGGCTCGTCCAGCAACAGGATCGGAACGTCCGAGATGAACCCGCGTGCGATGTTGACGCGCTGTTGCTCGCCACCGGAGAAGGTCGATGGCGGCAGGGACCATAACCGCTCCGGAATGTTCAGGCGACCGAGCAACGCGCCGGCGCGAGCACGGGCCGCGTCGCGCCCCAGGCCCGCCGCCAGCAGCGGCTCGGCGACGACATCCAGCGCGGGTACGCGCGGCACCGCGCGCAGGAACTGGCTGACATAGCCGATCGTCTGCCGCCTTGCATTCAGGACCAGTCGCGGTTCCGCGCCGGCAAGGTCGGTCATCTCGCCCTGGTGACGAACGGCGATCCGGCCATCGTCGCAGCGATAATTGCCGAAGATCATCTTCAGGATCGACGACTTGCCGGCGCCCGAGGGCCCCGACAACACGACGCATTCCCCTGCCTTGACCTGAAACGACACGCCACGCACCACCGGCAGCGAGATGCCGCCCTGCAGATGCATAATGAAGGTCTTACGGGCATCCTCAATATCGATCATCACGGTCATTGCGGTCGGGCTCATGGCGGCAGGATCGAGGAGACGAGAAGCTGTGTGTATGGCTCGCGCGGATCGTCGAGCACCTGGTCGGTCAGGCCGGTCTCGATCACCCGCCCCTCCTTCATGACCATCACACGATGAGACAACAGCCGCGCTACCGCAAGATCATGCGTGACCACGATCGCCGCGAGGCCGAGCTCGTTCACGAGGCTGCGCATCATGTCGAGCAGGCGAGCCTGAACCGACACGTCGAGTCCGCCGGTCGGCTCGTCCATGAACACCAGCCGCGGCTCGGTAACGAGATTGCGCGCGATCTGCAGCCGCTGCCGCATGCCGCCCGAATAGGTGCGGGGCGCATCGTCGATGCGGGCCACGTCGATCTCGACCCGCTCCAGCCAGGACGATGCCGTCTGCCTGATCCGGCCGTAATGATTCCAGCCGACCGCCATCAGCCGCTCGCCGACATTGGCGCCGGCCGACACCGCCATGCGCAGCCCCTGCGCCGGGTCCTGATGCACATAGCCCCAATCGGTGCGGAACAGGAAGCGGCGCTCGGCCTCGCCGAGATCCGCGAGATCGCGCAGCACACCATCTCGCATGCGGTAGGACACGTGGCCCGCGCTCGGCGCAAGCTGCGCCGACAGCATCTGCAGCAGTGTCGACTTGCCCGAACCGGACTCCCCGACGATGGCGAGCACCTCGCCGGGATAGAGCACGAACGAGACGTCGCGGCAGGCTGCGAGGCGGCCATAGCTCTTCGACAGCGCCTCGGCGACCAGCAGCGGCTGATCGGACGTGCGGGTGACCTCAGACATGAGCGCCCTCCTTGTGCGGCGCGGCGTTTTGCGTGCCGCGATGCCCGGCAGCCTGGCGGCCCTCGCAATAGTCGGTGTCGGAGCACACGAACATGCGGCTGCCCTTGTCGTCGGTGACAATCTCGTCGAGGTAGGAATCCTCGGCGCCGCACAGCGCGCAGGGCGCATCGAACTTGTAGCGCGTGAACGGATGATCCTCGAAATCGAGCGACACCACCGACGTATAGGGCGGGATGGCATAGATCCGCTTCTCACGTCCAGCCCCGAACAGTTGCAGCGCCGGACAATTGTCCATCTTCGGATTGTCAAATTTCGGCGTCGGCGACGGATCCATCACGTAGCGCGCATTGACCTTGACCGGATAGGCGTAGGACGTCGCGATGTGCCCGAAGCGCGCAATGTCCTCGTACAGCTTGACATGCATCAGGCCATATTCCGCCAGCGCATGCATGCGGCGCGTCTCGGTCTCACGCGGCTCGAGGAAGCGCAACGGCTCCGGAATCGGCACCTGATAGACCAGCACCTGCCCCTCTTGCAGCGGCGCCTCGGGAATGCGGTGGCGGGTCTGGATCACGGTCGCGGCCTCTGTCGAGGTCGTCGTGGCCACGCCCGCGGTCTTGGCGAAGAACTTGCGGATCGAGATCGCGTTGGTGGTGTCGTCTGAGCCCTGGTCGATGACCTTGAGCACATCGTCGGGGCCGAGGATGGCCGCCGTGACCTGCACGCCGCCGGTGCCCCAGCCATAAGGCATCGGCATCTCGCGGCTGGCGAACGGCACCTGATAGCCGGGGATGGCGATCGCCTTCAGGATCGCGCGGCGGATCATCCGCTTGGTCTGCTCGTCGAGATAGGCGAAGTTGTAGGTCGGCGCGTTCATTCCGCGGCCTCCTTCAGTGCAGGCTCGGCATTGGCCTCGGCGAATTCCCGGCGCAGCTTGCGCAACAGGCCGAGCTCGGACTGGAAGTCGACGTAATGCGGCAGCTTCAGATGCTCGACGAAGCCCGTCGCCTGCACATTGTCGGAATGCGACAGCACGAACTCCTCGTCCTGCGCGGGTGCGACCAGATCTTCACCGAGCTCGCGCGCGCGCAGCGCGCGATCGACCAGCGCCATCGACATCGTCTTGCGCTCGCTCTGGCCGAAGGCGAGGCCATAGCCGCGCGTGAAACATGGCGGCTCGGTCGCGGAGCCCTTGAACTGATTGACCATCTGGCATTCCGTCAGCTCGATCGAGCCGAGCGGCACGGCAAAGCCGATCTCCTCGGCGAAGAATTCGACCTCGACCTCACCGAAACGGATCTCGCCGGCGAAAGGATGATTGCGACCGTAGCCACGCTGGGTCGAATAGCCGAGCGCCAGCAGAAAGCCCTCGTCGCCGCGCGCCAGATTCTGCAGGCGCAGGTCGCGGCCCGCAGGAAAACCCAGGGGATCGCGCGTCAGGTCGCCGACCGGCGCCCCCTCCACGGTCTGCGGCGACGGCTCGATCAGCCCGTCCTGGCCGAGGATATCGGTCACGCGCGGCGTCGGCGCATGCGACGCCTCGGCGAGCGCCGGCGCATCCGGATCGCTGGCCATTGCGAGTTGCGGATCGAGCAGCCGATGCGTGTAGTCGAAGGTCGGCCCCAGCACCTGCCCGCCGGGAATGTCCTTGAAGGTCGACGACACCCGCCGCTGCACCCGCATCGCGCCGGTATCGACCGGCTCAGTCGCACCGAAGCGCGGCAGGGTCGCGCGGAACGCCCGCACCAGGAAGATCGCCTCGATCAGATCGCCACGGGCCTGCTTGATCGCAAGCGCGGCCAGCTCGCGATCATACAGCGAGCCCTCGCTCATGACGCGATCGACCGCGAGCCCGAGCTGCTCCGAGATTTGCGCCAGTGAGAGCTCCGGCACATTCCGGTCGCCCCGGCGCTCATGCGCCAGCAGACGGTGTGCATTCTCGATGGCGCGCTCGCCACCCTTGACGGCGACATACATGCCTCAACCTCCTGCAGCGGCGAGCCGCGTCGTGCGCGGGATCGCGACCAGCGAACGGCCGTCGACCAGGATCACGTCGATGCCGCGTGGAAACAGAGCTTCGTTGATCGACAGCCTTGCGAACAAATCGGCGGGCGCGATCGATGCGCAAAGCGACACCGTGCCGTCGATCCCAGGCCCACGCAGCTGACACATCGGCCCGACGGAGAGACTCGCCACCTGCAACACCAGTGTCGTCGAGCGATCGGGATAGTCCGCGCTGCCGAGCGCGAAGCTGCGCAGATCCGGAAGCTGCTCTGGCGCTGCAACCAAGGCGAAGCTTGCGAGGGCGGGATCGGCGACGATCGGAGCCCCGGTGTGAAACTTCAGCCACGCCCCGATATCCGGCGCGCCCGACAAGGGGGCATCGAGCCAGATCGGCGTCTCCTGATCGAACAGCGTCAGGGCGATGGCGGCAACACCGGCCATCATCGACGGCGGCCGGCCGACGCCGTCCTCGACCTGCATCACCTGCCCCGGACGCGCCATGGCCTCCATCACCGTGCGGAAGGTCGCCTGCGCCGACAGCACCTTGTCGGCGAAGCCGGGCTGCAGCGCGTGATCCAAGCTCTGCATCATCCTTCTCCGCGAACCATCGTGTAGAAATCGACACGCGTGGCTGCCGCCTGCGCGGCCGCCTGATCCCGCGCCGCGCGCATCTCGGCCCGCAAGGGCGCTACGACCTTGGCCTCGATCGCACTGGCATGATCGGGTGATTGGATCAACGCGTCGCACAGCGCGATCAGCCGCGCCTTCTCGCCGTCACGGCCAAGCACATAACCGAAGCCGACCTCACCGCTGTGAAGACGGATGGCCGCCCGCGACACCGTGGCCTCGCCGAGATTGAATGGCGCACCATCGCCGCCGATGCGGCCGCGCACCATGACGAGACCGTTCTCCGGCGCACGCAGCTGCTGATAGGGCGGCAGAGGCAGCTCTGCCATACGCAGCGCGATGTCGGCTGCCGGCGCATGCGACAGCACTTGCATCGCCCCCTGGCGTCTCTCCTGCAACGTATTGCCGCTCATATTGCCGTCCATGTTGCCCCTGATGGCCACTGTCGATCTTGCCCGGCTCAAGTTGTCTATGATAATAGACAACTTGATAAGAGAGCGCCATGACTGTTTGATGACATGGACGTGATTTTCACCAGTGCAGGCGGGACGACCGAATGAGCATGCCGGACGCCGATTCAGGCGTGGCCCTATGGCGACGGGTCGCCGACGGCATCGAGCGCGACATCGCCGGCGGGCGGTTCGCGGCCGGCACGCGCCTGCCCGGGGAAACCGAGATCGCCGAGACCTATCGCGTCAACCGCCATACGGTGCGGCGCGCGCTGGCGATGCTGGCCGAACGCGGCTTGGTGCGGGCCGAGCGCGGCAGCGGCACCTATGTGGAAGCGCCCCGGCTGTCCTATCCGCTGCGCTCGCGCACCCGCTTTTCCGAGATCGTCGGCGCCGGTGGGCGCGAGCCGCGCGGACAGTTGATCGCGAGTTCGGAGGAGCCGGCAACGCGCGAGCTCGCCCGCGAGCTGGCCTTGAAGACCGGCGCGCCGCTGATCCGCATCGAGGCGTTGCGCTTCGCCGACAAGACGCCGATTTGCGTCAGCACCTCCTGGCTCTCGGCAGAGCGCTTTCCGGATGCCGCGCGGATCTTCGCGACAACCCGCTCGATGACGGCGCTGCTCGCGCATTACGGTATGCGCGACTACCGGCGCGGCAAAACGCGTATCACTGCGGCGATCGCGGACGCCAGCGATGCCGCGCGCCTGGACCTCGCGTTGGGCCGCCCGGTCCTGGTCGTCGAGAGCACGGACATCGACGCGGACGGCACGCCGCTCGTCAGCAAGCGCTCACGCTTCGCCGCCGAGCGTGTCACCTTCGAAGTGGAAGCTTAGCGCAAGGTTCTGCAACCGCGACCGCGGCGGTCAATCGATCAGCGTGCCGTCCGCGTTGAAGAACGGATGCGGCCCACCGAAATCGCCGATCGGGATCTGATGCGTGACCAGCGTGCCGAACGCCGCGCCGGGAAACCAGGCATGCAAATTGAAGGCCGGCGGCTCGATCCTGAAGGACGGCGGCTGGCGCTCAGCCAGATCGAGATCGACGGCGTGGTTCGGCGCAGGACAGATCGTACAGAGGACGCCGGCAAACCTCGTCAGCGTCGCCCGATGGACATGTCCGCACCCGATCAGCTGGACGCGCGGATGCCGCGCGACGATCTCGGCCAGGGCGTCGGCATTGCGCAGATTCTGCCGGTCCATGTGCCAGATGCCCGCGGCAAAGGGCGGATGATGCAGGAACAACAGCGCCGGCCTGTCCGCGCGGGCGGATAATTCGGCGTCCAGCCAGTGCAGCGTCTCGTCGCCGAGCTCACCATGCGGATGACCGGGAACGCTGGAGTCGAGAAGAAGCAGATCCAGATCGGCGAGCTCGACGCGCCGGTTCAGCGCACCGGACGGCATTGCGAAACAATGATCCGGAAAGGCAGCGCGCATCAGCGCGCGCGAATCGTGGTTGCCGGGAACGGCCACGAAGGGAATGGCGAGACCAGCCAGCAGGCTCTTGAGGTGATCATACTCTGCCGTCGACGGCGTGTCGGCGAGATCGCCGGAGATTACCACCAGATCGATCCGGGGGACGAACCTGTTCAGCTCATCGACGCAGCGGCTCAGCGCCAGCGCCGTATCGACCCGGCGATAGGCCAGATGTCCGGGCGCCTTGACGTGGAGGTCCGAGATCTGGGCGATGAGGATGGGGCTCTTCGTCATGGGTCAGCCTTCCGCGGGAAGCAGGCGAATCGAGTCCGCCGCGATGGAGAGGCCGATCCGCTCGCCCGCGCGCACATGGATCGTGTGCGGCACATCCAGCGCAAGCGGAATCGCGGCCGCGTCGCGCACGATGATGCGTTGACGGTCGCCGGCAAAACGAATGCTGTCGACGACGCCGGTGAGGCTCGCTTTGTCCGCATCCACGATCGCGATCGTCTCGGGGCGGACCATCGCCACGGCCTTGGCGCGAGTCGAACCGACCGGCTGACGACCGCCGGGCAGGATCAGATCGCCGCTCTCGATCGGGGCCTCGATGATATTGGCCGCGCCGACGAACTCCGCAACGAAGCGGTCGGCAGGGGTGAAGTAGATCTCGCGCGGCGTTCCGACCTGAGCGATCGCGCCCTTGCGCATCACCACGATGCGGTCGCCGAGCTCCATCGCCTCGGCCTGGTCATGCGTGACATAGATCGCCGTGATGCCCAGCGTGCGCAGCAGGCCGTTCAATTCGCCGCGCAGGCGCTCGCGCAGGGCGGCATCGAGCGCGGTCAGCGGCTCGTCGAGCAGCAGCACGCTCGGCCTGATGGCGACGGCGCGCGCCAGCGCGACGCGCTGCCGCTGACCACCGGACAGCTGATCGATGCGGCGATGTTCCAGTCCGCCCAGATTGGTCAGCGTGATCAGCTCGGCGACACGCGCCGCGCGTTCCGACCTCGACACGCCGCGGATCCTGAGCCCGTAGCCGATATTCTCCGCCACGGTCATGTTGGGAAACAACGCGTAGGATTGGAACACCATCCCGACATTGCGCTTCTCGATCGGCTGCCGCGTCAGATCCTTGCCGTCAAACAGCACGCGGCCGCCCGCATCGGGCATCTCCAGCCCGGCGACGATCCGCAACAGCGTGGTCTTGCCGCAGCCGGAGGGACCAAGCAGCACCAGCGTCTCGCTCTGCGCAATGTCGAGCGTGGCGCGCGCGAGCGCGCAGGTGCCGTCGGCAAAGGTCTTGCCGCAGTTCTCGACCTTCAGCGCCGCGCCATGGCGGATCATCATCGTCACTTCGCACTCCCCATCTCGCCGATCCATTGCATCGCCACCAACAGCGGAATGATCATGACGAAGAAGATCAACGTATAGGCCGAGGCCACTTCGAGCCGCATCGACGCGTAGCTGTCGGCGAGCCCGACCGGCAGGGTCTTGGTCAAGGGCGTGTGCAACATCCATGTGAGGTTGAACTCGCCGAGCGACAGCGTCACCACCATGAGGCTGCCGGCCAGGATGCCCGGCGCCGCATTGGGCACGATGACATCGACGAAACGGCGCCAGGGCGCGGCACCGAGCGATGCGGCGCCTTCATCCAGCGACTTGACGTCGATGCTGGCGAAGATGGCCATGACGGAGCGCACCATGAACGGCATCGTGAAGATGACATGGCCCGCAAGAATGAACAGCCACGAGCGGCGAAAGTTGCCGAAGCCGCCATAGGACAACAGCAGCCCGAGCGCCAGCGCGAGACCCGGAATTGCGACCGGCAAGGTGATGATCTCCTCGACCAGGCGAGCCAGCCGGCCGCTGCGGACATAGAGCGCGTAGGCTGCGGGAACGCCAACGACGAGCGTGACCAGCAGCGTCCCCAGCGCGATCGCGATCGAGGCCATGATCGTGCCGGCATAGAGATCGAAGACCTGGGCGACCCATTGCAGCGTGACGCCGGACTGGATGCCGCGGAAGTAGTTGACGGTCACGCCCGCCGCGATCGAAAGCGCGGCAGGCACGACGAGAAACGCCGCGACGATCAAGGTGAACAGAAGTTGCAGGGCGAAGATGATCCGGTCGCGCACGCGTCTATCCCGCCGCCGCAACGGAGTTGCCGGTAAAGGAGCGCGCCAGCGCCAGGATGAGCCAGGTCATCACGCCGAGCCCGACCGATAGCGCCGCCGACGTCGCGAGATTTCCGGCCAAAGTGAACTCCGTGTAGATCAGCATCGGCAGCACATCGATATTGGTGGCCAGAGTGAAGGCCGTTCCGAACGCACCCATGGCCGTGGCAAAGGCGATGGCACCTGAGGCCACAAGAGCCGGCGCGAGCGCCGGCAGGATCACGTCGCGCAGCACGGCGAAGGGCCCGGCGCCGAGCGAGCGCGCCGCCTCCGCAAGCCCCGGATCGACCTTCTGCGCCGCGGCCATGATGGTGAGGATGACGCGCGGGATCGAAAAATAGAGGTAGCCGAGGAACAGGCCATAGATCGAATAGGCGAAGACGAGCTTGTCTCCGGTCAGGCGCGCCGAGACATCGCCGATCAGCCCCTGGCGGCCGGCCAGCAGGATGATCATGAAGCCGATGACGACGCCGGGAAACGCCAGCGGGAATGTCAGGATCGCCACCAGAACCGCACGCCCGGGGAAGCGGTGACGCTGCAGGAACAGGCCGGCGATGGTTGCGATGATCAGCGTCGCGACGGTGGTCGCCGCCGCCAGCAGCACCGTATTCAGGAGCGTGGCGCGGTAGCGCGGCTCGACGAGAATCGCGAGATATTCGGCCAGCCCGCGTGGTCCTTCCGCACCGGTGACGAGCAGCCGCGCCATCGGCAGCAGAAAGAAGGCGGCCGTCACGGCCGCCAAAGGCAACAGGCAGATCCAGACGAAGGATTTGTGCGACATGAGATCACGGACGTCCCGCCGGCCAGGGCCGGCGGGACCTGGTCCTCCTTAG
The DNA here is from genome assembly GCF_013179005.1 of Bradyrhizobium denitrificans. Classification (NCBI taxonomy): domain Bacteria; kingdom Pseudomonadati; phylum Pseudomonadota; class Alphaproteobacteria; order Hyphomicrobiales; family Nitrobacteraceae; genus Bradyrhizobium; species Bradyrhizobium denitrificans. The sequence continues at coordinate 22,065 of NZ_JABFDP010000024.1, read as the reverse complement.
CGGACCTCGGACAGATAACGGTCGACGAACGCCTTCTGCGCCGTTTCCATGTCGCCCCAATTGACGCTCTTGGCACGGGCGTAGTCGCTGTCCGGCAGGAACTTGGTCTTGACGGCCTCGGGCAGCTCGATCGGACGTGCCGGACGCAGATAGGCATTCGTCCAGATCGCCTGGCCCTTGTCGGAGAGCAGGTAGTCGATGACCTTCTTCGCCTTGTCCTTGTCGGGCGCATTCTTCACCAGGCCGACGACGTAAGGAAACACCACCGAACCCTCGCAGGGAATCACAAACTCGAAATTGCCCTTCTCGGTGTATTTTGCGCGGTAGGCGTTGAAGTCGTAGTCGAACAGAATCGGGATCTCGCCCGAGACCACGCGCGCATAGGACGTCTGCTTCGGCACGATCGGATCGTTCTTGCTCAGGTCGTTGAAGAAGCTCAGAGCCGGATCGAAATTGGACTGCGAGCCGCCAAGCGCAAGATTGACCGCGACAGCGCCGACATAGCCGACAGCCGCCGAGCTCGGATCGAGATAGCCCACCATGCCCTTGTAGTCGGGCTTCAGCAGATCCTTCCAGCAGGCCGGGACCGGCTTCCCGCCGAGCGCGTCCTTGTTCACGAACAGGCCGAGCGTGCCGGAATGGATGGTGGTCCAATAGCCGTCGGCGTCCTTCAGACCGGCCGGGACCTGGTCCCAATTGGCCGGCCTATAGGCTTCCAGCGCATCCTGCGCCTTCGCCTTCATGCCGAAGGTGACGCCGAAATAGCCGATGTCGCCGACGGGATTGCTCTTCTCGGCGAGAATCTGGGCCAGCGCCTGGCCGGAGTTCTTGTTGTCGTGCGGGATGTCATAGCCGAGATCGGTCTTGATGGCCTTGAGCATCGAGGCCCAATCAGCCCATTCCGGCGGACAATTGTAGCAGATGACGTCAGCGGCTTTGGCTTGCTGCGACGGCGCCAGGACGACCAGCGCGAGCAGCGCAAGAACGAGGCGGGTGACCTTCATGACGTTGAAAACTCCGTATGTCTGGCACGGCGGCCAGTTCCGGAGCTTCCCCTAAAGGCGGCGCATGAAGGATTTGCGACAGCGCGTGCGGCGCACACAAGCGAGGCCGCACGCTCATCGTTTGCTTACGAACGACCTCTACCTTCAGCTGCCGACATGATCAGGCGACGGCGCGGCGGCCGATGATGGCGAAGCGCAGCTTGCCCGAGATCCAGTCGATCGCCGCGACCGCCACCAGGATCATCAGGATCAGGAACGACACCCGCTGCCATTCCAGCACGCGGATCTGCTCGGCCAGCTGCAGCCCGATGCCGCCCGCACCGACGATGCCGATGATCGTCGCCGAACGGGTATTGGATTCGATGAAGTACAACACCTGGCCGGCGATCACGGGAAGAACCTGCGGCAGGAGGCCGAAGCGGATCTCGTGCAGCGCGCTGCCGCCCGAGGCGCGCACGCCTTCGACCTGTTTCCTGTCCGCGCTTTCCATCGCTTCCGAGAACAGCTTGCCGAGCGCGCCGAAATCCGAAACGGCAATCGCGAGCACGCCGGCAAACGGGCCGAGACCGACGACATTGATCCAGACCAGCGCCCAGATCAGCGTGTCGACGCCTCGGATGGTGTCGAACAGCCGGCGCACCGGAAAGCGGAAGATCGCCGAGGGGATGATGTTGCGCGCTGCGAGCAGGCTGACTGGCAGCGCAAAACATGCGGCCAGCGTCGTGCCCAGCACGGCGATGGACAGCGTCTCGCCGAGGGCCTTCAGATAGATCGGCAGCGAGGCGCCGGGATCCGGCGGCAGCATCAAGAGCGCGATCCAGCCGAGTTGGCTGAGGCCCGACAGCATGCGCGACGGCGAGAATTCGAGATCGACAAGGCCGAAGACGAAGATCGCCAGTGCGAGCACCAGCACCAGCGGCGTCGCCAGCCGGGCGGACAGCGGCCGGTCGAAGATCTCGGGATAGCGCTCCCGGATCTGTTGCGAGTCGGGCGCCTGCTGACGGCTCATGAGCGGGCCTCCGCGCCAAACAACCGTCCGCGCAGCCAGCCGGTACTGATATCGATCAGGAACACCGTCAGCACGATCATGACGAGGATGGCGCTGACATCCGAGTAGTAGAATTTGCGGATTGCGACCACGAGTTCCTGCCCGATGCCGCCGGCGCCGACGAAGCCCATCACCGAGGCTTCGCGCACGTTGATTTCGAAGCGCAGCAGCGTGTAGCTGGAAAATCCGGCGATCACCTGCGGCAGCACCGCGAAGCGCATGCAGGACAGCCAGCTTGCGCCGGTCGCGCGAATGCCCTCGACCGGCTTCATGTCGGCGTTTTCGACCACCTCGGAGAACAGCTTGCCGAGCGCCCCACTGGAATGCACGGCGATCGCGAGCACGCCGGGGATCGGGCCAAGACCGAAGGCGATGACGAAAATCAGCGCGAACACGATGCCCGGCACGGTACGGGCGAATTCGAGCAGGCGCCGTACCACGAAGCGGATCCAGGGCGCCGGCGAGGTGTTCTCCGCGGCGAGGAAGTTGAGGCAGAATGCCACGACCATGCCCGCGATGGTGCCGACATAGCTGATCAGCAGCGTCTCGCCGAGCAGTTTGAGCCACTTCTTGAGGCCCCAGAACCATTCGGGAATGTTGGTCCAGACCCGCTGACCGTCATCGAGCGTGAAGATGCGATCGAAATAGCTGACGAAATTGCCGAAGTAGGTGTAGAGCGTCCGCAGATTGACCTCGGCGCCGACCGCCGCAACCAGCAGCACGGCGATGAACACCACCGCCGAGATCGCAAAGCGCAGACGACGGCGGAACACCGCCCGGCGATAGACGCCGTTCAGAGCCGCAAGTTGCTGGCTCGGCAGGATCGAAACGGCGACCGCCATCGGAGTTGTGCTGCTTCCGGTTCGGATGTGTCAGACGTGGGTTGACAAAGCTTGCTCGACCAACCTTGCGCAAGACAAGAGCCGGGTCTGTCCGACCCGGCTCTTGCTGGCATGATGTGTCGATCAGGAGGCCTTCTTGCGCAGGCTGTCGACGAACTTGATCAGGTCGATGGTGCCGTCCCAGTCCTTGGTCGTAGCTGGATTGAAGCCCTTCCGCTGGCCGTCGAACAGACGATCGTAGGCCGCCTTGTCCTTGGCTGGAGCTTCGAAGAAGGCCTTGGCGATCGCCTGCTTGGCGTCTTCGGGCAGGTCCGAGCTGTAGGCGTAGGGACCATTGATGATCGGCGCGGACTTGTAGATGATGCGGAAATCGTCCTTCTTCATCGGCGAACCATCGGCGTTCTTCAGCATGCCCTTGGTCAGCATCTGCGCCAGCGTCGAGTCGTTATCGCTGGTCCACTGGTTCGCCGCGACGTCGACGGTGCCCTGCGCCAGCGCCAGGATCGCATTCTCGTGGCTGCCGGTGAACACGACCTTGCCGAAATAGCCATCGGCATTGGTGATGCCCATCTTGTTCAGCTCGAAACGCGGCACGTTGTTGCCGGAGGTCGAGTTAGGATCGACCAGGCCGAGATTCTTGCCCTTGAGGTCCTCGACCTTCTGATAGGGACTGTTGGCCTTGACGAAGAACACAGAGTAGTAACCGGTGCTGCCGTCGCCATTGATGTCGTTGGCGAAGGCGTCGATCTTGACACCAGTCAGCCGGGCGCGGGCGAACGAGGCCGAGCCATAACTTGCGATGTGGATATTGCCGGCGCGCTGCCCCTCGATCACGGCTGCATAGTCGTTGGCGATGCGCAGCGTGACCTTGGTACCGAGTTCCTTGGATAGATAGTTCACGAACGGCGTCCACCGCTCAGTCACACCGGACGCATTCTCTGCCGGAATGATAGCAAAGGTCAGCTCTGGATACTTCGCCCTCCAATCTTCAGCGGAGGCCGAAGCGGTGAACGCCAGCGCAGCGACGCCCGCGAGAACGATGCGACGATTGATCATGAATTGCCCTCTTGTTGCAGTAAATAACAGACCTCGTCCTCAGCACCTGCGGAGATCCAAGGTCGCAGAAAATTCCTGTCGTCAGGCCACGGCGGCTTCGCCGAGCGCCGGCACGGTTGCCGCCGGCGCCGGATGAGCCGCTCCCATGACCTCGTCAGCCTCGAGGTCGTAGAGTTCGCGCGCAATCTGCGCCGTCAGGGCCGCGGGCACATCGTCGAAAACGACCCGCCCCGTGGCCATGCCGATCAGGCGATCGCAATAGCTCCGCGCCAGATCCAGCGAATGCAGATTGCAGATCACGGTGATGCCGAAATGCTTGTTGATGCGCAGCAGCGCATCCATCACGATCTTGGTATTGCGCGGATCGAGCGAGGCAATCGGCTCGTCGGCAAGAATGATCTCAGGATTCTGGACCAGAGCGCGCGCGATCGCGACACGCTGTTGCTGGCCACCGGACAATTGATCGGCGCGCTGCGCGGCAAGCGCAGCCATGTCGAACTGCTCAAGGGCCGACAGTGCCATGGCGACGTCCTCCGCCGGCCAGAGCTGTGCCAGCGAGCGCCACGACGGAATCTCGGCCAGCCGCCCCATCAGCACGTTGGTCAGCACGTCGAGCCGGCCGACGAGATTGAACTGTTGAAAGATCATGGCGGAGCGTGCGCGCCACTGCCGCAACTCGCGACCACGCAGCGCGGTCACGTCGAGGTCCTTGAAGAGGACGCGCCCGGAGGTCACCGGGCTCAGGCGATTGATCGAGCGCAGCAGGGTCGACTTGCCGGCCCCCGATCGGCCGATCACGCCGACAAAACTGCCGGGAGCAATAGAGAATGATGCGTTGTCGACCGCGGCTTTCGTGCCGAAGCGGCACGTCAGGCCATCCACCACCAGCATAGAATTCTCCAGACGCCTCGCTTTGTCGCTATCGCTAGCGTCCGGATTCTACAGATATGTGACAGTCACGCTGCGCTGCGACGATCATCCACACATCCGGCGTCATGCGGCTGTCACGCACTCGTCATAATGAGGCATCATCCACCGCAAGGTACCGCACACAGAGCGCGAGATGGCCGGCAAATCACTTTCGACCGAACCAACTGTTGATCCCTCGGCCAAGCTCCAGGACGTGAAGCTCGGCATCTATTGCGAGGTCGGCGCCCGCACCATCCTGCAGGAGGTGACGTTGGGCGACTATTCCTACGTCGTGAACGACTCCCAGATCACCTACACGACGATCGGCAAGTTCTGCTCGATCGCGGCAATGACCCGGATCAATCCCGGCAATCACCCGATGCACCGCGCGACCCAGGCCCACTTCACCTATCGCGCCAGCGCGTATTTTCCCGGCGAGGCCGATGATGCGGAGTTCTTCACGTGGCGCCGGGAACATCACGTCGAGATCGGCCATGACGTCTGGATCGGGCATGGCGCAATCGTGCTGCCTGGGCGCAACATCGGCACCGGCGCCGTGGTCGCTGCGGGAGCCGTGGTCACCAAGGATGTGCCGGCCTATACGATCGTCGCCGGCAACCCGGCCCGGCCGATCAAGCGTCGTTTTCCGGTCGAGGTCGAACAGCGTCTGATGGATCTCGCTTGGTGGGATTGGGACCACGCGGCGCTGCGCCGGGCGCTGCCTGATTTCCGGCGGCTCGAGATCAGCGCCTTCCTGGACAAATATGAAGCCGCTCTCGACGGCGGCCGCGCGCTGCGGCAGAGTGCCGCCCCATGACCGACATCTCGATTTCCAACGGCCGTTGCCTGATCGGCTCCGACCTCGTCGAAGCATCGCTGCTCGTCGCCAACGGCGAGATCGCTGCGATCGATCCCCGCCGCCCGCCATCGGGCATGGCACTCGACGCGCGCGGACTGACCGTGCTGCCCGGCATTGTCGACATCCACGGCGATGCCTTCGAGCGGCAGATGATGCCGCGCGCCGGCGTCGATTTTCCGATCGACGTGGCCCTGATCGACAGCGACCGGCAGGCGGTCAGCAACGGCATCACGACAGTGTTTCATGCCACGACCTGGTCGTGGGAGCCGGGCCTGCGCAGCGCCGGAAATGCGCGTCGCCTGCTCGAGGCGATCGAAAGCCTGCGGTCGCGGCTTGCCGCGGACACCCGCTTCCATCTGCGCCACGAGACCTACAATCTCGACGATGAGGACGAGATCCGCCAATTGCTCGCGGCGCGGCGCATCGACCTGTTCGCCTTCAACGACCACATGGACTCGACGGTCGCGAGCCTCGAAAAGCCGCACAAACGCCAGCGTATGGTCGACCGCACCGGCCTGTCCGGCGATGATTTCGACCGCCTCGTCACGCGCATCGCATCGCGCGGTGACGCCGTTCCGACGTCCATTGCCCGGTTGGCGGAAGCCGCGCGCGCGGCCGGCGTGCGGATGTTGTCGCATGACGACGATAGCCCGGAGATGCGCAAGGCGTTTCGCTGCCAGGGCGTGACGATCGCCGAATTTCCGGTCAATGAAGCGACGGCGCGCGAGGCTGCCGGCGGCGGCGATGCGATCGTCTTCGGCGCGCCCAATGTGGTCCGCGGCGGCAGCCATACCGGCTGGACCAAGGCGAGCGACATGATCGCCAAGGGCCTGTGCTCGGTGCTGGCGTCGGACTATTATTATCCGGCACCCCTGCTCGCCGCGTATCGCCTCGCGGCCGACGGCATCTGTCCGTTGCCACGCGCCTGGGAGCTGATCTCGGCCGGCCCGGCCCGAGCGGCAGGCTTGTCCGATCGCGGATCCCTCGCGGAAGGCTTGCGCGCGGATATCATCCTCATTGACGACAGCGACGCGTTGCGTCCGCGTGTCGTGGCCGTGGTGGCATCGGGACGCCTGGTCTACCTGACCGAGGCCGCTCGCCTCCACGCCGTCGCCGTGCCGCGCGCGGTCGCGGCGGAGTGAGCCACCGATGACAGGCTTCCCGCGCTACGCGATCTACTACACGCCACCGGCCGACACGGCACTGAGTGCGTTCGGGGCCGACCTACTCGGCTACGACGCCTGGACCGGCCGCGATCGTCCTTGTCCGGACGACGTCGTCAACGACGTCCCGGACTGGGCCGAGCTCACCGCCGACGCGCGCAAATACGGCTTTCACGCGACGCTGAAGGCGCCGTTCAGTCTGGCCGAGACGCGCAGCGAGCGCGAATTGTGCGACGCCTGCGCCGGCTTCGCTGCGGCTCCAAGAACGGTTCCGATGATCCGGCCGGTGGTGGACGCGATCAGCGGCTTCGTTGCCGTCATTCCGGGCGAAGTCTCGCCGGCCCTGCAGGATTTCGCCGCTGAATGCGTGCGCGCCTTCGAACCGTTTCGCGCGGCCATGACCGCGGAGGATCGCGCGCGCCGCAAGCCAGAGCTGCTCTCGCCGCAGCAGCGCGCGCACCTCGATCGCTGGGGCTATCCCTACGTCATGGACGATTTTCGGTTTCACATGACGCTGACGTGCCGCCTGTCCGACGAACGGCGCCGACCGATCCTCAGCATGCTGCAAGCGCGCTACGCGGCGCTCGGCATCACCTCGCTGGCGATCGACAGGATTGCGCTATTCTGTCAGCCGACCCCGCGCAGCCGTTTCAGCATCCTTGCAAGCTGGCGGATCGCGGACCGATGATTGCGCTCACACCGCCTTGGTCAGGGCACCATCGATAATGAGGTTGGTTCCCGAAATCCGGCTCGCCAACGGACTGGCCAACATCACTACGCCGAAAGCCACCTCCTCCGCAGTTCCCATGCGACCGGTCGGGTTCAGGCCCATCGCCGTCTTGAACAGATCAGGCGAGCCGTTCTCGATGTTTTGCCAGATGCCGCCTTCGAAGTAGGTGTTGCCGGGCGACACGGCATTGACCCGAATGCCCTTGCCGACGAGCTGATGCGCGAGCCCCTTCGCGTAATGCAGCAAGGCGCCCTTGATCGCACCATAGGATCCCGCGGCAAAATCGACTTCAAATCCGGAGACGCTGGAGATGATGATGATCGAGGCCGATGGCGACTTTTCCAAATAGGGGATGGCCGCCGCGACCGCATTGACGGTATGCATCATGTCGGTGCGGAAGGATTTCTCCCAGGTCTCCGGCGTATCACCGACGGCGAGCGCGCTCACATTGCAGACCAGGCAGTCGATGCTGTCGAACGCCTTGGCGGCGCCATCGACCCAGCCCTTGAGCGCGACGGGATCGGCGACATCGATGCCCTGCCCCCAGGCCTTTCCACCGCTGCCCGTGAGCTTCGTCACCACCGCGCCGACCGCCTCGGCATCGCGCCCGCAGATGGCGACGTTCGCGCCCTCAGCGGCAAACAGCTCCGCAATCGCGCGCCCGATGCCTTTGCTGCCACCGGTCACCAGCACGCTTTTGCCGGTCAGCCCGAGATCCATGATGCTCTCCCCTACGGCTTCACGCCCGTCTGCGAGCTCGATCATCATGGCCGGCGCGCACGGCACCGATGACCAACCGGGAGCTGTGCGCCTCGACGACCAAGCGACATGATGACCAAGCGAAAACTTGCGAGGAGGTTACGGTCCCGGGATGCCGCAGCAAGGCGAAATAACAGACGCGAACTGCTGAAAAAGCTGACGCTGTGAGAATGTACGTCTGTGCCGGCCTCACGCTGCCCAGGCGTTGTCGTCTTGCTGCCCTTCGACGAACCGCTTTGCCCATGGGTGCATCGCAGAACGCGGTCGTCACACGAATCGGCTGAGCGTCGCCGCACAAAGAAGATGCAGCAGCGCCGCGGCGACCGCGCACCGCTTTTCAAGGCCCAGCATGTCGAGCCCGACGGCCTTTCCAGCTCGCTTGTGTCAATTCTCGTTTGTGGCTCGGCTTCCCCACGCGCTCCAGATGCACGGTGCATCTTCGTCCCGTTGTCACGAATCGAACGCTGCGCGGTGGATCGGCCGGCCTCTCAGACGGTCTCGAACAATATCGGCATTCGCAATTGCAGCATCAGCAATGCAGCATGTCGACTTTCCGACAACGCATTGATGTTGATAGTGAATGGCATATCGCTTGCAATGCACAATACGCCTCGCTATTGCAGCGCAGAAATTTCTTTGGAGTGCCACATGCTCGGAATTGGAAGTAAGCTGCCCTCGTTCGAAATCGTCGGCGTGAAGCCCGGTTTCCAGCTTCATGAGGAGAAGGGCGAAAGCGCCTTCGAGACCCTGACCGAAACCAGCTTTCCTGGAAAGTGGAAGGTCATCTTCTTCTACCCGAAGGACTTCACCTTCGTCTGCCCGACGGAGATCGCCGAGTTCGCTCGGCTGGCAAAGGACTTCGAAGACCGCGACGCCGTCGTGCTCGGCGGCTCCACGGACAACGAGTTCTGCAAGCTGGCCTGGCGCCGTGACCACAAGGACCTTCACAAGCTGCCGATCTGGCAGTTTGCCGACACCAAGGGGTCGCTGGTCGACGGTCTCGGCGTGCGCTCGCCCGACGGCGTGGCCTATCGCTACACATTCGTGGTCGATCCCGACAACACCATTCAGCACGTCTATGCGACCAATCTGAACGTGGGCCGCGCGCCGAAGGACACGCTGCGGGTGCTCGACGCGTTGCAGACCGACGAGCTCTGCCCCTGCAATCGCGAGGTCGGCGGCGCCACTCTGAAGGTCGCCTGACCGTGTCCATCGAGCAGCTCAAGGAGCAGATTCCGGATTTCGCCAAGGACGTCAGGCTGAACCTGTCGTCGATGGCGTCGGACGAGAGCCTGTCCCCGCAGGCCAAATACGGCCTGTTCGTTGCCTGCGCGATCGCCACCCGCAACCCGACCGTGACAGCGGCGCTGGAAGCGGTGGCGGCGGCACATCTGTCGGCGGCGGCATTGACCGCCGCCAAGACGGCCGCCGCGCTGATGGCCATGAACAACGTGTATTACCGGTTTGTGCATCTCGCCACGAACAAGGAATACGCGACGATGCCGGCGCGGCTGCGCATGAATGCGATCGCCAATCCGGGCGTCGACAAGGCCGATTTCGAGCTCTGGTCGCTGGCGGTGTCGGCGATCAACGGCTGCGGGACCTGCATCGATGCCCATGAAAGGGTTCTGAAGGAGGCCGGCGTCAGCGCGGCGTCGATCCAGGCCGCGGTCCGCTTCGCGGCCATCATTCAGTCGGTCGCCGTCGCAATCGAGGCAGCGGCTGTCACCGTGCCGTTAGCGGCCGAATAGAAAACGATCGACATGTGATTGCGGCCGGCATCGTTCGGCCGCATTTGCTTTGGACAACTCGCTCAATAGTTGTGGCGTAAATTCATTCCGTGGTGCGGTTGGCGCCCATGCTAACCGCCTGTCGTCCCGCCCGCACGCGCATCGTGGCGGCACCATGATACTTCAGGCACCGTTCTCGCCTCGGGTAGACATCAACATAAATTCGCGTACAGCGTGTGTTTTGACAATGGGCCTGGCCGGGAAATTTCCACGGAATAGCCTTACCCGCTCACCCTTCCCGCCAAGAACATTGATCAGCTTAGGGGCCAAGCAACCCCGATTGTGACCAGCGCGCGCAAAATGGGTGGCGCGCATCGCGGAAGGAAACTGATCTGCCAGTCCCGGCAGAAGCGTTGGCGATATCGCGGCTCGCCTGGTGATGCTAGCTCGGTTGGATCACGCGCGCCTGACGCCCTGAAGATCTCTTCCGCGACGCGGGTCGTGGAAGACAGGAGGCCTAGTAATGAGTGCTCCAGTTCAGAATGAACCGGCCAAGCCGACTCCGCCTTGGGCCAATGAGGAGCTCCGGAAATACGCTCCGCGGCGACATCAGAGCGATGGGGGACTGCCTGTCCAGGACTCGAGCCCCTTCAGCCCGCTGCCGTCCCATCTGGTCGCACGGCAGAACGCCCTGACCGCGACACCGAGCGTGACAGACCTTGTCGATGAGGAATTCCGCCGTGGTCTGCTGAGCGCAAAGCTCGACCCCGTCGTCATGCCCCTCCCTCCGGTGGACTCAGACCGGACATCTCGTCTGGGCGCCATCGTCAGGATCGGAGCCGCCATCGGCATCGCTGCGTCGGTGGCCATGATGGTCGCGAACGTGGTGACGCTGGACGATGGTGGATCGGAGCGGAGCCGCAAGTCCCCGATCATGCCGGCGGCTGTGCTGGAAAGTCTTGCCCAGATCGACCCCGCCGAAGCGAAGATGGCCCAGGAGGATCCGCCCGCGACTGCCGCCATCATCGCGTCAGCCAGCCCGGACGCTGGCCCGCGTCCGTGGCCCCCGACATCATCGGCAGCAGCGGCCACCGCCGCTCCCGCCCCTGCTGCCCTGGCCGCCTCCAATCCCGTACCCGCGGCTTCTTCCGTTCCGCCGCGCCCGACCATGCCGTTGCCGCGCGAGGAGGTCGAGTCGCTGATGAAGCGAGGCCGTGATCTGCTGTCCGCGGGGGACGTGGCCAGCGCGCGCCTGATCCTCACCCGACTCTCCGATGCGGGACATGCCGACGCCTCTTTCCTGCTCGCACGGACCTATGATCCGATCGAGTTGACGAAGCTGAGGCTGCTCGGAGCCGTGCCCGACCCAGCCAGGGCAAGGACTTGGTATCTCAAGGCCGCTGAGCAGGGCTCTCCGGAAGCCAGTCGCCGCGTCCAGCAATCAGCCGTGCGATAGGACCCGCGCGACGCAGCCGACGATAATATCGACCGGCGTGCCGCCCCGGTCATGATACTGCGCCGCTGCCAGGCTCTCGGGGTCATGGCACGGAGCGGCGCCGACAGAAGTACCACGCTGGCCAGCCTCAACACAGATGCGCCTTCAAGCTGCAGCGGATGCCGGTGTGATGCGGACCTGGACGTCGCATGGTCGCGCCAGATAGGGGGCCGAGGTGACCAGCAGGTCGGCGCCCGCCGCCGCATAGGCGGCCGCATTCTGTGCGTTGACCCCGCCGGCGGCGGCGATGATCGGCCGTATCTGCAAGGCGGCCATCGCGCCGACGCGCCTGACCAGCGCCTCGATATCAGCGGCCGGAAATTTCTCGGCCTGGATGACATCGAAGCCGGCCACAGCCGCGGCGACCGCCTGCTCGATCGAGGTGACCTCGATGACGAGCCGCTTCTCCGGCGCGGAGCGCCGCAACCGCTCAGCGACGGCGGCGAGCGGCATGTCGCCAAGAAAGGCCCGATGCTCGGGAAACACAAGGATCGTCTCCGACAGGCCGAGCCGATGCATGATCGCGCCCCCCGCCTTGACCGCCGCCACCGCGAACTGCTTCGCGCCCGGAACGTTCTTGCGCGTGCAGGCGACGGCGATGTCCGGGTTCACCGTGCGCGCCGCACGCACGATCGCCTGGGCTTCCGTCGCCACGCCGGACCAGATCTCGATCAGGGTCTGCGCCACCTTCCAGCTGCGCAGCAAGCCGGCGGCCGCGCCCTCTGCGCGCAGGATCGGACTGCCATTCTCCAGTACCTTTCCACTCGCGGCGAGCAGATCGACTTTGCAACCGGTGAGCGCGATCAATGCAGCGGCCTCTTCCGCCAGCGCCAGGACCATCCGGTCGCGCGCAACGAACTGCATCTGGCCGGGCGCGGCACCGATCCCGAGCGCCTCTGTCGTCAGGTCGCCATAGGGAACGTCATCACGAAGCAGGGTCTCCAGGTCATATCGCGGAACGCTGGTCGGCACGCACGACACTCCTCTTTGTCTCTGATCTTTGTCTCAGGGCCACAACCTCGATATAGTCGCATCCGGCTGCTCGCCGCCGATCGCCGGACCATTCGGGCCGGAATCGTCGAACGACATCGCAGCAGTCACCCGAGGTTGCCCGTGATGCCACGCGATCGTCTACCCGCCGAGCTTGATCCTCCCCGTCTCGCCGCCGTCCTCTACGGGCCGGGCGACGATGCCGATGTTCTGCTGGACGATTTCGCCCAGGGCCTCCTGCAGCGCGGCGTGCGGGTTGGCGGCATCGTCCAGCGCAATACGCGAAACGACGTCGGCCGAAAGAGCGGGATGGATGTGATCGACCTCGGCAATGGCGACACGATCTCGATCTGCCAGGATCTCGGCAGCGGATCGACAGCCTGCAAGCTGGACGCCGCAGGGCTTGCCGAAGCCGGCATGGCCGTTCACCGCGCCATCGCCGCGCATGCCGACCTCATCGTGATCAACAAATTCTCCAAGCAGGAGGCGTCCGGAAGCGGACTGCGCGGCGAGCTCGCCGATGCCATCACCTCCGGCATTCCGGTTCTGACTGCCGTGCCGCAGAAATGCATCGAGGACTGGCGGAGCTTTGCCGGCGAGTTCGGCACGCTGCTGCCGCCGTCCCGATCCGCAATGGATGAATGGTGGCTCATGCTGAGCTCAAAGGCGGGCAGCGTTCGCTGAACGCCGTCTCGGCCACCCAACTCATTTCCGCAAGCTTCATTCTATTTGCCGATCATCACGTCCGAGGACTTGATCACGGCCGACACACTGTCACCGACAGCGAGCCCAAGCTCCTCCACCGCCTCATTGGTGATGGCCGAGAAGACCGTCAATCCAGGGGCCAGCTCGACCTTGACATGAGCTGTCGTGGCTCCCTTGGCGACGGAGATGACTTTCCCCGGCAAGACGTTTCGTGCGCTCAGCTTCACGTGCTGCTCTCCTCATCCTCGGCAGCACCGTTGCTGCAGCCAGATGTCAGCACAGAGAGCGCCCGGACTCAATGACCTATATCAACTTCGATACAGCACCTGCCGAGCGCTGATTGCCGAGAGCATCTGTCCGATCCGGCCGGCTCTCAGCCGAACTTGAACAGCACGCCATAGCCGCCGCGCGGATAGCTCCATTCGATATCGCCGCTGGCTTCGCCGATGACGCGGCACGTGCCGCATTCGATGCAGCCATCAACCGTGATCTCGACCTGGCCCGAATCGTTCAGCTCATAGCAGCGCGCCGGACAGGCCTTGAGCAGCGCCTTCAGCTGCGGGCTCGGCGTGGTATGCGGACGGACCTTGATATGGGCCCGGCCGGGATCGACCTGATAGCGATTATAGAACAGCTTGTCTTCGACCCTGACAGCGACATCCGTGCTCATCTCTGATCTCCCTTGGCCCAGTTGTTTCGTTCACTTCAGCTATCAGCGCCACGCCCGCGCGAAGCGGAACGCGTCTCCGAACAGGCCTGTCCAGGACCTCGCGCTCACAAACGAACGCAGGGTGCTGCTCTCCTTCTCCTTCTTCGGCGTGCCGTCGACACGCACGAAGTTTTGCATCGCCTTCGAGACCAGCTGCGGATAGGTCAGGAAGAAGTTCTGCGACTGGTTGTGCAGCAGCGCAGGCATGTCCTTGTATTTCTTCAGATCCTTGATGACGAAGGACTCCTCGAGCATCTTCTTGTAGAGCGCGAGGTTTTGCTTCGTCATTGGATCGCGGCGCGATTTCACCTGGAAAATCGCCTCCGCCGCGATCCGACCCGAGGTCATCGCCAGGTTCGAGCCTTCGCGGTGGATGGCATTGTTGAGCTGGGCGGCGTCGCCGACCACGACCCAGCCATCGCCGCAGAGCTCCGGGATCGCGTTATAGCCGCCCTCGGGGATCAGATGCGCCGAATACTCCTTCACCTCCGAGCCTTCGATCAGCGGCGCGACCGACGGGTGCTTCTTGAAGTTCTCGAGCAGGCCGTAGGGCGTCTCGCCGGTCTTCTGGAAGTCGGAGACGAGGCAGCCGATGCCGAGCGAGATGCACTCTTTGTTGGAGTAGATGAAGCCCATGCCGGTCATGCCGCGGGAGATGGTGCCAGCCGCCTCGATCACAGCGCCCTCATCGCCCTTCAGGTTGAAGCGCGCCTCGATCGTCTCGCGCGGCAGGAAGTGCATCTCCTTGACCGCCAGCGCAACATTCTCCGGCTTCGGCCGCTCGCGCAAGCCGGCACGGGTGCCGAGCAGGCCGTTGACGCCCTCGGCAAGCACCACCACGTCGGCGTGGATCTCACCATCGCGCCGGTCGGTCCTGACGCCGATGACCTTGCCATAGGCGTCCTGCGCCAGCTCGGTCACCGTGGTCTCGCAGAGCACGATCGCGCCCGCTTCCTTGACCTTCGACGAGAACCATTTGTCGAACTGCGCCCGGATGATGGTGTAGCGGTTCGGCTTCTCCTCGTTGAAGTCGTCCGACTTGTAATGCAGGCCGACATGCGACTTGTCGTCGAGCATCCAGAACCGCTGCTCGACCAGATGCCGCTCCAGGGGCGCTTCCTCGCGGAAGTCCGGGATCAGCTTCTCCAGCATGTCGGCATAGAGAATCGCGCCCTGCACATTCTTCGAGCCGGAATATTCGCCGCGCTCAAGCTGCAGCACCTTCATGCCGCGCTGGGCCATGGTCAGCGCTGCTGCATTGCCCGCCATGCCGGCGCCCACGACGATCGCGTCGAAACGTTCCTCGATCATTGCCCTGCTCCCTCTCTGGTGCCTAGCTTGCGATACGGTCGCGTGAATGCGGCGATAGCCGCGCGCGGAATGCCTCGGTGAGCGCCGGCAGCAGCCGGATCGCGTCGGTGACGATGCCGACATGCGCGAAGTCGAAGATCGGCGCGTTCTTGTCGGTGTTGATGGCGACGATCAGGTCGGCGCCCTCGACGCCCACCCGATGCTGGATGGCGCCGGAGATGCCGGCGGCGATGTAGAGCTTGGGACGGATGGTCTTGCCGGTCTGGCCGATCTGGCGGTCCGAGGTGACCCAGCCCTTCTGCACCAGCGGCCGCGAGCAGCCGAACTCGGCGCCGAGCACCGCCGCCAGTCCCTTGACCAGTTGGAAATTCTCCGGCGAGCCCAAGCCCAGACCGCCGGCGACGACGACATCGGCATAAGCGAGGTTGGACTTGGCGGAGTCGCGATCCGGAATGAAGGACAGCACCTTGGTGACGATGTCCTCCTCGACGAGGCCGAGCTTGTGCTCGATGATCCGGGTCGCGGGCTTTTCCACGCGGTCGGGCATCGGCATCACCCGCGGACGCACGGTCGCCATCTGCGGCCGGTAGTTCAGCGTATAGATGGTGCACAGTAGCGAGCCGCCGAAGGTCGGCCGCGTCGCCGCCAGCGAGCCGTCGGCGTCGACGTCCAGCTCGGTGCAGT
Source organism: Bradyrhizobium denitrificans (assembly GCF_013179005.1). Taxonomy (NCBI): domain Bacteria; kingdom Pseudomonadati; phylum Pseudomonadota; class Alphaproteobacteria; order Hyphomicrobiales; family Nitrobacteraceae; genus Bradyrhizobium; species Bradyrhizobium denitrificans. Next base: position 6,071 of record NZ_JABFDP010000024.1, on the reverse strand, counting down.
CGGCGGTCAGACCCGTGAGCAGCGTGGTCGCCACGGAGCCTGCGAGGTCACGGCCGAGCGTGGTCGCTCCGAGCAGCAGGATCTCCGGCTTGAAGGTGTTGACGGTGTCGGTCAGCGCCTTGGTGTAGGCCTCGTTGCGATAATCGCCGAGAACCTCGTCGGCAACGATATAGGCGAGATCAGCGCCGTAGCAGAACGATTCCGCGGCAGCGTGCTGGACGGCTTCACCGGGCGGTCCGATCACGACGGCTGCAAGGTCGACCTTCAGCTTGTCCGCGAGCTTGCGGCCGGCGCCCATCAGTTCCCAGGACACGGGGTGAACCTGTCCGCGCTCCTGCTCGATGAACACCCAGACGTGCTTGTAGGCTTTGAAATGCTCCGGCAGCTCCTTCTTGGTCGCGGCGCGACCGGCTGCGGCAGGCGGTGCTTTGGTGGGTTCGCTCATGGTCGTCGTCCCGTTGAAGCTCGATGTCCGAAACCGAAGTCTGATGGCAAAGTCAGAAGCCGTGCGCCGACGAAATCAGCTCGGCCTCGAGCTTCGGCTGACGCTTGAACAGCTCTTCGATCAGCGTCTCCGCCGGCGGTCGATTGGCGAAATCGACGATGGTCGCCTTCTCGGCCCGGGCCGACGGCGCGAACACGCGCTTCACGATGGTCGGCGAGCCCTTCAGGCCGCACTTCGAGATGTCCTCGACCCCCGCGTCCTTGGCGCTCCAGGTCACGATCTGCGCGCGCGCAGCGCGCAACGCATCGGCCATGGCGCCGCGGCGGATCTCATTGGTCGCCTCAAGCATCGTCACCAGGCATGGCAGCTTGGTCTTGAGCACCTGGACGCCGCCTTCCGAACGGCGCTCGGCCTCGATGGTCCGCGCGACCGGGTCGACCTCGTTGATCTTCGCCACATAGGTCAGCTGCAGCAGGCCGAGCCGCTTGGCGATGCCGGGACCGACCTGGGCGGTATCGCCGTCGATGGTCTGCTTGCCGGTGAACACGATATCCGGCGCGCCGAAGGTCTCGCTGATCTTTCGAATGGCGGTCGCCAGCGCGTAGGTCGTGGCCAGCGTGTCGGCGCCGGCAAAGAAGCGGTCCGTGAGCAGCACGGCACGATCGGCGCCGTAGGTCAGCGCGCGGCGCAGCGAGTCCTCGGCTGATGGCGGTCCCATGGTCAGCACCGTCACTTCGCCGCCGAACTTGTCACGCAGCTGCAGCGCCGCTTCGAGCGCAAACAGGTCGTAGGGATTGATGATGGTCGGCACACCCTGACGCATGATGGTGTTGGTGACCGGATGAACACGGATCTGCGCGGAGTCCGGGACCTGCTTGATGCAGACGACGATATGCATGCGATCACTCCGGTATGTGGGCCTGCGATGAGGACAGCAATTGTCGTACCAGTTTTCGTCGCAGCGAATATCGAGCCAGATTCAACAGCTTGGCGCATAGACCTGAGTTGTTGCTCAGAATTGGCGCGGAGGTCCGACACGTCGCAAGCAACACGCGTCGGGAATGCGACAGGAGCTGAACAGCATGTCGATTGCCGTCAAAGCAGAAGCGCCGCCAGTTGAACTGGCGGCGCCTCTGGATGCCCTGATGAGTTCGTCTGTTACTTGAGCGTGGTCAGTGACACGAAGGGCTTGGGCGCCGGCTTCGGCGGCGCGACGGCTTCCTTGAGCACCTTGAAGACACGCTGATCGAGCGGCGACGAGACGACAAAGTCCTGATAGGCCTGCTCCAGGAACGATTTGCAGCGCGAGGAAATCTCCTCGTTGGAGACGTCCGAGAAATCCTCGCTGACGAGATATTGGCCCATTCGCCTAAGAATGTGCAGCCGGCAGACGTTCAGCACCTTGGGATCATAGTCGACGTTTAGCAGCTTGAAGAACTCTTCCGCTGCCGAGGTCTTCTTCAGCTCGTCGAGAACGTTCGGTGTTGCCGCGGTCATCGTTTTGCTCCTTGGGTCAGAATCGGGTCAACCTCGCATCCGTTGATCGGCGCCGGCGGCGGCGGCCCCTGGCGCACCTTTTGCCGGACATGCGCGAGCTGCGCCTCGAGGAACTCGATCCGGTCCAGCATCACCGACAGCGCCTCGCCAACCGGATCGGGCATCAGATGGTGATCGAGATCGATGCGGCCGACGGTGCGGCGGTGGGTGAACTCGGGGCGCACCACCTTGGCCGGGATGCCGACCACGGTGACATCCGGCGGCGTGCTCTGGATGACGACAGAATTCGCGCCGACGCGGGTGCGCGGTCCGATCGTGATCGGTCCGAGGATCTTGGCACCGGCCCCGACGACGACACCGTTCTCCAATGTCGGATGCCGCTTGCCCGGCGACCACGAGGTGCCGCCCAATGTCACACCGTGATACAGTGTGACGTCGTCGCCGACCTCGGCCGTCTCGCCGATCACGACGCAGGCGCCGTGGTCGATGAAGAAGCGGCGGCCGATCTCTGCGCCCGGGTGAATGTCGACATTGGAGAGGAAGCGTCCGAGCCAGGACAACAGACGCGCCGGGAAGCGCCAGCCATGGATCCACAGCCGGTGGGCGAGACGATGCCAGATCAGCGCGTGGATGCCGGGATAGGTCAGCAAGGTCTCGATCTCGCTGCGCGCCGCGGGATCGCGCGAGCGGACGCAGCCGATGTCCTCACGGATCAATTGGAGCAGCGACGGCGGGCGCATATCGGCTGCGACGGGCTTGGCAATCGGCGTGTCGACGATGTCGCTCATGATCAGGCAAAGCTCGCTAGCGGGTGATCGCAGACTTCGCGCCAGATGGCGGCGACGGCTTCCTTCGGCACCGGACCCTTGTGCACGACCGCATGCTTGCGCACGCGGGCCAGGATCCGCTGGGCCTGGTCGGCGCTCACCGGCAGGCGCAGATCCGACAGCAGCGAGGTGATCGCCGACAGGCCGGAATGCTTGCCGATCACAATTCGGTTGGAGCGGCCGAACAGCATCGGATCGAGCGCCTGGTAGGTCCGCTGATCCTTCAGCAGGCCATCAACGTGAATGCCGGATTCGTGGGTGAAGACGTGCTCGCCGACGATCGCCTTGTTGAGCGGAATGGCACGCGCCGCGGCGGCTGCGACGACATTGGCGACACGATCGAGCTCAGCCAGCACGATCCCGGTCTCGCGCCGGTAGAGCTGGCGCAGGGCGACGGCGACTTCCTCCAGCGGTGCGTTCCCGGCGCGCTCGCCGAGGCCGATCACGGTGACCGATGCATGCGTCGCGCCGGCCTTGACCGCGGCCAGCGTGTTGGCGGTGGCGAGGCCGAGATCGTCATGACCGTGAAACTCGATCTCCAGATCCGTGGTCGCGCGCAGGGCATTGACCAGCGCAAACGTCGCGTCGGGATCAAGCACGCTCAGCGTATCGGCGACACGGAAGCGTCGCGCGCCGAGTGCCTTGGCCGTGGCGATGACCTCTGCCAGGAAGCCGACATCGGCGCGCGACGAATCCTCGCCGCCGACGGCCACATCCAGTCCGCGCTGGCGCGCGTAAGTAACGACGCGCTTGAGCAGTTCCAGCGCAGCACTGCGGCCACCACCGAGCTTGGCCGCGATCTGCACGTCCGACGTCGGAATGGAGACATTCACCATCGACACACCGGCCGCGATCGCGGCATCGACATCCGCCTCGCGCATCCGGCACCAGCCGATGATGGTTGCCGGCAGACGGGCGTCGACGATCGCGCGGATCGCGGCGATCTCGTCGGCCCCCATCGCCGGCGTGCCCGCCTCGATCTCCGGAACGCCGGCCCGCGCCAGGGCGCGGGCGATCGCGACCTTCTCCGCGAGCGCGAAGGCGACACCGGGCGCCTGCTCGCCATCGCGGAGCGTGGTGTCGTTCAGGATGACCCGGGGCATCGGGCTCCGAGAGACCGTACTCCCTTCGGGTGAGCGGGCATCTTGGGCATTCCTGGGCCCGCGCGGTCCGAAGACGTCAGGCATTCACTTGCTCCGTCGCAACCTGTGACGGCCGCCAGAAGCATGACGCTCGATCGCGGCCCACAGGCTCCTCAGCAACCGCCATGCCACCGCCGGACCTGGCCTCAATCGGTTGAAGATGTGATGTTTTTCGTCGCCGACCGCATTGTCGGATTCGTAACAGGGTCGGAAATCCAACGTCAGGGATGGCCGGCGGTGCGCGCAGCCTCGCAGCCGTGGCGGCCGGCCGCGGTGTCAGGCGTGCCGCCTGCGGCGCAGGTGAATGATGACGTCGATCCGCTCCATGCCATAGCCTGGCAGCGGCTCGGGCAGTTGATCGAACGCGACATGTTCGGGGACGTCGACGAGCACGCCTTCGTCCTCATAGAAGAAATGCGGATGCACCGTGGTGTTGGTGTCGAAGAACGACCGGGAGCCATCGACACCGATCTGCCGCAACAGCCCGAGCTCGACGAACTGATTGAGCGTGTTGTAGATGGTCGCCTGCGAGATCTTCATGCCGCTCGCCACGGCGGCGGCATAGAGCGCGTCGGCCGTGATGTGACAATCGCCATTGCCGAACAGAATCCGGCTCAGCTGCTGGCGCTGCTGCGTCGGCCGCAGCCCGGCCTTTCGCAAGGTGTCCTCGCAACGGCGCACCAGCGTCTCGCCCGCCTCGCAGGTGTCAGCCGCGGGGCACAGGCCGCCGTCACCGTTGCACGGGGATCCAAGCTGGGCGTCCAACAACATCGTTGCAATCCTCGAACTCACATGGCCGCGCTTGCGGCCGCCTCCTGCAGCGCGACCTCGCGGCGCCGCTCCGCCATCCGGCTCTCGCCGCCCTCCTCGCCGAAGCAGAGCTGAAAATCGTTGCATTGGGTACAGACCGGCGTCGTGCACATCACGAAGCCGTCGTCCTCGCACAGCATGCGGTAGAAGAAGCGCTTCCAGCGCATGTTTCGGGTGTTGCGGCTGGCCAGCGGCGCGAAATGACGCATCAGCAGCCGCGACAGTTCGGAACGCTCGCGCAGGCCGAGATCTTCCCAGAGATGGTTCGGCTCCATCGCGCGCCGCGCGACCATCGCCGCGAGCCAGCGGCTGGTGTCGCCAGGGGTTGAACGCTGAGCGGCGAGCAGATCGCGCACCATCGTGATCTCGTCATCGTCAGGCGCAGGGGCGGCGCCGTTGATCGGCAGCCAGGAGGAATCGATCGATGCCGCGGGAAACAGCTGCGCCAGGAGCGTGATCAGCTCGATCGTGGACAGCCCTGCCCGTTCCGCCAGCGTGCCGTGCTCCATCGCAGCGACGGCGAGGATGGATGCGATCACGTGACGGTCGAAGCTGGCATCGTCGTCGATGCGGGCGTCATCGGGATCGACACCTGTCAGCAAGCGGTAGATCTGGCGGCCACGATGCTGACCGCTGCATCCGAGGCCGCCATCATCCGGCGACGACGGCAGGCCGGAGGACACCGAGCGCGAGACGTCCACGATGGCAATGGTCATAGCGTGATCCCCTGCGGCCTGCGACGGGACTTGCGAAGAGGTACCGGCCTTCCGACGGGAGGAAGGCCGGTACCAAGACTGCTTAAGCCGTTGCGGCGAGTTCGGCGGCAGTCTTTCCGATCTGGCTCTCGTCCACCGCCTTCATGATGCCGTGCTCCATCAGCATGTCCTCGAGCTCGTCCATCGTGATCGGCGTCGGGATGATGCCCTTGCCGGCGTTGCCGTGGATCTTGGTCGCCAGGTTGCGGTAGTGGTTGGCCTGAACCGACTCCGGCGCGTATTCCAGCACAGTCATGCGGCGCAGCTCGGCGTGCTGCACGATGTTGTCGCGCGGCACGAAATAGATCAGCTGGGTGCCGAGCTTCTTGGCGAGAGCCTCGGCCAGCTCGAGCTCCTTGTCGGTCTGGCGTTCGTTGCAGACCAGGCCGCCCAGGCGCACGCCGCCGGAGTTCGCATATTTCAGAATGCCCTTGGAGATGTTGTTGGCGGCATACATCGCCATCATCTCGCCGGACATCACGATGTAGATCTCCTGCGCCTTGTTCTCACGGATCGGCATCGCGAAGCCGCCGCAGACCACGTCGCCGAGCACATCGTAGGACACGTAGTCGATGTCCTCATAGGCGCCGTTCTC
>NZ_JABFDP010000023.1:0-172255 GCF_013179005.1 Bradyrhizobium denitrificans | reverse complement strand
CAGAGTCATCCAGCTAACAGGACACTTGACGCATAATCTAAAACATGGAGCCCCTCGATCAGTTCCGCGCCTTCCGCGATCTCGTCGAGAAGGGTAGGACCGAGGAGGAGGTTGCAGCCGCTTTCTTCGTCAGCGTGTCGGTGGTCAAGCAACGGCTCAGGCTCGCCGCCGTCTCGCCAAGGCTGCTCGACGTCTATGCCGAAGATGGCATGACTCTCGATCAATTGATGGCGTTTGCGGTCAATCCGGACCATGAGCGCCAAGAGCAGGTGTGGGAGGCCGTGCAGCGGTCGCACAACAAGGAACCCTACTTCATCCGCCGCCTCCTCACCGAGGGCGGCGTGCGCGCCTCGGACAAGCGCGCTCAGTTCGTCGGGATAGAGGCCTACGAGAGCGCCGGCGGCGACATCATGCGAGACCTGTTCCAGCAGGATGATGGCGGCTGGTTGCAAGATCCGGTGCTGCTTGAGCGGCTTGTTGCCGAGAAGCTGGAGCGCGAGGCGGACAACATCCGCTCCGAGGGTTGGAAATGGGTGGAGATTGCGATCGATTTTCCCTACGGCCACACCTACGGTCTGCGCCGTATCTCCGGCGAGTCCGTCGCCATGACCGACGAGGAGGTTGCCGCGGCCGAAGCCCTGCGCGCCGAGCACGAACGTCTGGAGCAGGAGCATTCCGACGTGGACGTGCTACCCGAAGCGATCGATCAGCGGCTTGGCGAGATCGAGACGGCGNATCGATCAGCGGCTTGGCGAGATCGAGACGGCGCTTGCCGAACTCGATGAGCGGCCGGTCCAGTACGATCCTGACGAGATCGCCCGCGCGGGTGCCTTCTGCAGCATCGACGCGTCGGGTGTCTTGCGGATCGACCGCGGATATGTCCGCCCCGAGGACGAGCCGACCATTCCGGAGCCCGAGCGGGAAGCTGATACGCACTCGGACGGAACCCAGTCCGTAACCTCTGCTCCGGCAGATGTCGACGGCGCGCAGGCGGTTACCTCAGTCGCCGAGGCTGAGGCAGAGCAAGAGGACGGCATCAAACCGATCCCGGATCGCTTGATGACCGAGCTCACGGCATATCGCACGCTCGCCCTGCGCGATGCGTTGGCTCAGGACCCGGACACCGCGTTCCTGGCCGGGCTGCACGCGCTCTGCCTAAAGCTGTTCTACCGCTATACGCCCGAATCCTGCCTCGACATCGACGCCAAGAGCGTCGTCTTCGGCAACCAGGCGCCGGGCCTCGGCGATGCCACGATCGCCAAGGCCGTCGACGAGAGGCACCGGCGCTGGTCGGAGCAGTTGCCGCGTGAATCAGCCGAGCTCTGGGACGCGCTCTCCACCTTCGATCGGGACAGCCGCGGTGTCCTGTTCGCACATTGCATCGCCCTCAGCGTCAATGCGGTGTACGAGCCCTGGAATCGGCGGCCGCGTGCGCTGGCTCACGCCGACCGCCTCGCCGAGGAGATCAGGCTCGATGTCGCCGCCGCTGGCTGGTCGCCGACCGTCGACAATTATCTCGGGCGGGTGACCAAGGCCCGCATTCTGCAAGCCGTTCGCGAAGCCAAGGGCGACACCGCCGCTCAGCTCATCGAGCATCTGAAGAAGGGCGAGATGGCGGAGAGGGCCCAAGAACTGCTCGCCGGCACCGGCTGGCTTCCTGAGCCGCTGCGTACGCCTGGCCAAGCAATCAGCGTCGCATCGCCGGCGTCTGAATCTGGCCTGATCTCCCCGTCCGCTTCGGGGGAGGATGCGCCAGTGAGCGAATGCGAAGCGGCCATGCCCGATGTAGAGTATCCGCTCGAAGATGCAATTCTCCCCGACGAGCCGCTTGTCGCGGCAGAGTAGACAAGCAGAAGCGTCGATCTCGAAGGCCCGCCGTCACCGGCGGGCCTTCTTTTTGGCGGGGATCAGTTATGTCAGCCCAAGCATCCGATCTCGCCCGCCGGCTTGCCGAGCGGGCCGAACTCGTCTGCCGGCACTATCTTTCCAATGGTCGGCGCGTTGGCCGCTACTGGGTGGTCGGCGACGTCCGCAACGCATCTGGTCGATCCATGTTCGTTCGGCTGCGCCCACCTCATGGGGGTCAGGGAGCGGCCGGCAAGTGGACGGATGCCGCGACTGCTGAACACGGCGATCTGCTCGATATCATCAGGGAAAGCTGCGGCCTTGTTGAATTCCGCGATGTCCTTGCCGAGGCGCGGCGTTTTCTCAGCCTGCCACAGATCGAGCTGGAATCTAAATCGCCGCTTCCACCCGCGCCCAGCGGTTCGCCGGAATCAGCGCAGCGGCTGTTTGCCATGTCAAAACCTGTCCATGGCACGATCGCCGAAACATATTTTCGGGCGCGCGGCATTTTGGCCTTGCACGAGACCTCAAGCCTCCGGTTTCACCCGCGTTGCTACTACAGGCCGGATGATGACCGCCCGACCGAAACCTGGCCAGCCCTGATCGCCGCCGTCACGACAATTGATGGCGCCATCACCGGCGTTCATCGCACTTGGCTCGATCCCTCCGGTAAGAGCAAGGCGCCGATCGATACGCCGCGCCGGGCGATGGGCCTTCTACTCGGCAATGCGGTTCGATTCGGTGTTACCGACGATGTGCTCGCTGCAGGCGAAGGCATCGAGACCATGCTCTCCTTGCGCTGTGCATTGCCGACCCTGCCAATGGCATCAGCGCTATCGGCCAACCATCTCGCAGCCATGTTGCTTCCACCGAGCCTGCGCCGGCTTTACATCGCCCGGGATACCGATGCGGCCGGAGAGGCGGGCGCAACAGCTTTGGCGCAGCGTGCTGGAGCCGCCGGTATCGAGGCGATCCGACTGTCGCCCCGGCTTGACGATTTCAACGAGGATCTCCGCACCTTCGGCGTCGATGAGCTCCGGGCAGCGTTGCACATTCAGCTCGCGCCAGCGGACGTCGTCCGCTTCCTACCGCCGACGGTCGCGATCACGCCATAAACGCCTGCGCTTCGCAATCGAAGTCGACAGCCCGATCAAGGCGAGACGACGTCGCCGGAGAGCCGCGCCCCGGCCTTCTAGGGGCGATCGGACGGCAGGCGGGCCGAACCGGCAATGGCAGGGTGCGGCTATTTTCCGCCGGCGGTGGTCACAACGCAAACCAGGCTCCATGGGCCGAAACCGCCTTTGCATCGCGAAGCAAAATAGCCGCGCCCTGCCATCCTCCGCTGTCGCTTCGGCCCTCCGCGTTGCTCCGGGTTCTGGTCCAGCCCGCCCGCCGTCTGAGTGATCGCCACGAAGGCCGCGATGGACGCGGCCAGTCCACGGAGGACCTCATCCATGACCGATCGTGACGACACCGAATTCGAACCGCAGCACGGCTCATCATCGCTTCACCACGTCCTGACCGAACTGCAACTTTGCGGTTACCGACCGTTCAGCGACGAACCTGACCCGCGGCCGCTTCCCGAAGCCAAGACGATCACCGGCGCCGTTGTCGACATCTTCGATGCCGTCGTGGCGACCCTGAGCGACAGCCGCATGGAGCCGGACCTCGAAGACCTGCTCTGGTCGACGGTCAATCTATTCCATCGAGCCACAGGTCGCATCGAGCGCCAGCTCGACGACAACGAGCAGGCTCAGCGCAGGAGTCAACGTGAGCAGGATGGCTCCGAGGTGTGCTCGGTCGAACTAGAGCGTCTCGTCATGGATGGACTCTCGTTGATCGAGCGTCGCAACTGCATGGAACTGTTTCGCGAGCAGGCCATCGCACAATTCGAAACTCACACCGGCTCACTCTGGCGCCCCCGATCCGGGTCGCTGGTCGACCATCGCTCGATCACCGCCGCCGTGATCGACTCCAGAGACTTTCTCGCCGCCAAGCGTCGCGCCGAGACGGAGGTGCTTGTTCCCGTCGGGCCCAAGATCGCACTGACTGGAGGACTCGACTTCGACGACCATCGTCTGATCTGGGATCGCCTCGACAAAGTTCACGCCAAACACCCCGACATGGTCCTCTTGCATGGAGGCTCACCGAAGGGCGCCGAGTTGATTGCGGCCAAATGGGCAGCGAATCGCAAGGTCCCACAGGTCGCATTCAAGCCGGACTGGTCAAAGCACGCCAAGTCCGCACCATTCAAGCGCAACGACCTCATGCTGACGATGATGCCGATCGGCGTCATGGTCTTCCCGGGAACGGGAATTCAGGACAACCTCGCGGACAAAGCGAAGCGAATGGGAATCCCGGTCTGGAAGTTCGGCGACGGCGGCGCATAGCGCCGCGATCGAGTCCCGCGACTCATGCCGTGCTGCTACTGCAAGAACGCTCCGAGAAATCAGCGCGCGTCGTCAACCGCGCTGACCATCGTCGCCACACGCGACCTGCGACTTTATCCAGACGGCTGGTTGACGTTACCATACGATCGTCGATTTCCGCCTCTACAGAAGCGCCCGTGGAGACCAGAGCGGGCTTGGACGGGTCTTCGATTGCGCTCGCATCCGCGACCAGAGCAGCATGTACGCTTCGCCGTCGCCTCGATCGCTAGTTCGGTCGTCTCGCGCGGTGACGTCGGGCCTATCCGATAGGCGGCGCTTTCCTCAGAGCATTTCATGACCACCATGCCAGCGCTTCGGCGCGTGCGGGTTTGGGTTCGGAGCATTGTCGTTGGCGCGCTTATATTCGGCAGATGAACCGCCTCTCCCTGCACGCTCTCTCTTTCCACCTGAAAACGAACCGACCGCTTGTATCGTACGACCGATGGCAGTCACATCTCCTCTCGATGTTGTTCAGCACGCGAACACCTTGCCTCTTTGATGGCTTGATCTGGCCGAAGACCGGCTGCGCCTCGACCGTCTGAGCCGCAACGCCATTTCTGCGACTTTCTTCCCCTGGGCTAAAGCCCATTCCTCGCGAGACAAGAAAGTCTCAGCCATGGCGTCCTCCGCTGTGCTCCGGCCCTTAAAGCGGGTGCGTCGCCGATCGTCATTCGGCCTGTTCATCGCCATCGAGGCCGCGGTGGTCGCGGTCCGAAACAACCTAAGGAGAAGTGACATGGCTACCATCGGTTCGTTCAAAAAGGTCGGCAACGATTTCCAGGGCGAGATCGTCACCCTGAGCGTGCAGGCCAAAGGCGTCCGCATCGTCGCCGAATCCAATCGCTCCAACGACAATGCTCCGAGCCACCGCGTGTACGTGCGCCGAGCCGAAATCGGGGCAGCATGGTCGAAGCGCTCTGAGGAAGGTCGCGACTACCTCTCGCTCAAGCTCGACGACCCCTCGTTCAACTCGCCGATCTACGCCAATCTCTTCGATGACGAGGGAGGCGAGGGTTACACGCTGCTCTGGTCGCGGCCGCGCAAGAGCGCCGATTGACCGACACTTAGCCAAACCTCGCCCGGCTCCGCCGGGCGAGGCTCTCTGATGCGACCGCCGCCGACGGCCATCGCGATCGACCGATATACCCGCTCGAACAAAGTCACCGCGACGCGGCCCTACTGAGCCCCTTGTCATTGGCGAGATGCAGCCGGCACCGGGCAACTTCATCCAAACGCGCCCTCTACGACGGGGATGGTGCGCTGCGGCAGCTCGACGGCATCAGCTCCGCTCGTCAACCCGCATTAGTTGTGCTACGATGCATTGTCCCGTCGATCAGGGACTTAATTTCAATACAACGATTATTTTGGGAGGGAATTGCAGATGCGATGGTCTTATGTCCTGTGCTTCCTCATGGCGACATTCGCCGTGCCCGCTATTGCTGCCGATGCCGATCAAAGCCTCAAGCATGAGGTAGAAAAGATCGGTGCCGCCTACGCGGACAACTTCAACAAGCAGAATGCCGCAGGCATCGCGGCCCTCTATGCGAACGGCGGTATGATGGTCAACGCGGCAGGGCCTCACACGAACATCGCAGAGACCTATGAGGGAGTATTCAAAGCCGGGTTCAATCACAATGAGATCACGGTAGATCAGGTTACAGCTTTGGGACCGGACACCCTGGTTGCGATCGGTCAAGTCCATCTCACCGGCAAGAACGCAGCCGGCGAACCAATGGATTTCAAGGGGCTTTGGACAGCGACGGATGTCCGCGAAGGCGGGGTTTGGAAAATTCGCGTACTCGCCGCTTTCCCAAAAGCGCCACCTCCGAAGAATTAGAGCAGCGACTGAGGCCGCGGTCGGAGGTTCTTCTCCTCTGCGGCCCGAAGCCGCTTGTAAGGTGCTCAAGATCACCAACAGCAGGCGGTCCGGTACGACGATTGCAGCTACCAGGTGCACGTTCGCTTGGCGCCCGATCGGGATCACGCTCGCGCGTGCACGGATGGCGCTCGCGCCTGAAGCGGCCCGAGGGTTGATTGTTCCCATGAACGCGCAGAGCGGCAAGATGAGCCCGGGCCAGAGGCGAATCCACCCGGGCTCGTCATTGCAGGAGGGCCATGCTGGGACGGGCCCGCACGGAATGTATTCCGGCATCGTTAAGAGACGAACAATATCCCACTTTGTTCTCTCCGGAGAACTACGGTGTCCTCCAGCGGAACACGCTGCGATCTTGAGGCGATCTCCGATCCGGATCGCGAATACCGGTCGCGCCGACCTCGACGATCTTCCCGCAGAGCCTGCTGGGGCGCGTCGTTGAAAGCTTAGCTTGGGAGCCTCACCCCGATTTGGGTATCCGACCCTTGCCGCCGCACTTCGTGCAACGCCCAGGGAATATTCTGCGGCCTGACTCCGGCTGCCGGGCGGGCGCCGTGCCGGTGCCGTCGCACGCGTCGCACTTGATCTCGGCCGCGCGACCCTTCGTCATGCCTGACCCGTCGCCGAGAAGGTCGATGCCGGCGGCGGGCGGCGCACCGGCAGCTCCGCGCTCCTCGGGGAGCGCGATGGACCGGCCGCCATTGCGTCGTATCGGCCGACCAGCGCCAGCAAGCGACGTCTGGTGAAGGGATCGGCACACTCGGCCAGAGCGCGAATGCGCTGTCCGCGTTCTCTGCAGAAGTCCTCGTCCATCACGCCACTCCACCTGAGCAAGATTCATCGGAGGTCATCGCGGCGGCTTCAGTTCTCCGGCGAGCCAGCCGACCACATCAGTCTTCATCGGATCCGCGGCGAAGGCAACCGTCTCAAAGCGCTCGCAGGTCGAGCATTCAAATATGCGCCCTTCGATTCCTCTTTGGCCGGGAAAGATGCGCACCAACACCATTCGGTGTTTGCATGCCGGACACAACGGCCTCTCGTTATCTGAGATAGTCATCCGTCACCCCCGGAGGGCAATCATACGCGTGGGCAGCGCAAAGTCCCAATCTTCTATGTCCTACGCAATCTTCCCACCGTCCGCCGGGAGGAATGAGTCCCGTCGGAGCGGAAAATGAGCACAGGCAGCGCGGCGTCTTGCACTCGCGATGACGCCTCGCCGCTCCTGACGGACACTTGCCGAGGCGGCACGGCGCTGCAATGTCCTCGCGAAGGTCCGCGGCACGACAGCCAGGCTCCGCGGCAACGAAGCCCGCAGGTCCGACGTCGATCAAAGACCTTTGAGGAATGAGATCAGCAGTTCGCTGACGACCGACGCACGCTCCCGCTGGACCCAGTGCCCGGCGCCCTCGAGAATGTGGCAGCCGCGCAGGTTCGGCAGCGTGTCGCTGAAATTCGCGATCTGCGGCTGCGAGGTGGGAAATTTGAGCACATCGTCGCGCGCCCCGGCGATGAACATCGAGGGTTGCCGGATTACCGTCCCCCGCCACGGCGTCAGCAACTCCCATGAGCGGGTGATGTTACGGTACCAGTTCAGGCCGCCGCGGAAGCCCGTTCGCGAGAATTCCGCCGCATAGTATCCGATGTCGTCGGCACTTAACCAGGATGGAAGCTTCTCCGGTTCGACCATGTTATCCAGGAAACCCTGACCGGGCTGGAGGACTCCAAATGAAACTCGATCAGGTCCATCTCCGGAGCCGCTGAAGTTGATGCGCCGTATCGACGCCGCGACGTCGCGCTCCAACTCTTTCTCGGCCATGCCAGGCGTCTGGAAATACTGCATGTAGAAGGTGTGGATGCCGGCCTTCCTGAGTCCGTCGAGCAGGTTGACTGGACCCGGTGGCGAGAATGGCACGCTCATGCCGACCACTGCGCGGAACATGTCGGGTCGAAGCATGGCCGAATTCCAGGCCACCGGTGCGCCCCAGTCGTGACCGACGATGACGGCTTGCGCTTCACCGAGCTGCTTGACGAGCTCCACCATGTCGCCCACGAGATGCAGTAGCGTATAAGCGGTGGGATCTTCCGGCGCGGTGGTGCCGCCGTAGCCCCTCATATCAGGAGCCACGGCCCGATAGCCGGCCTTCGCCAGAGCGGCAAGCTGGGCGCGCCAGGAGATCCAGAGTTCCGGGAAACCGTGGCATAGCAAAACCAGGGGGCCGCTGCCCTGCATTGCGACCTGCATGCGCAGGCCATTGACGTCAAGAATTTGCAGCTCGGGCTCCGTCATGAGGACCTCTCTTCGGCACAACGACGCCGGATCGTGTAAGGATCGGGAGAAGCCGCCCCGACGGTTCGGTCGGCAATAAGCTCTCAGTTGGAAACGGCCATGAGCGCGTTCACCTTCTCGACGATGTGAGGCTCACGCAACGCAGTAGGCGGGATGAGAAGGTGGTTGACCGCTGTGAGCACCTTGTGCACCGCTGCGTCTTCGATGGCCACTCTTTGCAGCATGCTCCCGAACTTGAGCCGCTGCTGAAAGTCGACCGGGCGCTCTCCCCGGGTTTTCGCGTACATAAAGTCGCTCTCGGCCACCCCCCAAGGCGCGGCGAGCACGCCCTGAATCGCGGTAAAGAAGGCTGGCGCCACGTCGTTCAATGGAAGCGCATTGCCGGCGCGTTCGTCGAGCAACGTCTTGAGAACGCTGACCTGCTGCACGGCGACCGTCATCCCCTGGCCAAACGCGGGATTGAACCGGCAAATCACATCGCCGACCGGCACAAGCCCTTTGGGAAATGTCGCCAGCGCTTCAAACCTCCTACGGACGCTGCACGGGAAGACGAAGCGGTGGATGACGCCGACCATCGTTGCATCCTTGATCGCCTCATAGACGGTTGGCGTTCGGAGCGTCTTTGCAAAGGCTACAAATCCTTGCAGGTCATCCGGCGGATGGTCGCCGTGCATGCCACTCAACGAAATCTGCCATCTGTTGTTCTCGACCGAGAACAGGAAGGCGCCACGCCCGCTCTGGGCGTCGGGGCGATGGATAATCCCCCGCCACTCGCGCGAGGCGCCGGGCGGGATATCGAAAATGGCAGTAGCATAACCGATGTCGACACCGATCTCGGTCTCGGCGGGTCTTGGCAAGCCGAGTTCGTGAAGGGCATCGAGTGTAAGATTGCCGCGCGACGAAGCATCGATGACGATATCAGCGTCAAGCCGACATGGTTGGCCGTTCGCCTCGTCATGATACACGCCGCTGACCGACGATTTGTCAGCCGAATGCGCCAGACGCCTCACGCGACACTGTGGAAGCAACGCAATATTGCCCTGCCGTTCGACCAGGCGTCTAGCGACCGATTCGACGAGCGGCCGGGTCATGCAGAGCGTGTCGAATCCGAAGTCGCGGCGCGGCCACGGATCGAAACCGGGCGTTTCCACCAAAATATCGATAGCAGCTCTCGCCCGGACCGCGCCAGCAAGCTCAAGCTCCGTCTCGAATTCGGGAAAGAATTGCAGCAAGGCGTTCAGCCCGGCTTTGAGCAGCGTATGGGCCTGCCGGCAATGAGGGGTGCCGGTCCGCGCTTCAGGCCCGGCGGGCAGAAGGTCGCGCTCCAGCACCGTGACTTTTTCGAAATGTGCGGACAGAGCCTTCGCCGCGGCGAGGCCGGCGATTCCTGCTCCGATGACAATGGCATGCTTGCCCAATGGACTGGCCATGCGGCTCCCTTGAAAATGTGGACATCAGATGCGGAGGCGAGTTGCGGAAAAGATCGATAATGCGAAATAGGATGTCGAAGAAAAGTAACTGAGGCTAACGACGCGTGGCTGCCCGTTCAAGGCGAAATTCCGGGCAAAAGGGGAAGAACCGCCGCGCGCAGGTGTTCAGCCGGAACAGGCATCGTGGCCAAGGCACACCGGGAAGCGCGTCGGCTGCGATCCATTTGCGGCTTGAGAAGCCGAATAGCCTCATCAGGAAACGACGATCACAGCTGACCGGCAACGCCATGCACAGCCAAGGGACGGACCCCCTAGTCGGGTCGTCGGCGGACGGCTCGGGCCCTGTCCATAAATGCGAGGACGTCCTTTTTGGGATTGGCACGAGCCTCAATCACGACGCGCTGCGGTGCGGCTCCAGCGGCCCGGCCCGCTTTGGTTCGATCATCAATTCGAAGAGATGGTGCGGGTTTCTTTCGCACGAGCTTTCCGCCCGATGGCGCGGTTACTGCCCTTGGCGCTTCGACCTGCCGACCGTTAGACCGCACTTTGCCGACGGGAGCATCCGTCATTTCCTCGGCCTCTGCGCGTTTGCGCCAAACCGTAGAGGACAACGTCCCGATGCTTAAGGGCTTTCCGCCTCCGCTGGTCACGCCCGCGGCGGCCAAAGCCCTAGTCATGTCCCGCCAGCCCAAGCCGCGGCGCTCCGCAGCAGCGAACCAGCCCAAATGTTCGTCTACCAGCCGCGACAGCTTCATCCGCCCTCCGCCAGGAAGATGAAAGTCTTCCGCCATGGCTTTCAAGCCAGCTTCCAGTTCTTTATTCTTGGCCATCTATTGCCCTCAGGGATCCCGACAAGAAATAGAAAGCGAAATCGCCCTCTGCAAGCTTCTGCAATATATGCATAAGAAAGAATAGCTTTGCAGAGACCACACCTGTGCATCTAACGGTATTATAATACCTTTTGAATTGAGCAACAACGATGCGGCTTTCTCGCGAGGACGCACGAGCCAATGCCCCCACACCCAACAGTAGAGAGGCGCCACGACATCACAGTGATTCCGCTTTCTTCGCTCTGGGCAAAGCGCAGCTCAAACCTGACCGCCATGAACTCCCGACCTTCTACGCCAAGCGATACGCTCAAGCGAATCCGCTGCCCTGCTGAGTGCACTAGAGAAATCAGGTAGGTCGATCATGGCCAACAGCAAGCCGGCGATCCAAAACAGGTTTTCATGGGTGAACATCGCAAGAAGCCCCAAAACTGCAACCAGTTGATACTGAACCTTTTGTTCTTTCTGGGCGATATGCTCCGGCAGATGATGCAGTCGCAACATCAAGACGCCGACTGAGAAAACGAGCAGCACCAAAAAAACACCCATGACGACCAGGAGCACGTCGGTTCGCCCAGGCTCTGCAACGAACCATGGCATATGCGCCGGAGGAGTAGAGGGATCGGAAGCGACCATGGGATCCTGCTTGGCTCGCTGAACTCTTCCATCCGGCTCGTCGCAGCCGAGCACACAGCGCTTAGTCGCTCGATCCCTTGATCTAGATCAACCGGGGCAGCCCGAAAGGGCGTCACGCTTAAGCATCACTGCCCTCGTTACTTTCTCGGCCGCGTTGATGTCGCCCTTTCCGTCGTCCAGTCCCAAAGTTGCGCCGGTCACCGAGCCCCCTAACCCGGGGCTCTGGCCCACCTCTCTGCACTGACACATGTCCGCTTAGATTCTCGATCCGAACGTCATCGGGGCGGCGCGCGAATATGGCGCCGCTCATCATGCGCTTCATGAAGAGGGACCGGAATATTAAGAGATGAGAACCCAGCGAGATACTCCACGATGAGATCGATCCACATCGGCAATCCGAGCAGGGCGGTCGTTGCCGCAGCCACGATGATGCCGGTAGCATCTCCGGCGACACAGTGGATGGTGCTGCCACCCCCCGCTTCCAAAGTGGGGAGGTGAATCGCTCGTACTCCCCAGGCCGCGCTCTTTGTCGGCAAGCACGTAGAGCAGGAGGCCCACTGGCCCCATGTACAGCGTGACCAGGATGACGCCCACTTCACCACGGTCGGCTCGGGATTGCCAGCGAACTGGTCATAGGCCACATAGGCTGTCGAGATCAGCGCGATTGCAAACCACGCAATCACCAAATAGTCGTAAGGCAGGGCAACCACGGTCCGCTCCAACCGGTTGTTTGTCACGCAACCGTCGCGCGGGGGCTTTGTTGCGGTTTGATAAATATCTGGCAGAGTGAGATTCCGGTCCATCGCTGTAATATCTGCCACCCCGGGCCATCGCGCGGCGCGTTGACGCGCGCAAAATCCGGGGAGGCAATGCGAATGATGAGGGAGGCTAAGATTGACTGATCTGCTGCGCGTGTTGATCGAACGGTGGCGCGAGGACTCAGGGTCGACCTATCGCACATGGTTCTTGTGGGACGAACGGCTCAAGAATTTCCGGTCCATCCGTCGCGGCATTGCTCAGGTAGTCGAGGAGATCGAAGCGGGAACGTTCGGCAACGTTTACAAGGGCTCTTCCCTCGAAACGATCGTGGGGTCGATCGCCGAGCAGAGACAGATATTCAAAGGTGCAGATCACGCTTTCTTGTGGAAGCCGAAGCTTCGGATTCCCGACATCTACGAAGATGCTGCCAATCAGAGGGCGTTCGGTAGACTGCTCCATCACTGCTGCTGCTGTGACACTGAGCAGGAGCTCGTCGATGGAATTGAGACAATCGATAGATTGGCGATCAAGGGCCTAGGGCCCGCCGTCGCCAATCTTTTGTATTTCTTGCACCCGACCTTGATGCCGCCGTTCAACACCGCAATCGTCAACGGCTTCAACACGGTCACGGGATCGAAGGTGAAGCTTGGACGTTGGGATCAGTACCTCGCCATGCGACAGGGCGTCTTGGAGCTGAACCGCAGCTATCGCGATCTCCTGTCGAACGATCTCGGCGCAATCGCGGGATTTCTATTCGATGTCGGCACCGAACGCTTTAGCGCGCCTCCCGTCGGCACAGGCGATGCCGCGAGAGACGCATGGCTATTGGAGCTTTCGAAGGCACGGGAGACCGCGAAACGGCAGGAAGGGCCGATCGCGGCCGCGCGAGAGAGCGATCTCACCCATACGCAAATTCAAGCTTGGCTCCGTGACTTGGGCCTGGCGCTGGGATACAAGGTCTGGATCGCCGCAAACGATCGAGGTCGAGCGTACAACGGTACGACTTTGGCCGCCGGGTGCCTCGAGCGCCTTCCGCCCTCCATCGAGGAGGCGGCTGGCGCGGAGTCGATTCGACTTATTGATGTTCTTTGGCTCGATGCCGCGGGCAGCTGCGTGACAGCGGCCTTTGAGGTAGAGCATACGACATCGATCTACTCCGGCATCGTTCGTATGCTTGATCTTGCGTTGAGCAGCGACTTGCATGCGACGGGCGGACTGTTTCTGGTTGCTCCTGACGGCAGAGAGGATGAGGTGCGCAACCAGCTTCGTCGGCCTGCGTTCAGTCGCGTGGCGGACCTGAAGGTGCGTTTCTTGCCTTACGGCGAACTGGAGTGCAACAAGGAAGCGATCGCCCGGTTCGGCACGGGGATGAAGGGCATTCAGGCGATCGCACGCCTGCTCTGAAGGGCGCCTGGCCACAGGTGCCCAAGTTGCAAGCGGCCATGCTGCCGACATCAGATCCGCACTGTCCGCAGCCGCAACGCGTTGCCAACGACGCTGACGGACGAGAGCGCCATCGCGGCCGCAGCAACGATTGGCGACAGCAGCAATCCCAGAGACGGGTAAAGCACCCCGGCCGCGATCGGGATCCCCGCCGCATTGTAGGCGAACGCAAAGAACAGGTTCTGTCTGATGTTCCTCATGGTCGCGCGGGACAGCCGGCGCGCCCGGACGATACCGTTGAGATCCCCCTTGAGGAGGGTGACCCCGGCGCTCTCCATTGCTACGTCGGTCCCCGTGCCCATTGCCACGCCGACTTCGGCGGCGGCCAGCGCCGGTGCGTCGTTCACGCCGTCTCCGGCCATTGCGACTTTCCGGCCTTCCTTCTGTAGCTTGGCGACGACCGCGCTCTTCTGATCCGGCAGGACTTCAGCTTCGACGTCGCCGATGCCGAGCCTGCGCGCGACTGCCTGAGCCGTGGTGCGGTTGTCGCCGGTGAGCATAATGACCCTGACGCCTTCGGCCCCGAGTTCCCGCAGCGCGGCCGGCGTGGACTGCTTGACCGGGTCGGCGATGGCGAGAATGCCGGCGAGCTTGCTGTCGACCGCCATGTTGATGACGGTGGCGCCTTCACCGCGTTGGCGCTCGGCTTCGGATTCCATGGCGGAGGTGTCCACTCCCTGCGAGCGCATGAAGGCGGCGTTGCCGAGCAGAACTTTCTTGCCCTCGACCGTTCCGAGCGCGCCCTTGCCGACGGGCGAGTCGAACTCCTGGACGTCGGTGGTCTGGATGCCTCGCTCCTTGGCCTCGTTCACGATCGCGTCCGCAAGCGGATGCTCGCTCGCGCGTTCGACGCTCGCCGCGAGCCGCAGGACCTCGGCTTCCGAGTAGCTGCCTGCGGGCACGACCGCCACGACCTTCGGCTTGCCTTCCGTGAGAGTGCCTGTCTTGTCCACCACCAAGGTGTCGATACGCTCCATGCGCTCGAGTGCTTCGGCGTTCTTGATCAATACGCCCATGTGAGCGCCGCGCCCGACGCCCACCATGATCGACATGGGAGTGGCCAAACCGAGAGCACAGGGACAGGCGATGATCAGGACGCTGACAGCGGCGACGAGGCCGAAGGCGAAGCGGGGCTCTGGACCGTAGAGCGCCCAGACGGCAAACGCCGCGATCGCGACCACGATGACTGCCGGAACGAACCAGCCTGCGACCTGGTCGGCCAGGCGTTGGATCGGGGCGCGCGAGCGCTGCGCCTGCGCGACCATCTGCACGATCTGGGATAGCATTGTGTCGCTGCCGACCTTTTCGGCGCGCATGACGAAGCCGCCGGAGCGGTTGAGCGTGCCGGCGATCACCTTGCCGCCGACTTCCTTGCTAACCGGCATGGATTCGCCCGTCACCATCGACTCATCGAGGGAGGATCGCCCTTCGGCGATTTCGCCGTCGACGGGCACCTTCTCGCCCGGGCGGACGCGCAGCCGGTCGCCCACCTGCAGCACCGTGATCTGAACTTCCTCGTCAGTGCCGTCGGCGCGGATACGGCGGGCCGTCTTCGGAGCTAGGTCGAGCAAGGCCTTGATCGCTCCTGAGGTGGCCTCGCGCGCCCGAAGCTCAAGAACCTGGCCGAGTAGGACGAGCACGGTGATGACGGCGGCCGCTTCGAAGTAGACGGCGACCGCGCCATCATGCCCTCTGAACGTGGCCGGAAAGACACCTGGGACAAAGGTGGCGACGACGCTATAGACCCACGCCACACCGGTGCCCATCGCGATCAGCGTGAACATGTTCAGATTGCGCGTCAGGACCGATTGCCAGCCGCGCACGAAGAATGGCCAGCCCGCCCAAAGCACCACTGGAGTCGCGAGAACCAACTGGATCCAGTTCGACAGGCTCTGGTCGATCCATCCGTGGTCGCCGATCAGGTGTCCGCCCATCTCGAGGATCACAACGGGAATGGAGAGCGCGAGACCCATCCAGAAGCGGCGGGTCATGTCGATCAGCTCGGGGTTCGGGCCCGTTTCCGCTGTCGCCAGCTCGGGTTCGAGCGCCATGCCGCAGATGGGACAGTTGCCCGGCCCGACCTGGCGTATCTGCGGATGCATCGGGCATGTGTAGATTGTGCCTTCCGGCACATCGGCACGCGGCGCTTGCTGCACTGTCCCGTGGACGTACTTCGCCGGATCGTCCGCGAATTTCGCCCGGCAGCGCTCCGAGCAAAAGTAGAAGGTCTGTCCGTCATGCTCGATCTTGTGGCGAGCCGTGGCGGGGTCGACCAACATGCCGCAGACGGGGTCGACGGTGGTGCCGTGCGCGGGACCATGATGATGGTGATCTGCGGACTCCTGGGAGATGGAGTGAGAGTGTCCGCAGCAGCTACCGCGCGCCTTTTCAGAACCTGGGGCGTCCTGCTTATGCATCATCTACTCCATCTCTTGCGGAATGTACCCTTGGGGGGTATATACGGCTCATGAGGAACGACATCAAGGTTTCTTGTCAGAAACGCCTGAACCGCATCGAAGGCCAAGTTCGCGGGCTCGCGAAGATGGTCGACGAGGACAGATACTGCATCGATATCGTCACCCAGATCTCAGCCGTCCGTTCCGCGCTTCGTCGTGTAGAAGAAGAAATCCTGAAGGATCACGTCGCCCACTGCGTGGAACACGCCATCCGCAGCGGCGACAAGGCCGATCAGCGCCGCAAGATCGCGGAACTGATGGAAGTCGTCGGTCGGGTGGACAGATAAACGGGCGACGGCGCGAATGCTTGATCCGGATCAAAGACGCCGCTCGGACCTGGACTATGTTAAATTTGCCGCTGTAGCGGGACCCGCGGGCGAAAGCGAATGCCGCTAGACAAGCAACGCGGTTGGCTCCTGCCATCGCGGCATTGGTGATCGCCTCCCTGGCGAGGCTGCCGGTAGGTGCGTCCAGTCGGAGCCGAGTTATGCTCAAGCAGACAGTCAGAACTCTGTTGCTGGCGCTGCCATTGGCTACAGCAACGGCAAGTGCTTACGCAGGTGTCACGATTTCGGACAGGCGGTATTGGCCAAATGAGGCGAGGCAGAGCGCGCATGAGCTGTTGGTCCCGCAGGTGGGCGGGAGCTCTGCGTTCGCTTCAATTCCTACGGCGCCGGGCTACTCCTTCGCGCAACCTGCCGATCCGAGCAGGCGCGCCTGGAGATATCAACGGGCCAGAAATTCCCGATGATATAGCTGCAAGTTCGGCGCGATATCTGCGGCGGGCGACCGGAAAGTCTCTTTCCCGGACGACGAAAGCCGCGCGTGAGCAGCTCGCTGCTTTCGGCTCGATCCTTTGATCTCGATCAAGACGTTCGCTGCAGCATGCTGCTTACTTTAGATGGCAACAGCAGGAGTTTATGATGTCGGTGCAGGAGCGCTCCGATCATCAGGTACATGCGCCGGATGGTTTGTCACTTAAATCGCGCGCCGGGTTGGTTCTAATCGGATTTCTGATCATCGCAGGTGTCCTGCTGTTCACCGAACACCGCGCGCACGTGCTGGGGATTCTGGTTTGGCTCCCCTTGCTGGCTTGTCTGCTCATGCACGTTTTCATGCACGGTGGGCACGGCCATCACGGCACTGACAGTCAGCAGGACAATCGGAGAGCGCCATGAACGAGGCCACGCCTGCCTACGGCCTATGGAGCCTTGTGATCGTCAATTCGGCGATCTTCATCTTCTTTGCTTACACGTTCTTCAAACCCCAGACACCTCGGGATTGGCGCTCATTCAGCGCATTCAGCGCGTTTCTGGTGGCGTTGTTCGCGGAAATGTACGGATTCCCGCTGACGATCTACTTCCTGTCCGGCTGGCTGCAGTCACGGTTTCCCGATGTGGATTGGTTTTCGCACGATGCGGGTCACCTCCTGGAAATGATGTTTGGCTGGAAGGCCAATCCGCACGCTGGTCCATTTCACATCTTGAGCTTCGTATTCATCGGCGGCGGCTTCATCCTCATTTCTGCAGCGTGGAAGGTCCTTTACGACGCGCAGCAATCGAGGTCGCTCGCAACGACTGGACCCTACGGCTATGTCCGGCACCCGCAGTATGTCGGCTTCATCATGGTCATGTTCGGCTTCCTGTTGCAGTGGCCGACGATCCTCACGCTTGCCATGTTTCCGGTCTTGACCATGATGTACGTCAAGCTTGCGCGGACTGAAGAACAGGATGCTAGAGCGGCATTTCGCGATGCATACGCGAGCTACGCGGCCGAGGTGCCCGGATTCATTCCGAAGCTCAGCCGCATCCTGGGCCAATCGGCCGGCGGTTATCGTCACGGCTGAGCAGCCGAAACGAATGACGAGCAGTCAGCGCTGGAGACAACAAGATTTCCTCTTGTTGTCTCTTAATTATTGTAGGGATCGAAATACGCCGAGAGGGCCAGTTCAAGGTATGAAGCAAGCCTGGTATGGTTATATCAAATTTGCCCTGGGCGCGGCAGTGCTCGTCGCTGCAGCGGCTGTGTTATGGATGATGTCCTCCGCGGGACCGCCGCGATCCGTTAAGGTGGAGGTCACCGAGCCCGAGCTGTCGGCATTGGCCGCAAAGGGCAAGCCCTTATTCGAGGCCAACTGTGCAACTTGTCACGGAATGAGTGCCTCGGGCACGGACAAGGGCCCACCCCTTGTTCATGACATCTACAATCCCGGGCACCATGCGGATCCCGCCTTTTTTTCCGCAGCCAAGTTCGGCGTGAGGCAGCATCACTGGCCTTATGGAAACATGCCGCCGCAACCCCAGGTCAGTGAGGATCAGATGGCGGCCATCGTGCGATACGTTCGAGAGGTCCAGATCGCAAACGGCATCAAGTACCGGCCGCATCACATGTAGGCGACAGCTGAAGGGCGCGTTTTCTTAGAAACTATGTCTGCTTGGCTTACCACAATACGCGAACGCCGCCCGCGACAAATAGGCTGCCGACCGCCTCTCCATTGGTCCTCGCAATACCGGCTGTTTCTCCGAGCTTGCGGTCCCAGACCACGCCGATATAGGGGGCGATATTTCGGGTGATCTCATAGCGTAACCGCGCACCAAGCTCGACATCGGTGAATCCACTGCCGAGATTGAGATCGGGCACGCGCTGCGCCTGCAGCTTGAGGTCGATGCGAGGCTGCAGGATAAGCCGGTTGGTAATCAGAACATCGTGAAAGGCGGTGATCGCCGAGGAGACCTCGCCCTTCTGGCTGATGTAGAGGTCGGCATCGATCTCGATGAAGAACGGGGCCAATCCTTCGATGCCTATGGTGGCATAGGTGCGGTTGGACTTGGCAGAGAAGTCCTGGCGAATGCCGAATTGAGCGTCGAAATAATAGCTGATCAGGCGCGAATAGAGCACCTGCATTTGCCCTTCTTCTAGCTTTCTCGTCTTGCCGTCATAGAAGCCTTCCGACTTCAAGAAGATCTTGTCGTAGTCTCCCCCGACGAAGGCTTCCATGTCCCATCGGGCGCTCGACCCTGGCCCGTTCCATTCCAGCTTGTCGAACCGCATGCTGCCGAACAGCTGCTGATCCGGGAACATTGGCTGGTAGTAGGGGACGGGAGGGAAGCTCGCGCCAGAATAGCTCGGGCTTACCGGATTGGTCGATGACTGCGCCGAGGCGGTCGATAGCGCCGCAAGTATAACAATTCCACTAGCGACCAAGGTGGACAGCAATTTTCGCATCCCGTCCTCCTATTTTGCGGCCGAGGCCGTCTCGCGCACGACCTCGATCTTGCGCATCATGCCCGTTTCCATGTGGTAGAGCTGATGACAGTGGAAGGCCCACGGGCCCTCCGCATCCGCCGGAACGTCGACGTCGACGGTCGCGCCCGGCTTGATGTTGACCGTGTGCTTTTTCGGGTTGCGCGCACCATTGCCCACGTCGGGCAGAAGCCACGTACCGTGGATATGCATCGGGTGGTTCATCATGGTTTCGTTGATGAACCGGAAGCGGACACGCTCGCCGTAGCGCAGCATGATCGGTTGGGCCTCGCTGAACTTGCGGCCGTTGACCGACCAGAAGTAGCGCTGCATGTTTCCGGTCAGACGGATTTCGATGACGCGGTCGTAGCGCTTGTACGGGTAGGGATCGAGCGCTTTGAGATCGCGATAGGAAAGGACTCTGGTGCCCGGAGGCGCGCCGGTGTCGTTGGTCAGCGGGTCAGGGGCCATGTTGACCGAGGTGACGGGCACGCTCGGCATGTCCTCGCCCCCGCGCAGGGCATAAGCCTGCGGTCCGGTCTGGACCGGGCCCGATGGCATCGATGTTGGTGACATCCGGGATCTTCCGCTTGGGCCCTGCGAACCGCCTTGCATCGCCGCGTGATCCATTCCCGGCATTTGCGCCAGCGCCTCGCTGGCACTTTGCGCTGGTGCTGAACTCATTCCGGGCATCTTGCCGTGGTCCATGCCCGGCATGGTGGATGGCGTTTTCCCTGGCCTGCTGGGCTTGGATCGCCCGAAACCGGCCGGGTGGCCCGCGTGCCGGGCGCCGACGGGGCTCATCGAGGCGCCCTCCTGCATGCCTTTCATCCCTTGCATGCCGCTCATCCCGCCCCCGGAGGACATGCCTCCCATGCCAATTTCCATGGCGACAGGGTCTTCCGGTGCGACATGGCCTGGCAAATCCTGCTCGGGCTGCGGCGTGCCGCGATCGTATCCTTTGGGTCCGAGATTCATGCCCATCTCGGCCATGGACACGATCGGTCGAAGCCGGTGCGGCGGTAGTTCGCCGATCATGCCGGGGCGCGGCGCCAAGGTTGCGCGCGCAAATCCGGTGCGGTCCATCGGCTCGCCCACGATGGTGTAGGCGCGGTCTTCAGTCGGCTGGACGATCACGTCGTAGGTTTCCGCATTGCCGAACCGAAATTCATCGACGCGCACGGGTTCGACATTGTTTCCGTCGGCGGCGACCACCGTCATCTTCAGGCCGGGAATGCGGACGTCGAAGTAGGTCATTGCGGAGGCATTGATGAAGCGCAACCGGATGCGTTCGCCGGGGCGGAACAAAGCCGTGAAATTCTGCTCGGGCGTTCGGCCGTTGACCAGGAAAGTATAGGCCGAGACGTCCGAGATGTCGGTCGGATCCATTCGCATCATCGACCAGGCGATCCGATCATTCATGATGGCCTTGCGTGCCTGCTCGTCCGGCGCCTGCGAAAGCTCCTGGAACAGACTGACCAGAGTGCGCCGGTTTAGGTTGTACCAGCTGCTATCGATCTTCAGGTTACGGATCACACGATTGGCGTCGTCGGTCCAATCCGACATCATGATGATGTAGTCGCGGTCGTACCGGTAAGGATCCGGCTGCCGAGGCTCGATAATGATCGGCGCGTAGATCCCGAGTTGCTCCTGCTCGCCGGAAGAGTGGCTATGGTACCAATACGTTCCTGATTGTTTCACCTTGAAGCGATAGGTGAACGTCGTCCCCGGCTGAATGCCATTGCCGTAACCGGGCGAGATGCCGGGCACGCCATCCATCTCCGGCGGGACGATTAGGCCATGCCAATGAATGGATGCGGGCTCGTCGAGCCGGTTGGTTACATTGATCGTGACATTCTCGCCCTCCTTGAAGCGCAGCAGCGGTCCTGGAAGCTGGCCGTTGATCAACATCGCCGCGGCCGGATGGCCGGTGATGTCTACCGTGCGACGGTCAAGGACCAGATCGTAGGTCCCAGCGCTCGCCTGCAGACCCGATATCGTGAGAATGACGCCCAGCAGGAATAGGCGGAGCGGCAAGCGATGAAGCAACGACTGCATGGGCGTCCCCCGGGAACTCGGAGCGGTTCGTATTCTCTTCTCCAGACTTGCACACCCGGTTCGATATGCAAGCTGCGCGGATTAATATTCTGACAGTGTGACCGGCGTGCCGACTTCAGGGTTGAATCATAGATGTAAGCCGAAGCGTTGCGTGTACATCTGCGTCAACTCGCATGGCTCGAAGCGCGAGGGCATCAGCAGAAAGTCGCTTTCCGCCAGCATCTGCCACGCGGTCTTTTCCTCGTATCTGATCTCGTCGGATATTCTTGGCCACCTCCCTGACGGCATCCGGCCTACGACACGAGCGGAGAGCAGAACTTTAGCCCGTCCTCGAGTTCGATCTCCGGCGGCCTCTCGGATTGCGGTCGCGAGACGACATAGGCGGCCTTCTTGGTCGAATTTTCGACGCAGAGGATTTCGACCGGACGCCCTTTCTGGTACAGCTGCCAGTTGGCCTTGTACGTCGCCTCCGGCGCGACCAGGACGCAGATCGCCTGTCCCAGCGCGCAAAGCTGCGGCAATGCGGGCCCCATTTTCCCTCCTACGTTGCCGTCGACGAGACGGCGCTCCGCTTGAATGTTGATGATGACATTCTCGCCCTCCTTGAAGCGCAGCAGCGGCCCTGGCTGCTGACCATTGATTAGCATCGCCGCAGCCGGCTGGCCGGTGATGTTTACCATGCGAGGCTCGAGGGCCAGATTGTAGGTCCCAGCGCTCGCCTGCACGCCCGATATCGTGAGAATGACGCCTAGCAGGAATAGGCGCGGCGACAAGCGATGACGCAGCGACTGCATGAAGGTCCCCTGGAAACTCGAACCGGTTCGTATCTCTTCACCAGACTTGCATATCCGCTTCGGTATGCAACCTGCGTGGATTCATTTTCTGACGGTGCGGCCGGCGCGCCGACTTCAGGCCGCAGTCAGTGTTGAATCATAGATGCTTGCATAGTCAGCCGCGGCGTCATTCCAGCCGGTGGGGCGCGCCATCGCGGCCTTGCGCATCGCGCGCAGACGCGAAGGTGAATGATAGATGTCGAGCGAGCGGTAGATCGCTCCGAGGAGGCCGCCAAGCGAAAGTTCGCGGAACAGCAGGCCGGTGACACCGTCTTGAATCGTGTCGGCAAGCCCGCCGGTTCGATGTGCAACAGGTAATGATCCGAAGCGTTGCGCGTACATCTGTGTTAGTCCGCATGGCTCAAAGCGCGAGGGCATCAGCAGAAAATCGCTTCCCGCCAGCATCTGCCGCGCAGTCGTTTCCTCGTATCCGATCTTGATGCCGAGCTTGCCTGGATATTGCCTGACCATCTGGCAGAGTGACTGCTCGAGTTCGCTTTCGCCCTTGCCGGTGACGACGATCTGGCCTCCCTGCCGCACGATCGTTTCAATGGCTTCGATTGCAATGTCCAGGCCTTTCTGATGGACCAGTCGCGAGACGATCGCAAACAGCGGGCCCCGCGACACCGCCAAGCCGAAGGTCCTCCTTAGCGCTTGCGCATTGGCGTCCTTTCCCTTCCAGTCATCTGGGCTGAACGGTCGCGCCAGGTGCGGGTCTGTCAGAGGGTCCCAGCTTTCGTCGATACCGTTGATGATGCCGGTCAAGCGCCCCTGATCGAGCTTTCCTCTGAGCAGCCCGTGCAAGCCGCAGCCATGCTCGGGTGTCACGATTTCCTGCGCGTAGGTGGAACTCACGGTCGTAATGTGCGATGCGTAGAAGATTCCCGCTTTGAGGAAGGAAATGTCACCACAGAACTCGACGCCATTGATGTCGAATGCGGCGTGGGGAATGCCGAGCCGATCCAAACGATGCCGCGCAAACAAGCCGCGATGCGCAAGATTGTGGATGGTCAGCACGCTCGGTATCGATCGGCCGCTCCAGGCAAGGTAGGCGGGCGCCAGCGCCGAGGTCCAGTCATTGAGATGCAGCAGGTCCGGTATCCAGTTTGGGTCGCCTGTGCCGGACGCGATCTGTGCGGCGGCAAGACTGAGCCTGGCAAAACGGAGATCATTGTCCGTCCAATCAGTACCCGTTGCGTCCCCATAGGGACCGCCGTCGCGCTCGTAAAGCTGCGGACAGAGCAGCACATAGACGGCAAGA
Organism: Bradyrhizobium denitrificans; assembly: GCF_013179005.1. Lineage (NCBI taxonomy): Bacteria > Pseudomonadati > Pseudomonadota > Alphaproteobacteria > Hyphomicrobiales > Nitrobacteraceae > Bradyrhizobium > Bradyrhizobium denitrificans. Next base: position 148,875 of record NZ_JABFDP010000023.1, on the reverse strand, counting down.
TGGTCGCCCGTGGTGCTGCGCGCAAGATCGCAGGCCGGGAGGCCGCCGCAGGAAGGCAAATGACCGACGATCTCGACTGCCTGAAGTTGGCTGACGACATCGCGATAGCCTGGGAGCAAGACGCGCATATCGCACTTGTTTCGGAGCGTGCGGGGAAGCGCGGCGGATACTTCGCCAAGGCCGCCCACTTTTATGTAGTCGGCAAATTCGGAGGTGACGAACAGGATCTTGGGGCGGCTGCGTGGAACGAGGTCGGCACCGAGCGTGGCCCCACTTCCGGGTTTGGTCGGCCGTCCACGTCGAGCTGAATCATGCGCCATCCGCCGCTCTCCCATCCCGCTTCCCCTCTTTGAGGCCAAGGACCACCCATTTGATAGACGCTCGAACAGCGAAATTATTACAAGCCATTGGCGGTCATTTGTCGTTGAAGTGCCGCCACTTATTTTGAAAGGTTGTCACGCATTTGACCGCAGACTTTGTTTTAGATCAAACGTCTTTCACCAAAAGACAGCAACATCACGTGAGCATCAGGAGGACCAGACATGAACCTTAGTCGTCGAAACAATCCGCTATCCGCCCCGACAATGACATGCCGGGTCGCCGCAGTCGCCCTCGTGGGCGTGCTGTCGTCGCAGTTGTTCGTAACGTCTGTGCTCGCGGCATCACCGTCCGTTCGTATGGCGATGATGGACGACAAGGAAATGGGCTCGATGGGAGGCCAATCCAACAGCTCGATGTCCGGCACGGGTGGAATGTCGGGAAGCTCGTCAGGGGGTATGGGCGGAATGCCTGCTGCTTCGCCCGGCGGCATGGGCGGTGGCTGCTGCATGGGATCGATGGGGCAGGCGCCCGGATCTGGTTCAGCCGGTGCATCGGGCATGTCGATGCAAACTAACCTACCGGGGTTTCCCGGCTCATCGCATATCTATCACGTGGGCGCGACGGGATTTTACCTCGAATATGCCGACAAGCTCGGCCTTTCTACCCAGCAGAGGACGAGCCTCAACGATATCAAGCAGCGTGCCCTCGTCGACCAGTCAAACCAGCAGCGGAAGATCGACGAAGCAGAGCAGGCCCTCTGGTTGCTGACCGCGGCAGACCAGCCGGATGCCACGTCGGTCGAGGCCAAGATCCGCGAGATCGAGAAGTTGAAGGCGGATCAAAGACTGGACTTCATTCGCGCCGCGGGCGAGGCCGCCAAAGTCCTGACCGATGATCAGCGCAAGATGGTGCTGGGGATGGTGCCGATGCCTGGCTCGGCGGCCGCACCTGCGTCGGCGCCGAAGCCGATGAATATGGGCAAATAGCCGCCGCTCGGGGCTCTGGGGCTGGAGTTTGGCGTGTCGCGCGCCAACTCCGCCTTGGGGAGGAACGGATTGTCGGCAATATTCTAGAACTCACCACGCGGCGCGGATTTGGTTCGATCGTTGAGGTGTGCACTGTACTTTTTGCAAGGTAACGAGCAACGCTTCAGTGCTGCGCCAAGCTGATCTCTGCCCGTGCGGAGCCGTAGACAAGGGCAAAAGAGCGGCAGCGCGAAACAACTCCCTTCATGATGTCCAAAGCCTCGTTTGTGGCGCCTCGGTGGATACCATAATCGGCGACATAAAACTGAGCCTCGCAAAGCCGTCGCTCGGAGTCTTGCTCAGCCCCTTCTTGGGCCTTCGCGAGCATCTCGGTCGACGTCAGAGCTCCCAGGTACAGATCGAGCACCGCGCCAGGCCACACGTCCCGGCTCACTCTGGCGGCATTGGTGGCGAACTCATCTTTGTCGACGGTGTTGGAATGGAGGCGTGCGATGTGCAGCCAGATAGCAGCGTTGGCATCGGTGGGCCGCAGCCGCACCGCCACCTGAAGATCGTCGATGGCGGCAGCCGTATCGTCAAGGAACAGGTTGGCGAGGCCACGTCCGAAATACAGCGCGGGATTGCCAGGATCGATCTGCAACGCTTCATCGAAGTCGGCGAGCGCATCGCCGTAGCGGGCCTCAACCAGATAGGCATTGGCACGGGCGCCATGATATCGCGCGTTGCGCGGCGCGAGCTCGAGGGCGGCGTTGAGGTCGGAAAGAGCTCTTTCGACATTTCCGTTCGCCAGATGCAGCGCCCCGCGATTGGCGAAAGCATCGGCAAATGTGGGGCGAAGCTCGATCGCCTTGTCGAAATCCGCCATCGCACGTGCGAAATCGTGCTTAACCATGTAAGCGCCCGCCCGATCGAAGTAGGCCTTGTCGAAATCCGGACGGAGCCCGATCGCCTGGCCGTAGTTCTCAATTGCAAGCTCAAGCCTGCCCGTTTGGGCGTAGAGGTTGCCGAGATTCAGAAGCACGCTCGCATCGTTCGGGGCAAGCTGATGGGCTTGCTGCAAGTCCGTGAGCGCCTCTCCGTATCGACGCTCCGTGGTCCAGATCACGGCGCGATAGACGTATCCGCCAGGAAAATCAGGTAGCAGCGCGACCACCCCGTCCAGATCGGTGAGGGCGGCCTCTGTCATCCCGAGCTGCTGATAGGCGGTGCCACGGCCGAACAGCAGCAAGCCGCGTTGCTTCTTCGAAAGTTGCTCGTCCTTCATGGCCTGGTTGAACAGGCCGATCGCCATCAGGAGCTGACCGCGATCTTTGGCCTGAAAGGCGGCTCGCGCGACCTCCGACGTGTCGGTTGCAGACGCGACTGCTGTCATTGCGAAGACAAGCACGGCGCAAACAACAGAAAGTGTTTGAATACAGCGATACATGATCATCTCCAGCCAGCGAAGGAGATGGGAAAGAATTCTTCTACCATGCCTATCCCACCTCGCTGTCGGAGTTTGGCATGGCTGAACGCCCTCACACATCCTCGCGAGCAGATACGACCTCGATGCGATGGTCGATCCGTTCCCAACCATCCTCCTGCCAACGGATGGTGAAATCGATACTTTCACCCTTGTTCATCCGGCCGGTGTCGAGTTCCGCCACCCAGAAGCCGAGACTGCTATCGAGTGCTTCGAGATCCCTGACCTCACGCCAGCCATTGACGCCCCAGTGCACCATACCTGCCCGAGGCAGGGCAATGACCAGACGGCAGCCAGCGACGATCGACCGGATTTGCGCGTGGGGCCACCAGAACGCGTAAGCGGATGTCTTCTTCCTTCCCCCGTATCGATCCCAGACGGCCTCCGGTCGATCGAATGGCCGACCGTGGTTGCGGGAGACCGCAAGCTTGACAAATTCGGCATGCGCCCATGCGAGGGGCATGGCCGATCCGGTGGGGCGGCCGGGATGCAATCGCCGCTCTTGGATTGGTGATGCATCCCAGACCTGTTCGGGGATCATGCCGCCGGGGCTGGCTGACGCGGCCATCGTTTCTAGCATCGGCAAGGGATCTTGGCCGGCGCTCAGGGCATAATGGCCTCGCTCCCCGGCAAGCAGCGGCCACGGCCGGCCTCTGCCGGCCCCATCATAAGGCCGGCCATCATCGTACTCGCCGTAGCCATCGCCGTTATAGCGGTGCCAGACCGAACCGGAGGGTGTTTCCACCTTCAAAAGCCCGTCTACGAGTTTGATCGTATCCAGAACGAATGGATCGGCCGGATCCCTCAGGCCAAAGCGGACCAGGCGCAGGAAGTCAGTGCTGATTTGTTCATTGGCCCGCATTCCCGCACCGTCGCTGTGATTGCGGATGGGCACGAGTTCATCGAGTGCGGCGCGGCCGTCGGAAAGCACTGACGGCGGCGAGGTGCGGACATAGTAGCCGGCAACAGCGAATTTTCTTGCCAGCTCGGAGCCGCTGGCGGTGAGCCAGTCTTCCAGATGGGCGTTCCAGAAATCTGCCAGCGCTATGGCCCAGTGGCGCGCCGTCTCCTCCAGCAGCGAGCCGCCTGCGACAAGCGCCGCGATGCAAGTGGCAAGGGTGAACGTGTTCAGTCCGCTATTTTCTTCCCAACGGTCCTGATCGGTCGAGGGGCCGACCCGGGCGATATAGCCGAGCGCGCGACGGATCATGTCGTGGGGCTCGATTCCCCCTAACGCATCCCGGTCGGCGAGCAGGGCGGCCAGAAGAACTGGATACGCCGCTTCGTCGAGCTGGACCCCGCGCCAATAGGGTTCGCCGCCCAACCATTGGTTCTGGTGCCAATGCCCTTCGACGTTTTGTGTTGCGATCAGGTAGCGCAGGGTGTTGCGCGCCTCTGCTTCTCCTCCGAAGGCAAGTAGCGCCGTGGCGCATTCGACGAGATCGCGAGGCCAGACCAAATGATAACCGCTCCGCTCGTTGCCCGTGTCGCCCCAGGGCACGCTCAGGCTCGCCACCATCGCGCCCGGGTAGGTCTTATCGAGGTGTGTGCGCAAAACCGTGACGGATGTAACAAACTGATCCTGCAAATGAGCTGGAACGCCCGCCGGCCGGGCGCAACATTCATCGCAGCTGCGGTGCCAGGCGCTCCAATCGGCGATTTGCGCGTCCATAACGCGATCGAATGGCTGCATCAGTGATGACACGGCCAGCGTCGCGGCCGCACTTTGGCTGCTTGCGAAGGCTAAAGCGAGCACGCTGAATGGTCGCAACTCCGCCAACAGCGCGACGTTGCCGGGACCGGCGGCCGGATACTCCCACGCCATCCTGCCATTGCGGGCAAAATCCTGCCACCCATCGCTGGTGCCAACATATCCCGCGCTCGCTCTCATGACGGCGTCCTGCTGGTGTTCGTCCACGGCAGCAAGGGCCATCGCAAACGGCGCCCGTTCCGCCGACAGAAAACGCCGTCCGCGATGCTCGGCGATGACAGCGCGATTGCCGTAGCCGGTGGCGCCGAGATGGGGGGCAACCAGCACATAGATTCGCAACGCCGGATCGTCACTCTCAAGGCGACATTCGATCACAAGCACATCGCGTAGCGGGTCGGGCGTGATTCGAAGCCGCAAGCTGAACCGCGAATGGGAATGGGTGATCTCGTAGGCGGGAACGCCTGGTGCGACCGATCGCAGCTGATATTGACCCATCCGCTTGACCTCGACCCAAAATCCCTGGTCGTCGGCGAGGATGAAGCCGAGGTCCCGAATCTGCGGAATGTCGATCCTCGGCCAGTAGACTTCGTTGATGATGCCATAACCAGCCGTGAACCAAAGCCGGGCGGGCCCGAGCGAGCAGCCGACCACGTCTTTTGAGCTGCTCGTCCAGGTCGGAGGTATCCCCGGCGCGCCCGGCGCATCGAAATGCGGGTCCGGTTCCCAGTGGTTGGTCCGGCGCCGCGGGGCAGTTGAAATCGCCGCTTCCTTTGCGAGCGCGTCCAGGTGATCTCGAGCGGTTATCACGGCTGGATGCTTTGATTGACGCTCTGGCAACGGAGGGCAAACGTTCCGTTCACAAGGCATGTTGCATTGTATGAGTTCGATGATCGGATCAGCTTTGCAGCAGTTTGTCGGACATCCGGCTTATCAAGTTTGATGCAGGTCAATCAGGGGGGACCCAATCCGCTTCATTGTGACCACGTCGCATTGCAGCTGTAGGAGCCGGGCATGGCCAATTCCCTGAAACTTCTGCAGGAAAACGGTCAATCCGTTTGGGTCGATTTCGTGGCCCGCAATTTCCTGGACCGCGGCGGGCTCGCGCGGCTTGTGCAGGAGGATGGGGTGCGCGGGGTAACCTCCAACCCCGCCATTTTCGAAAAGGCCATCGCTCAGTCCAGCGACTATGATGACGCGCTGTGTGCCGTCTCTGGCAATGGGGACGTATCTGCGCATTCCGTGTATGAAAAGCTTGCGATCGAGGACATCCGGCAGGCCGCCGACGTGCTGCAGAAGGTCTATGAGGCCACGGACGGTGCGGACGGCTATGTGAGCCTCGAAGTCTCGCCCAACCTCGCCAACAGGGCCGAGGCGACCCTCGAAGAGGCGCGACGGCTGTGGCTCGAGGTCGCCCGCGAGAACCTCATGATAAAGGTGCCGGCAACCGCAGCAGGCACTACGGCGATCCGCCAGCTCGTTGCCGAAGGCATCAACGTCAATGCGACGCTGTTGTTTTCGCAACGCGTATACGAAGACGTCGCGAATGCGTATCTGGAGGGCCTGGAACGTCGGGCGGATGCCGGCGGCGACGTCAGCCGGATCGGAAGTGTCGCGAGCTTCTTTGTCAGCCGGATCGACAGCATGGTCGACGCACTGATCGACGAAAAGATCACCCGAACCAAAGATGCCGGCAGAACCAAAAGGCTCGAGCGGCTCAAAGGCAGAATCGCCATCGCCAACGCCAAGCTCGCCTATCAGAGTTACAAGCGTTTGTTCGCAATACCGCGCTGGAACAGACTGGCTGCCAGGGGTGCGCGGGCGCAGCGCCTGCTGTGGGCCTCCACCGGCACCAAGAACAAGGCCTATTCCGACGTGCTCTACGTCGAGGAGCTGATTGGGCCAAATACCGTCAACACCATGCCGCCGGCAACGCTGGATGCCTTCCGCGACCACGGTCGGGTCCGGCAATCACTGGAAGAGCGATCGAAAGAGGCGGAGGGCTTCTTGGAAGAGCTCAATCACGAAGGCATCGCGCTCGACGAGGTGACCGCGCACCTCGTTGAAGATGGCGTCAGGCAGTTTGTCGAAGCCGCCAACAAGTTAACGGACGCCCTCACGGCCAAGCTCGCGCTGCTGGGCCGGCGGCAGACTGCTGCACTTCCCAGCTGAAACTGAGTGGAGCACATGATGCAGCTTGGAATGATCGGCCTCGGTCGGACGGGCGGCAACATCGTGCGGCGACTGTTGCGCACCGGGCACGGCTGCGTCGTCTACGACCGCAACCCTGAACGGGTCCGGCATTTGGCTGACGAAGGCGCGTCCGCGGCGGCAAGCCTCAAAGACCTGATCGCGAGGATGGAGCGACCGCGCTATATCTGGGTCATGCTTCCGGCGGGAGAGATCACGGAAACAACCATCCGCGAGCTTTCCGGCTTGCTCGAGCCGGGCGACGTCATCATCGATGGCGGCAATTCGTTTTACAAGGACGACATCCGCCGGGCGCGCCAGCTTGCGGCGAAAGGACTGAAATACATCGATGTCGGCACCAGCGGTGGCATCTGGGGCAGTCAGCGCGGCTACTGCATGATGATTGGCGGAGACAACGAGATCGTGGAGCGCCTCGATCCGATCTTTTCCGTACTTGCCACCGGTTGTCGAAACATCCCGTGCACCCCCGGCCGCGAGCGGCGCGACGAACGGGTGGAGCGCGGCTATCTGCATGCCGGGCCATGCGGGGCCGGACATTTCGTCAAGATGGTCCACAATGGCATCGAATACGGTTTGATGCAGGCCTATGCCGAGGGTTTTGAGATCCTCAAACATGCCAATTCGCAGGAATTGCCGGCCGAACTGCGCTTCGAGCTCGACCTGGCCGACATTGCCGAGGTTTGGCGACGCGGCAGCGTGATCGCCTCGTGGCTTCTTGATCTCACCGCCATGGCGCTTGCCGCAGATCCACAGCTTGAGGCTTTCGAGGGCTATGTCATGGATTCCGGAGAGGGCCGTTGGACCGTCAATGCGGCGATCGAAGAGGCGGTTCCCGCTCCGGTGCTGTCGGCCGCTCTCTATGCGCGCTTTGCCTCGCGCGCGCAGCGCAGCTTCGCCAACAAGATGCTGTCAGCCATGCGCAATGGGTTTGGCGGACACCAAGAGCCGAAAGGTAGCTGAATAAATTTCGGCGATAACTGCAAATGATCGATAGGCTGAAAACAGAAGAGAACGCGGCGAAGCCCACTCCCTCATGCACGCTCGTCATTCTTGGGATCACGGGCGACCTGGTCCACCGGCTCTTGATGCCGGCGCTCTACAGTTTGGCGCCGCTCGCAACGGCCGAGCTTGGCGGCCGACTTGAATCTCAAGGGAATTCGTGATGTGCAATGATCGGGAATCTGCAGCGGGAGGCTTGAGCTTAGTACGTGCTTGCGACGGTTACGCAGATCGGCGATTTGCAAGCAAGTTTCGACCTCCTGCCAGGCGGTTACCGGTTCTCCTTTTCAGGAAAGGTGACAAGAACCTCACCAGGATAACAAGCTCTCGGGATTGTTTTCTGCCAGGTGATACTCTCTGATAACAGGAATTCGGGAGGCTCTTTCGTGCCGTTTGTATCTCAACGTTGCTCTCCATGGGTGGCCCTGATCGTGGCAGCCATCTTCATGAGCCTGCCCGCATGCCGCGCCGATGCGCAGATGGAAGGAGGGCACGAGTCACATCATCCAAATGCGTCTGCACCGACGACTCCTGCCGCGCCAAACAGCATGGGATCGCCGCCTGTCCCTGCCATGCCTGGAATGGGCCCGCCGAGCAGGGGCATGGGAGAAATGGGGGGCGCATCGTCAGGCGGCATGGGCGAGATGGGCGGAATGATGGGGGGCCGTCCGCGCAAGGAGTTTTATCCGTCGCTAATGGACATGCCGAGCCTGTCAGCCGAGCAGCGCCAGCGCATCGAGTCGCAAGCGCGCGCGGCGCTCAATACCGCCACCGAAGAGATCGCCAGCGCCGAAGCGGCGCTTCGCCAGGCGAATGCGAGGGCTGATTCCATTGGCGCGGAGGAGGCCACCTCGCGGCTTCGGGATGCGCTCAACCAGGCGAAGAGCGCGGCAACCACGCTTCGGGCGCTTTCAGAAGGAAAGCCCCCACACCAGATCGCGCTGGACTGGTTCAGGACGCAATTGAACCTTCCCGCCCTGACAGCTTCGAGCGATGCGGGGCTTGGACTGTCGTGGTTTCATGTCGTCACAATGGCGGTGCTGGCGACGTTCACCGTGGCCATGATCCTCGTGTATGTCCTGCGTCTGCGCCGTGCCAACGCGTTGGTGCAAAGATTGACGAGCGCGCCCGCTCTCGCCACGGCATCCGGCAGAGTGGCTACTCCGGCGCCGCCAAGTGCGCCGCCGCCCGCCACGCCACCTCCTGCCGCATCTCCGGGTACGCCTCCATCGACCCGGGCGGGCGAAGCTGCCCCGCCAAGCTCGGCGGCAGCCGTAGCAAGTCCTGCCACCGCAACGGGCCCATGGAAAGGCAAACTACAGGTCGCCGGCATTTTTCGCGAAACGAACGACGTCAAAACCTTTCGGCTCAAGAGTCCCGATGGCGGCCCCATTCCCTTTACCTTCCTGCCGGGGCAGTTTCTCACCTATTCCGCCGAGATCGATGGCAAGCTCGTGCGGCGCTCCTATACAATTGCGTCCTCGGCCGCACAGACTGCCTATGTGGAAACGACCATCAAGCGGGAGGAGCCAGGCATCTTCTCCGACTACATGCATGACAAGGTCAAGCAAGGCGATCTGATCGAAGTTGCTGCGCCCTTTGGCGCCTTTACCTTCAGAGGCCAGGAAGCTGACAGCGTCGTCCTGATCGGTGGCGGCGTTGGAATCACCCCTTTGATGGCTGCCATACGCTATCTGTTCGATACCGCCTGGCGGGGCGACATCTTTCTGGTCTATGGCGCCCAGACCACCGAACACTTCATCTTTCGCGACGAGCTCGAGTATCTGCAACGCCGCATGCCGAACCTGCACGTGATCGCGACCATGGCGCGTGCAGAGGGCACCTCCTGGATGGGACCGCAGGGTCACGTGACCAAGGAGCTCCTCAGCCAATCGGTTCCAGATATCCAAAAGCGGCGCGTCCACCTCTGCGGCCCGCCCGGCATGATGGAGGCCATGAAGAAGCTCCTCGCAACGGTCGGGGTGCCGTCCGACCAGGTGAAGACCGAGGCGTTCGGACCGGCGCGCGGCGCCGTGCCCCCACCCGGTGTGACGCAGGTGGTTACGGCCGAGCGGGCCGGTCCTGCGGCGGCGGGCGCGCCGCCTGCCGCGCCTGCCATCGGACCGGCAACGGCAACCATTCGGTTTGCCAAGGCCAACAAGATCGCAGCTCTGCCGCCCGACAAGACAGTGCTCGAGGTCGCCGAATCCCTAGGCGTCCCGATCGATTATGCCTGCCGCGTCGGGGTTTGCGGGACCTGCAAGACGAAGCTCCTCGAAGGCCAGGTGACGATGGAGGTCGATGACGCCCTGACACCCGAGGACAAATCCCAGAACATCATTCTCGCCTGCCAAGCCAAATCCGTCGGCAATCTGGTTGTCGAGGCCTGACATGAATCAGACCGAACGGCAGATTGCCGAGGCTGTACTCTCTGTCATCCTCTTCCTGGTGCCGGCCTTCTTGTTTCATACCGCGCCGCGCTTCGCCGGAAGCTTGATGGGCTTCGTCCTCGGAGTGGCCGCAGCCACCTTGATGGTTTCCCTTCTGGTCTATCCGCTTGTCAAATATGCGGGTTGGCTCAAGCGATGGGTGACACGGGTCGTGTCACTGCGCGCCTTGCTCACATTTCACGTGTATGCCGGCGTCTTTGGCGCGTTTCTAGCGATCCTGCACACCGGCCACAAATATCAGAGCCAGCTCGGCGTCGCACTTCTTGTCGTCATGCTGATCGTCGTCGCAACTGGATTCGTTGGCCGATATTATCTGCCCCAGACGTCTCTCGAACTGAAGGAGGCGGAGTCGCACCTCGGCACACTTCGCGCGACCTATAATCAGGCAGCCGAAGCCCTTGCCGAGCGCCAGGTCCTTGAGGAGGCCGCTGCCGCCAATATCAGCGCGCCGGCCCTGCAGAACGTCTCGATGCTGCAGGTTGTTGAAGGTATCGCCGATCTCGAATACGCCATCGGCTCGCGCGCGATCTTGAAGAAGGCGTCCATGCGCTGGATCGTGGCGCATGTGGTGGCCGCAATCCTCATGTACACCTTGCTCGCCCTGCATATCGCAGGTGAGATCTACTACGGGCTGCGGTGGCTGTCGTGAAGCCGCTCAATGCCTTTTACTTACTGCTGATCGTCGCAGGCCTGCTTGCCGGCGGCACGGCCATTGCGATGCTCTATCGCACCGGATCGGCATCGATTCCGGGATGGCAAGAAACCTTCCAGCCCGGTCCCCTCTCCGAGGGGCATGCGTTCTTGAAGGGCAAGTGCGAAGCGTGTCATACGCCTGCGCGCGGGGTTGAAGCTCAGACCTGCATCAAATGCCACGCCAACGCCGCCGCGGATCTGGCCAAGCAGCCGACTGCCTTCCACGCCACGGTCCAGGATTGCCGCGGCTGCCATAGCGAACATCAAGCGGCCGGCCGACCGACTCGAATGGATCACGCGAGCCTTGTGCGAATCGGCTCGCACCTTACGAGCGGAGCGGCGGGTCATGCGGGAGCGGCCCGGCAGATGGTCAAGGACATGGCGGATTTTCTCGGCGTCTCGGTGTCACCTGGGGCGGAGAGAAGTGCTCTTAATTGCTTCAGCTGCCACAGCAACCAGGACCCGCATCAGGAGCTGTTCGGGCGCAATTGCGCAAGCTGCCATGACACCGAGACTTGGCGGGTCGCTTCGTTTCTGCATCCCTCTCCCGCGTCAAAGATCTGTGCGCAATGCCATCAGGCCCCGCCGAGCCATTTTACCGAACACTTTGCGGCTGGTTCGATGGGTGGGCACGGAAGCACGCAGGTCAATCAATGCTACCAATGCCACAAGACGAATTCGTTCAAGGATCGCAAAGAAGCAGCCGGTGGCGGCATGCACTGACGCCGTGCTGCCGCTAGAACATTACAGTGTGACGGAAAAGAACGGTGCCCGCGACCAAGAGGACAGACTGGAAGCACCAGAGCGAGACGGTCAATCGCCTGACCTGGGCAATCACAGCGATCAACGCGCATCTGGAGGAGCTTCGGCAGATTTGGGCCCGAGCGCTCGGGATCAGCGGGTCGCAATGGACGATCCTAATGGCCATTTCCGATCTGGACACCGAGGACGGCGTTCCGGTCAATGCTGTTGCAAGGATGCTGCATGTTGAAGGGTCCTTTGTCACAACCCAGTCCAAGCTGCTTGAAAAGACCGGGCTGGTGGGGCGCAAGCCTTGCCCGTTGGACCGGCGGGTCGTTCGGCTTTCATTATCGGACAAGGCGCTCAAGCAGCTGGGCCGCGACAGCGAGCAGCAGCAAGCCGCCGCCGATATCATTTTCGCGGGCTTTGAGAGCGACGAGCTCAATGAATTTATCACCCGCCTGACATCGGTGAGACGGCGGCTCGAGAAGGCCCGGCTACGAGTGGCGCTCGACTTATGAGCCCCTCGTCTCCGCTGCCATCAGTTGTGAATGCCTTCATCTCCAGCCCCGCAAGCTTCGCAGGGCTGCTGCAAGGTTAATCAGTGGCTGCGACGTTTGTTCATTCCGTATTCACGGAGTTTGAAGGGGGCGAGCTCAACAAACTTGTCACCCAGCTGACATTGCTCGAACGGCGACTCGAGAAGGCAAAGTTAGGACTGTCGATCGAGTTGTAAGCCTCGACCTTTCGGCACGGGGAAGGCCAAGCCAAGGAACGGGCTGTTCTCGTCAAGCAATTACGGCCTTCCGCTATAGAAGCGACCTCAGAAGCCGCTCAGGTCGTCCTAGGGAGCGACGGTGCTTTGTACGCCTATATGCAAAGCCGAAACCGCTTCCGTGCTCATCAGCCTGAACGCCGTTGTCTCCCGCTCCTCAAGGTAAAACTAAAGCACCCGCTTCGCTCCCGGGATTGTTCGCAAGGCCACCGCTACACCCCAGCTCAACAGAACTGTGAACACGAATGCGATCAGGGCCTTGGCGATCGCCGGGACATCGAAGTCGAACAGCCAGTATTGGATCCAGAGCACGATCGGGTAGTGCACTAGAAACATGCTATAGGAATGTGCCTGCATCCAATCTAGCACGCTAAAGCCCGTGCGTTTGAAGCTAAGAAAGTAGCCGAAGATTGCAAATAGAATGGCCGCACTGAACGTCACGAAGAACAGGCCGTAGCTTGCCTCATACCAATCCGGCAGCCATACCGGATTTCCGAGGGTCTCACGCTTGACGTAGATGAGCACCCACAACAGACAATAAGAGGCGAGCGCTGCGACGATCCAGCCCCAGCCGCTTTTGGCGAGCCGCCCATCGGCACTTAGCAGACCGCGATCGAGATTCGCGGCGCCGACACCCGCCCCGATGAGAAAGTAGGTAGGATATAGTAAAACGCGGCTGGCCTGCAGCGAGAGCGGGCCGATTTCGAACCAACGTCCCGCTCCAAAATAGATCCGCATCGGAATGTAGGCGACCGCCGTAACAGCAAGCACCAGAATGAAGAATTCGGTCGGTCGCTTATAGCCGCGCACCGCCAGCCGATTGATAGGATCGAGCAGTTTGGGGGAGAGATGAAACGCCAGGCAGGCTGCCACGTCAAAAACGAGCAGCACCCAGATGAACCAGATCGGTCCACTTGGCCAAGGCCCAACCGTGATTGTCTTCCACCAGAACATAAGAAAGCTCGCGTCTGGGCGCCGGCGCAGTTCGATCGCGAAATACGCAACCGGAATGATGGTGAGCACGCCGATCACAAACGGCAAGCCAAGCCGAATTAACCGGTCACGCAGGAAGACTTGCAGCGTATTGTGCGCGAGGCTCGGCCATACGAACAGGCCTGACAGGAAAAAGAAGGTCGCCATGAAGAAGCTGTCGGTGGCGAGCACGACCATATCAAAGCCGATCCACGACTTAGCGTCAGTATGACCGAAATAGGTGTAGGCAATCACTGAGTGGTGCAGAAGCACCATCAGCATCAGGAACGTGCGCGCGCGATCCAGCGCGACATTGCGTAACTTGTCGCTCGCGACCTGCACATTCGCAGTCACTGCCGCCTGGAAGCTCGTTCTCATGCGTGCGCTCCAGCCGGCCGGCGATCATCAAAAGCTGCTGGCGTGAATCCGATCTTATAATTTCCCCACGCGATCGCAGACAATCTTATATCTTCCCAAGCTTGCAACCGCTTGATGCAGGTCAAGATTCCAAGACAACAAGATTGTGCCTGCAGTCCCGAACGGGAGGCTTTCCAGATTTCGGACTCATCACAGAATCACCGACAGAGTGTCGGTTGTTTGCGTACGAGCGCCCCTCCTTCGGCTGTGATACCGATCAGCGTGTTGGTTCGTCTTACAGGACTTCCGACAGATGATCGGTCGCTAGATGTCCGAAATTCCTCACTGGCCTACCCGCGTCAAAACCGACCTGGGTGACGTCTCAGGTGGGGCGTCCCTATAGAAGGCCTCGGCTCGCGTCTGTGAGCCGCGTCAGCCTCGCAACAGTATCAGCGTTGTTAACCGAACGCCTTGAGATCGGTAAATATCGGTCGTCGCTAGACGCAATGCTGCGATCCGGAAAATATAATACGCCTCCAGGCTGCGCGGGGCTGCCTGCCGCAAGACCAGCGCGTTCGTAAGTGCCTGCGACGTTTGATCATTCTGTGGTCGGTCCAGACCCGCCGGACCCGGGACCGGCGATACCGCGCGCGCGCGGCCAGACCAGGTGGTCGACCTGCCACCTCAAACCCTTCAATCGCATCTCGAATTCGATATTCGGATATTGCGGCTCGTTCATCCTCAGTGTCACTAAGAAGCGCGTCGGCGTCCGGAAGAACGCGTAGCTCGTTGCCTCCCACAGCGTGCTCGATCGGCCCGATCTTCGTGCGTCCGAATGCCAGGCGATGAGTCCGGACGGCGAGATAACGCGGTCGGCTACGGGATCGAACACATATGGACTTAAGGCCAGCGCGAAAGCGGCGCCGATCGCTTCCGGCCCGCTTGCGCCATAGGCCTGCGTTGCGAGCGACGTCGTAACGTCCGCTTTCAGCTGCGTCCGAACGCTCGGCCAGTCGATCAGTTCTGCAACAACGCGGGTATCGCTGGCTTCCAGTGCCCGATCAAGCCGATACAGGGTCACATACGGGTAGGATAGATAACTGGCGAGCAAAGCGCCGAGAACCACATATGCCACCGTGCGGCGGCGAATGTGACGGTGCGCCGCTATCACCTCGGTCTCCAGGTATGCCACGTCAATCTCCCGTCGCAGCTTCGCCACGTTTTCCGGTCCCCAGCAAGGTCCATGAGGTTGCCATGGTAGCCGTGACGCGTGTTGATCTGCCTCAATCCTGGAAGAATGGGATCGCCATCCTGATTGATCGCGTCGGATTGGTGGGAGTATTCGAACTCTTGGCTTCTTCGAAGGAGGCGACTTTATCTTTCCCGGCCCGCATCACTAAAACGAAATCGCCGTGAGTTCTCGGTTCAAGATGACGCTCATTCTTTTCAGCTCGGACCGATTGATAAGCAGTTTGATCCATATAACTATTGCCTCTCACACTGTCACAATCGGTCGGGGAATTAATGGCATTCAAGTTCAAGGATGTGTTCTCGGGTACGCAGGCTGCACTGAGCGCTGACCCTGCCCAGGCGTTAGCGGCGTTCCGAGCGCAATCCCGTCTCGGGGACGGCGTTGACAGCGCCGTCGCGATTCGCCAGTTCAGCGTCCAGGTCGACGAGCCGGCGGGCCTCGGCGGGCAGGACACAGCGCCCAATCCAGTGGAGTACATCTTGGCGGCTCTGGGCTCTTGTCAGGAAATCACCTACCGCCTCTATGCCGATGCGCTCGGCATTCCCCTCAATGGCGTGTCGGTTCGGCTTTCAGGCACGATTGACTTGCGCGGCTTGTTCGACGTCGAAGGGGACGTTCGGCCAGGTTATCAAATCATTGAAGCCGAGGTGGTTTTGGACAGTCCGGCTCCCGAAGGCGAGTTGGCGCGCCTGAAAGAAATCGTTGACCGTCATTGCCCCGTGCTGGACATCTTACAGAATCCGACCCCGGTGCAGCTTTCACTTCGTGTGGACCCATTGCGGAGCGCGGCTGAGTGAGCCGCCTGCCGTTCGCGTCATCCCCCGGAAGGTCGCGTTCGAACGATCTAAATGGCTGATCAGTTCGGGAGGATATTGGTCCCGTGAGCCGGCCCTTTTGGCGGAGGCGGCTCGAGGGCTTCTGGCCCTGAGCATCTTCGTTGAGGGTACGTGCGGTCTTTCACTGCACAGCAGCACTTGAGCTTCCGGTTGGCTTACCCCTGTGGTTCACCGCCAAATTCGCGAGAATTCCGCGCCCCCTCCGAATTTGTCAGCTGAAGCGGCGAGCACCGCACGGAGACGACGGGGCGTCATTGCGCGTCGTACCAGAAACCGCGTCATCTTCCGAGCGAATTACGTCAACAGACGAATGCCCGCTAGATAATCATGGATGCTCAAGGGATGATCACTTCTATAGTAGGTCAAGGCGTCACTGCATCCAACCAGCACGCGCAGACTTGTTTATCGATTGTGCAGCTGTTTAAGGTCTCCCAGTTGAACGAGACCGCAAGATGTCAGACAGTATTCCCAACCGCGGGTTGCCGCTCATAACCAGGGGGGCATTGGTACTCGCCGCCTTTGCGACCGCCCTGGCGTTCAGCATCATTCTGCCCAACCTGCCGTCGCGGATTGCGGCCGTGTCCGGCTTCGACGATCCCGCGACGATATCCCGGCATACAGGTTTCATGACGGCGGCCTATACGGCTGCCATTTTCGTTTCCGCTCCCTACCTTGGAAGGATCTCGGATGGCTGGGGCCGTCGTCCGGTGCTCGTCCTGGGTCTTGCAGGATTTTCGACCAGCCTGATGCTGTTCGAACTTGCCAGCGACTTGTTGCTTCTTTACATGGCGCGAGCGCTGGCCGGGGTTTCGGCAGCGGCAATTACACCCGTGGCGCTCGCGACCGTTGGCGACTGGTCGCCCGACGATGGGTGGCGTGCGCGGCGGTTCGCCTGGATCGGAGCGGCGACCATGATCGGCTTTATGGTTGGTCCGCTGCTCGGAGGCACCTTGTCCATCCTGAGCTCGAAGCAAGCTCAACTCGGAGCAGGGGCTCCGCTGTTATGGCCAATCGTGCTCGCGCTGGTTAGCGCTTGCGTGATCGCACGGACTGTTCCCGTCACGAAGAGCGCACCCAGTTCCCCTGCCAATACAATCGTGCTCCGCGGTACCGATGAACCGCGGACTTCCCAAAGCCTGCTTGTGCTGGCCGCGATTGTTGCGGGCTCAGTCGCTGCGTTTGACGTTCACCTGGCCTTGCGCGGCAATCTTGGCTCAAGCGCCTCCGGGTTGACCATCGGATTGATGCTCGCCGAGTGCAGCGCTGTGATGCTGCTCGCCCAAATACTCGTGTTCTCGCCGCTTGTGCCGCCGAAGGCGACGCGCTGGTTGATCGCGCCCGCACTAGGCATGCTTGGCCTAGCTCTTGCTCTCGCTTCGGCCGCGACAACTACGCCAGCACTCGCGCTTGGCGTCGGCGCGATTGCGATGACTGCGGGTGTAGCTGCCCCGATCATCACCTATTGGACCTCTCTGATCGCGGGCGAGCACCAGGGCGAGGATTTGGGCCGATGGATTGCTGTCACCAGCCTTGGTCAGGCCGTGGGGTCGGCCGCCGCCGGCCTGTTGCTGTCACATGGCTTGTCCAACGCCATGTTCGCCATCGCAAGCGCGCTTGCACTCACCGGGATGATCATCGCCGCGTGGTTGGCAAAGCGGTTGGCATAGCCTAACACCGGGATCAGCTGGTTTTCCGCAGAAATCGGGAGCTCCGCCGAGCCGGTATCACCCGAGCGCGCCGAGTTGGCTCCGGAACAAATAGATTCTCCCATGGGTCCGTAGCGACGTGCGGTCGGAAACGGCATCAGCGGCCATCGGGCGTGCGCACCCCGAACCAGGAATCCCTGACCTGATGATAGTGCACGGACGGATCATAGGATTCTGTCGGCAATCCGAGAACGCCAGGAGCGAGCCGGCCAACGGCCGCGAGCAGCGCGTAGGAGGACGTCACCCGCTCCCGCTGAGTCATAACCAGGGCGATCCGCGCATTCAGCAGCTCCTGCTGAACCGTGAGCAGCTCGAGCGTGCTGCGCTGGCCGGCGCCGAACTCGCGCCGGACGGATTCGAGTGCGAACTCGGCCGCCTTCACCTGAGCTTGCGCCGAATCCACCTGCGCCCTCGTTGCAGCCACCGCGCTCCACGCCTGCACGACGGTGGCCCGTGCGAGCTTGCGCACCGCTTCAAGCGACAGTCGTTTCTGACCGGTCACTTCCTTCGATTGGCGTATCTTGGCGTACTCGCTGCCCCCCTGATACAGGGGAATGACCACCCGGCTGATGATCGACGCATCGGTGCCCGTCGCCGGAAACATCAGATTCTGGTCGGGCATCACGTCCCAGCGGCGTTTTACGCTGCCTTCCAGCGTCACCATCGGGTACAGCGCCCCTTCGGCAATTTTGGTCTGCAGAAGCGCGATATCGACGCCGTACATGGCCGCAAGAACGGCTGGGTGCTGGGTACGCGCAAGTGCGATGGCGGCCTCTAACGTGGCAGGAGCAAAGCGATCCACGGGTTGGCCGGACGTCAATTTGCCGGCTTCGCTGCCGATCACGCGGGTGAATGTGGCGCGAGACGAGTTGTAGGTCGCCTGTGCCGCGAGCACCGCCGTCCGCGCCGCGGCAAGGCGAGCTTCGACTTGCGCCACATCGGCAGTGGTCAAGTCGCCGCTCGCTTGCCGGTTACGGACCAGGTTCAGTTGCTCACCTAACAGGTCGAGATTACGTTTCTGCAGTTCAAGGATCGCGGCCTCGCGCAGTACATCCATATAGGCGGTCGCGGCATCCACCAGCACGGTCTGCTCCATGACGCGGAGCGCCTCGCGGCCGGCAAGCACCTGGTTCTCAGCGGCACGCACCCGGTTTGCTGTCTGGAATCCGTTGAAGATGGACTGGGTCGCCGTCACCCCGACGCTGCGCGGCGTGGTGGTCGAGCTTTGCTGCGCGCCATCAGCTCCCTTTTCGTTGAGGTAGCGAGGACCGCCGTCCGCAGTCGCTTCGATGCGCGGGCGGTAACCGGAGAGCGCTTGCGGCACCTCTTCGTCCGTCGCCCGCAGATTGGCGCGTTCTGCATTGAGCGTCTCGTTGTTGCGGTAGGCGTGAGCCAGCGCCTGGTCGAGTGTCTGCGCCGCTCCGGTGTGAACAGCGCATACCGCGACGACCGCCATGGCCAGTAACCGAATTGACGTACGTGCAAAGCTCATTGAAGTCCCCGGATCGCGATACCGAGCCAGGTCTGCTCCCCGCCCTGCGGCGTCGTCCTGCGAGATTACCCAGCGCCCGAATGCGACAATAGCGTCTGGACAGGAGATGTGCAAAGCTCGCGCCCTTAGCGTTGGGCGCGCCGTGGGGAGTTTTGGCGTTGTCGTGTCGCGCGCCTGCCTTTGGTGAATGGCTACGGTCATGTCGTGCGTCACCGCCGGCGGCCAAGTTTGAATGGAATGCGCAAGCAACGAAGCGTGGGGTCAAACGCGCGCAAAGGGAGCATTGGCAAAGCCGGACGCTGCCGATCCATGCGGGTCGGGCGAGTCCCTGAGGTCGTTGATAATGACTGGCAACAGCAATTTCGTTTCTGATCCAATCATCGCGGCGCTGCTCTCGGAAGTGAGCGCAAAGTTGGCGGAGATCGTCGAATCGGGGACGACCTTTCGCATCGATCTGCGACGGCTTCCATTGCCTGCAGGCGGTACCGCCGCGCTGCGCGACTTTCTTGGCAACGGGCAGGTGGAGGCAAGTTTTAGGGGCGTGGGATCATGCATTTTTTCGGAAACGGCCGTGGCCGGCGTATGGTGGGGTCAGCAGTACAACACCGGCGGTGATCTTGTCGGCGAATTTATCGAGATTGCCTATGTCCCTGAATTGCTGAAGTGCGAGACTGCCGAGATCGAACAGGCCGTGAAAAACCTTCGGCTCAAGATCCGCGACGCTCAGCAGATTCGTGGTAGCGGGTCGGAATCGAGTTCCTCGACCAACCGTTCGCCGCCGAGCTCCGTTTCCAGGATAACGTAAGGCCCGTCTTCGCCCACGACGCCAATTTCTGCTGCGTCTTCTCCGCCCGGCAGGTCGCGCCAAGCCTGCACCAGCCGTTCGGCTGAAGACGGATCGGCGACAGCCACGATCCTGCCCTCACAGGCCAGATAGAGCGGATTATAGCCGAGCATATCGCAGACGGCCTGCACCTCACCACGCAGCGGAATCTTGCGCTCGAACAGGCGCACGCTTTTGGCCGTCGATCGAACGATCTCGTGCGCGACGCTTGCCAGTCCGCCGCGGGTCGGGTCGCGCATGAATCGGATGCCCCGCTGCATTAGGGCGCTTCTAGCAAGCGGAAGAACACTGGCACAGTCCGACTGCAGCGTTCCCGTGAGACCAAATTGCTTGCGGGCAAGCAGGACGGCCGTTCCATGATCGCCGATCGAGCCGCTGGCGATGATGCGATCGCCCGGGACGATCTGATCGAGACCCAGGACGATGGCAGGGTTGCGAAACCCTAGTCCCGTCGTCGCCAGGTAAAGCCCGCCACCCTCGCCGTTGCGGAGGACCTTGGTGTCGCCCGTGACCACCTTGACCGAAGACGCCCGCGCCGCCGCGGCCATAGAGGCGACCAGACGCTCGAGGCGCGCGCGTTCGAAGCCCTCCTCGATAAAGCAGTTCAACGCGATGTAAAGCGGCTCTGCCCCCGACACCGCGAGGTCATTGACGGTGCCATTGATCGCCAGACTTCCGATGTCGCCACCCGGAAACTCCAGCGGATCCACCGTAAATCCGTCCGAGGTCAGGGCCGGAAAACTGCCAGCTGGCAGCATCGGTAAGATCGCTGCATCGGCATTTGTGTCGAACAGGTCGTTGTGGAGATGTCGGCGGAAAACCCCTTCAATCAGCTCACGCATCCGTCTGCCGCCGTTGCCGTGCGCCAGCGAAATGCGGCTCAAGTCGCGCGAGGAGTGCTTGGCGTCACCAGGTTTCATGGGGCCTTCCGCGCAGAAAATTCAACGATCTGGCCATAACTTAGTCCGCCGTCATTCATCGGTATGCGTTCATGCAAGAGAACCGTGAAGCCGTGCCTGCTCAGAGCGGCCGCCGCATGCTCGGTCAATAGCTTGTTCTGAAAGACGCCGCCCGTCAGTCCGATGATATTGGTGCGATTGGCCGCACCATGATGCAGGGCCTCGCGAACCAGGGTTGCTGACAACGCACCGTGGAAGCGTCCGAGCCGCTCGCCAACCGACAACGACGCATCCACGAGTATTGGAACCAGCGGAGTCCAGTCGATCCGTCGGATCTCGCCCTCGGGGCGGACCGGCAGAGCGGGCTCGATGCTGACTTCACCTGACACGCTCTCAACCAGCGCCGGCGCCTGGCCGTCGTAACTGCAGTGCTCGATGAGGCCCACCATTGCTGCGGCGGCATCGAACAATCGCCCGACCGAACTTGACATCATGCCTGCACCGGCAGCCCAGGCGCGGCGGTAGGCGGCTGCATCCGTGTGGACACATTCCCAGTGACGATGTGCTTCCAGCGACAGCGTGCACGCGCTGCGCCACGGCTCGAGTGCGACGCGGTCGCCGCCGATCAGCCGAAACGGACGCAGGCTGCCGACCCTCTGCCAATGTCCGGGCGAACCGTAGAACGTCTCGCCACCCCACAAAGTGCCGTCAGAGCCAAGCCCAAGGCCGTCCCAAGTAAACACCACCATCTTCTCGGCACAACCACATTCGCCTGCCAGTGCAGATGCATGAGCCGTATGGTGCTGGATCCCGATTGCGGGCACTTCTTGCCGCAAGGCCCATCGCGTCGTCGTGAAATCCGGATGAGCGTCGTGGAGGATGCATGTTGCATCCGTCGCATAGAGTCTTTGAAGATCCTTGGCAACTTGCTCCAACGTTGTCTGTGAGCGCAACGATCCCATGTCCCCAATGTGCGGAGACACGACGACCCGGTCGCCTAGCCCGAGCGCCACCGTGGACTTGAGTTGCCCTCCACAGGCGAGCACTGCGTCAGCCGCCGTGTTGGAGTTGTGCAGGGTGATAGGTGCTGAGCCGCGGCCAAGCCTGATCGATCTGGCCCGCCCACCCATCACCCGCCAGACCGGATCGTCGGCAGGGCGCTGGATGGGACGATCATGGTGCAGGAAGGCGTCGCAGCAGCGGGCGAGCCGCTCCTCGGCCTCGTCCGGATCGGTGATCACGGGCTCGCCGCTGATGTTGCCGCTCGTTGCGACCAGCACACCATCAAATTCGCTCAGGATCAGGTGGTGCAAAGGGCTATAGGGCAACATCAAGCCGACCTCGCCAAGTCCGGGCGCAACGGCGGCCGCAATCGGCGCGTCCGCGCGCCGCCGCACCAGCACGATGGGCCGAACGGGGTCGCAAAGGGCCGCTTCTTCGATTTCATCAAGATCAGCGATCGTTCTGGCAAATCGATGCCGATCGTTGCCGCCCGGCACCATCACGGCAAGCGGCTTGTCAGGCCGTCCCTTCCTGTTGCGAAGCCTGAGCACCGCGGTCTCATTCGTCGCATCGCACATCAGGTGGTACCCGCCGATACCGCGAACGGCCACCGTCAGGCCGTAGCGCAAGGCCTCGACAGAGGCGGCAAGCGCTTGTTCGCTGCCGGAGATCTCCTCGCCATTCGCCTTCCTGAATACCAATTTCGGGCCGCATTCGGGACATGCCAAAGGCTGCGCGTGAAACCGGCGGTCCTGCTGGTTCTCAAACTCGTGCCGGCAGTTTCGGCACAGTTTGAAGCCCGCCATCGAGGTGTTGGGGCGGTCGTAGGGCAGGGCGGTGATAATGGTGTATCGCGGGCCGCATTGGGTGCAATTGGTGAAAGGATAGCGATACCTGCGCTCTGATGGATCATCTATCTCGACGAGACAGTCGTCGCAGAGGAACAAATCGGGCGGTAGCTCCGCATCGCGAGTCGAACCAGATTTGCTTTCGAGGATCGAGAATTCGCAACAATCGGCTCGTGGCCGCAGGCTAACCGACCTAATCATCGGCCGCGCCAGCGGTGGCGATTGGGCGATCAGGCCGGCCGCAAAGCGGTCGAGCGCGTCAGGCTCGCCGCTGGCAAGCACGGACACATGGCTTGCCTCGTTCTTCACCCAGCCTACGATTTGGTGAGCGTCCGCGAGACGCTTCACGAACGGTCGAAACCCAACACCCTGGACACGACCGACGATTTCGAACAGCCGTGTCTCGCTGCGCGTTTCGATGGTCTCGTTCCTGTTCATCTGAGCGCTGAGAGCCGATCGGCGCAGACCCATTTGCGAGTCAAGCGCAGCACCAATCCGGCGGCCAACGGCACCGCTGTCGCGACGCGGTCGCTCAAGCCTTCGCCCCAATCGACGCTTTGAGGATGAATACCGATCAGCGCGCGACGGCGCGGCAGAAGGTCCTCCATCCGAGCCATATCGAACAGTTCCCTTAGCCCGATCTCGTGCGCGGTATGCTTCGAGGTGCCGAGGAACGCGTCGAGCTCGTCACCAACCAGGCAACGAACCGCCCCGGCCTCATCTCCGATCATCGCAGCATCGATGACGATGAGACTACCGGCGGTTTCAATGATCGGCAGCAGATTGAAACTCAGCGTACCGCCGTCGACGATCGCCAGCTTTGCGCTCGGTTCCGGACAGTCGCGCAGGTACCGGATCACATGAACGCCTACCCCCTCATCACCGAGGAGCACGTTACCGATGCCCAAGACAGTGACTGCTGGACCAGCGGCATGCGGTGCGGAGGACATCGGCGCTCACCTTGCTGCGCGGGCCGCGCTGCCGCCCCCAAAGGCGTGGCGGCCGCTGCGGTAGCCGGCAGTCCACCACACATGGCAGGCCCCTTCGTCCGACACCATGCAAGGACCTATCGGCGATTCGGGCGTACAGCCAGAACCGTACAATCGGCAATCGGTTGGCAGGACTTTGCCGAGAATGACCCGCGCGCAGTCGCAGCCTGGGGGCATTTCGCCGCGACGAGGGCGTTCTGTTGCTTCGTCCAACGGAAAGTCTATCCTTGCATCGTGGCCGGCATATTCGGGCCGGAGCCGGAAACCGGATCGGGGGATGACGCCGATGCCGCGCCAGGCGGCGTCCGTCACCTCCAGGGTTTCGCTAAGATACCGGCGTGCGACGGCATTGCCGCCGGGGCTGACGGTTTTGGGATAGCAGTTGTCGAGAAAATACCGGCGTTCGAGCAGCTGCCGAAGCGTCGAATAGGTGGCTGCCAGCAAGGCGTCAGCCGTGAAGCCCGCGATCGCGGCGGGCATGTGGTGATCGCGAACCACGAACTCCCATTCCTCAGGGCCCATGACGGTTGCGACGTGCCCCGGCGCGATCAAAGCGTCAAATCCCGGCTCTTCGGATTGAAGGAGCATGGCGACCGCTGGCCATGTCAGCCGCCCGGAAATCAGGAGCTTAAGATTCGGAGGAAGGCCCATCGCGATCAGCGCCGCGACGGGAGCAAGCGTGGTTTCAAAGCCGGCGACGAAGAAAACCACTGTCCTGCGCGGATTCTCCCTGGCAACAACGGCAGCTTCGCTCGGACTCGCAATGGGGCGAACATCCGCGCCGAGCACGATTGCCTGCTCAAGTGAGCGCGGCCGGCCTTTCGGTCCATTGACGGGGACGCGCAGCATATCGCCGAACGCAACCAGGATGACGGACTTTGTCAGCGACAGTTGGATAGCATGGAAGACATCCTCTTCCGGGCAGACGCAAACCGGGCATCCCGGGCCCGGAATCAGCTGCACCGCGGGCGGAAGCAGGCTTCTGATGCCTGAGGTCGCAATCGTCCGCTCGTGGCCACCGCAGACGTTGAGGATCCGAACCGGCCGTTCGAGCGGGAGATCCTTGATCCGGTCCAGCCAAATGCGAGCGGGCGAGCTCATCAAGCCTCTCCTGCTTCAACCGGGTGGTTGCGGTTGAGGAATGGGCCGGCGCGATGATCGGCAAGACGCTGGCGGAGCCACGCCAGCCATTCGCCCACGTCGGCCGACTTGGCAACCGACGTTCTCAGAAGCGGACCGTCGTAACCTGATGCCTTGAGCGTTGCTGCGGCTCGATCCACCTGAAAGTCGTCCAGGTACGGCAAAAGATCCGATTTCGTGAGCATCACGAGATCGCTCTTGCGGAAGATGATCGGATATTTGGCCGGCTTGTCGTCCCCTTCCGTGGCCGACAAGAGGGTAACATTGCAGTGCGCTCCAAGATCGAATGAAGCGGGGCATACCAGATTGCCCACATTCTCAATGAACAAAACGTCGACGTCGTTCAGATCGAGCTCGTGAAGCGCATGATGCACCATGGTCGCATCGAGGTGACAGGCGCCGCCGGTCGTAATCTGGAGGGCGGGGACCCCCTTTGCTCGGATTCGGGCGGCATCGTTCTCGGTTTCGAGGTCGCCCTCGATGACAGCGAAACCGAGTTCGGAGCCGAGGGCATCAATGGTTGCTTCGAGAAGCGAGGTTTTGCCGGATCCGGGGGAGGACATCAAATTGATCGCAAGCAGACCGCTCTCATCGAAATGCTGCCGGTTGTGGGTGGCGACCCGATCGTTGGCGGCGAGAATATTGCGGATCATGCCTTCCTCCTCGGCAACCCCTCGTACCGACGCAATCGTGCTATGTTTCGAGGCGCTGTGTGGAAGATGAAGTCGGTGCTTGTTGTTGGCGGCGCAGCCGCAATTGCTACACATGCGGCGCCTCCTCCTCCGTGTTCAGCTTCGCCGATCCGCCGGCCACTGGTGGATCTGAGGTGCCGGGGACGTCGGTTGCGGCAAATTCGACCGCCGCGATCGACAGTTCGTCGCCGCCGATGACCTTTACCCGAAATGAGCCGCAGAACGCGCAAAGCAAGCGATTGGGACGTGTCACGTTTTCCAGGCCGCACTCCGTGCATTTGACACGTGGATCGCAGCGCTCGATCGTGAGATATGCATGTTCCGCTTTCGTGCCCAAGCGCGCGACCTCGAATGCGCGAAGAAGCAGGCTTGGGTCCGTACCCGAGAGCTCACCGACGCGGATTGCGATATGCACAATGCTGTCCTCGCCCGCCTCCTGCGCGAGGCGCTCGACCTCGGAAATCAAAGCCCAGCAAACCGAAAGCTCATGCATGCGAGTCGTTGTCCCCTGCGATAAGCATGGCGTCGAAGACTTCCCAGGTGGACTTGGCCTCCCGCTCGTCGATGAGCTGGATCGCATAGCCCAAGTGAACCAGGACGTGGTCACCGACCGAGACGTCCTGGTCCTGTAGCAGGAATAGGTTCACCTCGCGCGAGACGCCCTTGATGGAGCATTGCGCTAGGAATCCTTCGATTCTATCCACCCGCATGGGAATGGCGAGGCACATGATAGTCTCCGACGGTCTACGGCGGCATCGCGGCCAGGATCGGTCTGAGCCTCTCGACAAGCTCCTGGCGCTGTTGATCCGATAGGCTCGCATTGAGGCGCGCAAGAGCCAGCCCAAGGCCGCGCATGCTCGCCACGTGTTTGGATGATTGCAGCTCATGGACCTTGAGTAACGTCACCGGATCCTTGGTGGTAGCTTCGGCAGGACCAGAGGGACGCTGCAGCGCGCGTGCGGCTGCGTCGAGGAGGTCGAGCCACGCCGGCTCCTGCGCCGTCGTTATTCCGACCGCATCATGCAAGGCTGTCATCTTGCCAGCCAGCTCGTCGTCTGACAGCGCCGGCGGCGCGGCCGTGTTCGTTTGACGTTCGGAGGGCGGAACACTGGCTTGCCTGCCTTCCGGCATTGGGACCGAAGATTGATTTGCGCCCGGCGGCATACCCATTGGGCTTGTCGAGCTCTCAGCGGTCTCTGCCGTTGTACTCTTGGGTCCAGAGGGTAGCTTTTCACCGGGCGCGCGCGCTGCTTGGGTGGTGTCGGCTCCCCCTGGGCAGAAGAAGCTGAAATCGCCGGTTGTTCGTCCCCTGATGAACTCGTTCCAGTTCGGTTCGATCCGATGTTCCGGGGACGTGTCGAACGTGCCGAGATGGTGGCACATCGCGCAATGCGGCTGGTGCGCGCGAACCCGCAGGCGCCCCCGCTCGATGCAATAGTTATCGATCAAGTCGCCATAGCCGTCGCCCGGGCGGGCGAGGGCAGGCGAGCTTTGGCAACCAAGAAGGACAAGGGCGAATATAGCGACTTGCGAGGAGACTCTCAGACGGCGCTGGCTGTCCGCGCTCCCTATGCGCTTGAAGTATTGCCTCATAGCACCCTCACGCGGACCAGTTCTTCACCGTTGGGATCAACGACATGAACGGCGCACGCCAGACACGGATCGAAACTGTGAATCGTGCGCAAGATCTCCAAGGGACGGGAAGAATCCTGCAACTTGTGGCCGCGTAACGCCGCCTCGTAGGGTCCCTCTCGCCCCGCGGCGTCGTGGGGGCCGGCATTCCAAGTGCTAGGGACGACGGCCTGATAGTTGCCGATCCGTCCCTCCTCGATCGTGAGCCAGTGAGCCAACGCGCCGCGAGGCGCTTCCATCATGCCCACGCCGCGGGCTTTCTTCGGCCAGGTCGTGGGATCGAACAGCACATCATCGAAGGTGCGAAGATCGCCACGCGCGATGTTGGCCATCAGCGCATCGTACATGCCCGGCATCATGTCGGCGATCAATTTGGTCTCGATGGTGCGGGCAGCGATGCGGCCGAGCGTAGAGAACAGGGCGGAGATCGGAAGTCCCAACCGTCCGAGGCTGTGGTCGACGAGTCCTCGCGTCCGCACATCTCCGCTTGCATAGAGAATTAAAACACGCGCAAGCGGCCCGACTTCGACCGGCAGACCCTTCCATCGCGGCGACTTGATCCATGAATAGGACTGGTCAACATCGAGCTGCTCGTAAGGGGGCTTCGGTCCCGTATATTCGAGCTTCGTCTCGCCGTCGTAGGGGTGCAAACCGACTTGCTTGCCTGCCGAATAGCTGTACCAGGAATGAGCGACGAATTCCTGAATCTCCGTCGGGTCCTCAAAGTCGACCGGCTGTATCTTCGAAAGGTCCCTGTTGATGATGACCCCGGCGGGAAACTGCAAGGTCGCTCTCTCGGCGGCACCAACCCCGGTCGGAAATTCACCATAGGACAGGAAATTGCCGACGCCTTCGCCCCGCGTGGCCCAGTCCTTGTAGAATCCGGCGATCGCGAGCGTGTCGGGCAAATAGACCTGATCAACGAACTGCCGCATCTTGTCGATGACTTCTCCGATCAGGCGCAGGTTTTCTCCATTGACCGCGGTTGCATGCGAGCTTGCAGAGATCGCACACGGCACCCCACCAACGACGAAGTTGGGATGCGGGTTTTTCCCGCCGAAAATGGCGTGAATCTTGACGACGTCGCGCTGCCAAGCCAAGGCCTCCAAATAGTGCGCAATTGCGAGCAGATTCACCTCTGGTGGAAGCTTGTACTCGGGGTGCCCCCAGTACCCGTTCGCAAAGATTCCAAGCTGACCGCTCTCCACGAACCCCTTCAGCTTTTGCTGGACAGCGCCGAAATATGCCGGAGAATTGTTCGGCCAAGGGCTCAAACTCACCTGCAGTTTGGAAGTCGCGGCGGGGTCTGCCTTGAGTGCGGAAACCACATCGACCCAATCGAGCGCATGCAGATGGTAGAAATGCATGACGTGGTCGTGCACATATTGCGCGGCAATCATCAGATTGCGGATGTACTGCGCATTCTCCGGGATCACATAGCCGAGTGCGTATTCGACAGCCCGGATCGAGGCGATGCTGTGGACGACCGTGCAGACGCCGCAGAAACGCTGTGTAAACGCCCACGCATCCCTGGGATCACGCCCCTTCAGGATCAATTCGATGCCGCGCACCATCGTGCCCGAGCTGGATGCGCGGGTAATCACGCCCTGAGCATCCGTCTCCGCTTCGATCCGAAGGTGCCCCTCGATTCGCGTAACGGGATCGACGACGATCCGCCGAGGCTGCGAGGCGGGCGCATTCTTGGCCGCAGCCGTGGGCTTTTCGCCTGCCTTCTTAGAAGAGCTTGCCATAGAAGCCGCCCTCGCGATCCCAGAATTTCGGTTGGGCGCAGCCGAGGCAGCCGTGGCCCGAGAACATCGGGAAGCTGGTCTTCTGGTTCCACTTCACCGTTGTGCATGCGTTGAACGTCGTAGGTCCCTTGCAACCAAGATCCTTGAGGCAATACCCCTTTTGCGCGCCCTCATCGTCAAAGCTTTTGGCGAACAGCCCCTGATTGAAGAAGGGCAGTCTCGGACAATCGTCATGAACGGTCCGCCCGAAAAACGGAATGGGGCGTCCCAGATTGTCGAGATCAGGCGGTTTCCCATAAGTGAGAAAATACACCACAACTCCGGTCATCACCTCCGGGACCGGCGGACAACCCGGAACGTTGATGATGGGGGCCGCGACATCCTTGTTGTCGATGAGCTCGCGCAGGGCATCGTGAACTCCGCCCGCTCCGGTCGGGTTGGGCGAGGCTGCAGGGATCCCCCCATAAGTGGCGCAAGTGCCGACCGCAATGATGAGCGCCGCTCCTTTTGCTGCCTCGCACACGAGATCGCGTCCGCTCTTTCCTCCGGTTGTGGAGTAATATCCATCCCGATCAAGCGGAATTCCGCCGTCAACCACAAGCACGTATTTGCCGAAGTTTTGCTCAATCGCCCTGTCGCGCGCCTGTTCGGCGGCGTTTCCGGCGGCCGCCTGCAGCACATGATGATAGTCGAGGGAAAACTGATCGAACATCAGGCTTTCGAGCGTCGGCTCGAACGAGCGCAGAATCGACTCGCTGCAGCCGGTGCATTCCTGGACGGACAGCCAGATGACGCTGGGGCGAGGCTTGGTCGCAAGCGCTTGTGCGATCGCCTGGCTTGCGCTCGGCGGCAGGGCAAGAATCGAAGCCGTATACGCGCACCAGTTCAAAAAATCACGCCGCGACACGCCTTGACGGCGAAGATGGTCCAGCAGCGTTGGGTGGTTATTCCGTGCTTCCATTGCCGCGTTGCCTCCCCGAAAATGCTACCTTTGCGCTAGATGCCCCGCAAGAGCCAAAGCGACGCGAAACTTGTTTCTCGAGTGAGGCAAAACTAGGCGGGCCAACTCGCTGACAAAGACGCTAAGGGTCGCATTTTATTACAGTGCGCAACGATGGGCTACTGGTGCCGTTTGCTCGTTGCTCACGACCAACCCGAGCAAATCGCGATGGCCGAACACGCCATCATCGGCCCGCTCGATCGAAGAGGAACAGCGCTTTTCACGGCCGGGACATGCGGCTGTGTGATCAAACATTCTCGATCGAGCGTTCGCGGCGAGCCGGTCGGCGAGCCCAGGGCCGGGGAGCACTATGTTCTATACCGGTGCTTCGCCGTCTCCCAAATCAGATCGGCATATTCACCATGCCTCTACAATCACGAGCACAGTCACGACAGAGCGAGGCGCAATGCACCATTTGCTCGTCTCCGGTGATGGTCTCGCAATCGTTGGCACAGGCATCGCACAGTTGCGCACAGGCGCTGCAAATCGCTCCGTGCTGCGGCGACCTGCGCATCAGCGAGTTGGCCGTCATCTGGCACATCTCGGCGCAGTCGAGCAGCAGCGCCAAATGCGTGGGCGCGACGTGGGCGCCGCCCTTTTCGAAACAATATCGCGCCGTCTCGAGGCACATGCGCTGCGACTTGAAGCAAATATCGATGCAGCTCTCTCGGGTCATTGGGCCCTGTCCCATGCCCGGCATTCCCATCCCCGGCATGCCAGGCGCCTGGGCCCGGGCCATGCCGCTGGATGCGGCCAACACGAGGCACGATCCCAGGACGTTACGTCGATTCCACATGACTAAATCTCCTGTTCTAATCGTAAGAGCGACTAATGGGGCAGCTAACACCTAGTCGTCGCAGAGCCGAGGGGAGGGACTGGCGGCTGTCGTGGCCGAAGTTGTCGATCGGCCGTCGAGCAGGTGATGGTAACGCGAAGCCGCGCATGACAGGCCAGGCACGCCCAACCCGCAAGACACCAATTGATTCCAAATCTCCTCGGCATTTTCGGCAAAACGAAACAGCGTGCAGTCGGACTTGTCGACCGTGCCACTGGCGATCAGCGCATCGAAGTTAACCGCCGCGCGCCAGTACTTCTCGTCAAACAGGACGATCGGGATCGGCGGCGACTTTCCGGTCTGACGGAGCGTGAGAATTTCAAATAGTTCGTCGAACGTGCCAAATCCGCCGGGAAAGGCGACCAAGGCGTTGGCGCGCATTGCCAAGTGCATCTTGCGCATCGCAAAATAGTGGAATTGGAAGGTCAGTTCGGGAGTCGAATAGCCATTTGGCGCTTGCTCCCGCGGAAGTCTGATATTGAAGCCGATCGAGGGAGCGCCAGTGTCGTGCGCACCGCGGTTGGCCGCTTCCATCAAGCCGGGGCCGCCGCCGGTCGCAATCACGTTGTCGCGCACGCCACCATTGTCAGTCAGCGCGCCGCCACGTTGTGACGCGATCAAGCCGAATTGGCGAGCTTGTTCATACCAATACGCGTGTCTGCCAGGCCCGTTCTGCCGCACGCGCGCCGATCCAAAAACCACGATGGTCGATCGCACGCCCCAGTTGCGCAGCGCTTCTTCGGCCTTGGCGTATTCGAGCAGAAACCGCACGCCGCGCATCGAATCGCCCAGCAAAAAGTCCTGATCGAGGGCGGGCAGGATGTACGACGCTGAGCTCCGCGCTGCGCCGGCTGCCGCAGCCTCGCGGTGCGAAACGTCGTCGGATAAGAGGCTTTGCGAGAAATTGTCGTCGGTCATGGTGGCTGCTTTCGCTCCAGCCCGTCTCGGATTTCGCCGAGACAGGCCGGCGTCGATGGGCTATTTGCAGCCGGAGTTCTGGGTCGTCTGGGTTTGGACCTGCCCCGGCCCGCAGGGGGGATTCCCCATCTGGCCATGCTCCATGCTCTTGTCATTCTGCATCATCTTCTGGCCCTGGTCCCGCATCATGCGGCCGTGCTCCATGCCTTGCGGCGTGGAAGTGGTGCCGGTCGTCTGTTGATCGGTCCCTGTCCCCGAGGGCTGGCCCGGCTGAGCCTGCGTGGTTGACGGCTGATTGCCGGTCTGCTGGGACTGGTCGTTCTGCATCATCTTTTGACCCTGGTCCCGCATCATGCGGCCGTGCTCCATGCCCTGCATCGGCATGGAATTGGTGCCGGTCTGTTGATCGGCTGCTGCCCCCGAGGATTGGCCGGGCTGGGCTTGCGTCGGCGGATTGCCGCTCTGCTGGGACTGAGCCAGCGCGGCACCAAAGGACAGTGCCATCGTTGCCCCGATGGCGGCCGGGATTGCGATTCTTGAGAAGGTGTTTGACATGGGGGATTCCCTATTCGTGAATTTAAGAGCTCGGCGGCCCCTGCAGCTAAGGCTAAAGCGGCTGGCGCCCGCCCAGGTTGATCTAGCTCAACAAGGGATCGTGACAAATCTGTAACAAGTTCCACACTTGGATGGCGAAGAGCGTTCGAGTCCGAGCATCGAAAACTGCTCTGAACTGCACGCCGATGCGTCAGCGACGAAATCTGAAGGATATTTTGCATCGTGATAGGTTGGGCCGCTTCAAATCGCGCGCTTACCTATGTCGTGAAGCAGGCTCACCGCAGCTCGTTCGCACCGCTCCTTGGCGGGGTCGCGTTTGCCGCGACAGTGACGATGAGCCTGCCGGTCGAGCTTATCGTCGTTGCGGGCACGCTGGCCTCACGACGCGCATGGGTCGGAATTGCCGTCTGGGCCGCGGCGGGCAGCGCCCTGGCGGCCACCGGCCTCTATTTTGCATTCCATCATCTCGGGTGGAGTCTCCTGGCCAAAAGCTATCCGGACCTTGCGCTCACCCAGGCTTGGCGACAGGCAACTGTCTTTCTCTCGCAATATGGGACGGTGGCGATATTCGCCGTGATGGTGCTTCCGCTGCCTGTGCCCAAACTTGCCCTGTTGGCGGTCGCTGGAATCTACCGCCTGCCGGTTCTCCACGTCACCCTGGCAATTTTCTCCGGCAAGCTCATCAAGTACACCTTGTATGCCTACCTCGCCCTGCGGTTTCCTGGGTTCTTTCAACGCTTGGCGCATCGCGGCCACCTATCCGACGCCCCACAGGGAGTGGGGTTAGATCGCAGCGAAGTGCCTGCACATTCGAGTTTTCGTCGAAAGCTGATGTTCTAGCAACCGCAACGCAGGAAGGAGTCCTCGCGGCAGGAGCGGCACATCTCGAGCAATCGCTGCCTGAGCTGGCCGCGTGCGCGATGCAGCCGAACCGTCAGCGCATTGACTGTCAGCCCAAGGGCCGCTGCTGCCGCAAGTCTGTCCTCGGCCTCCAGGTCAATCCGGCGAATCACTTGCGCATATTCCGTGTTGAGTGCAGGCAAGATCAGGTGAACGCACTCGCACGCCGCGGCCTCGCTATCATCGCCAATCGGCTCCGGCGAACCCTGTTGCAGCAGAAGCTCGTTCTCATTGCGGCGCCGCAATGCCTGACGGCGCTGGTGATCGACAATAGCAGACGCGACGATGCGGCTGAGCCAGCCGTGGACGGCGTCTTCATCGCGAAGCGATTCGGCTTTCTCCATCGCGCGAAGAATGACTCCATGCAGAACATCCTCGGCGTCGGCCGCATTTCCAAGCCGGCGGACAAGGTAAGCTCTCAGACGATCATAGCCCCGAGATAGCGCGTCCCCGACGACGGCCTGCTGCGGAGAGGAGGTCGCCTGAGGAGCGGGCGGAACGGACGGCTTCTCTGACATCTTGGTGCCAAGCTTGAATGCAACGGGACGTGCTGAAGGAGGACGGCCGTTGTCAAATAGATTAGGCGACCGGGTGGCTTTCCGCTTGATCCAGCTCAATAAATACGAGGGGCAAGCAGGATACTTTTGCCTTAACGAATTCGCCTCAAGCAAGATTGAGAACAGGAGGAATCGCAGCTTGTCCACCGCATCCTCATTTGGACCGCCTGGTCCTAACGCTGCCCTGCGCGTTCGGCGACTTATGCCAAGGTCGGTGCACGCAACCGGGGCGCCTGACGACTTGTGCGGGATGGGCGCTTTAATGCAAGCTGCGTTTGTTTCGATTGCAGCGCAAGACCCGGCGCGCCGGCAAAAGCAGTCCGATCACGATCTAAGAAGGCTTGGAGTTCTAGGGGAGACCTTTCCGTGAGCATTAAATTGAGCTTTCTCGGCGCCGCTGGTACGGTCACGGGATCAAAATATCTCTTGGAAAACGGATCGCAACGGCTACTGATCGACTGCGGTTTATTCCAAGGCGAACGAGAACTCCGCGAGGCGAACTGGGCACGATTTCCGGTCGATCCGGCAAGCATTTCAGCAGTGATGCTGACCCACGCCCATCTCGATCACTGCGGCTACCTTCCCGTGCTGGTCAAGGGCGGCTTTCGAGGGGATATCCTGTGCAGTGAAGCAACCGCCGACCTCTGCGAGATCCTGTTGCGCGATGCTGGGCACCTCCAGGAGAGCGATGCGCATTTTGCCAATCGCCACGGCTTTTCTCGCCACAAGCCAGCTCTTCCCCTCTACACGGTTGAGGATGCCGAAGCTGCGCTGCGGCAGCTGTGGACCATTCCCTTTCATCAGACCCAAACGTTGCCCGGCGGCGCGCAGCTGCGTCTCTTGCGCGCCGGACACATTTTGGGTGCGGCATCGCTCCAAATCGAATGGGGCGGGGTGAGTGTCCTGTTCTCTGGCGATCTCGGGCGGTTCAATGATCCCTTGATGGTCGATCCTGAGGCGCGTCCCGATTCGCAATATGTCGTCGTCGAATCAACCTATGGCGATCGCCGGCATCCGCAAGCCGACCCGCAGAGCGAACTCGAGGACATTGTCAATCGCACGGTTCGGCGGGGCGGAACGGTCGTCGTGCCAGCCTTTGCGGTCGGGCGGGTGCAGAGCCTGTTGTTCTACTTCGAACGCCTGAAGGCGGCCGGAAAGCTCGCAAACGTCCCTATTTTTCTCGACAGCCCGATGGCGGTCAACGCCAGTGAGATCTTTTGTCATCATCGAAGGGACCACAAACTGTCGGAACCCGATTGCCGCAGTTCGTGTGCGGTGGCGACCTACATCCGCAGCGTGGAAGATTCGAAGCGATTGAGCGCCATGACGATACCCAAGGTCATCATATCCGCGAGCGGGATGGCGACCGGTGGACGCGTCCTGCACCACCTCAAGCACTTTGTGCCCGATCCGAAAAGCACGGTTCTGTTTGCCGGTTATCAGGCCAAAGGGACGCGCGGGGCGGCGATGATGGCGGGCGCGAGAGCCATCCGGATCCACGGCGAGGACATTCCGGTCCGAGCCGAAGTCAAGAATATCGGCGCGCTGTCGGCTCACGCGGATGCCGAAGAAATCATGGCGTGGCTGAGGACCGGCAAGTCCGCCCCGAGCATGACATTCATCACGCACGGCGAGCCCGCTGCGTCGAACGCATTGCGCTCGCGCATTGAGCGCGAGCTTGGCTGGAGCGCAACGGTCCCGGCCCAGATGGAGGTCGCGGCCCTTTCTCAATCCGAGCCTGTTTCGATCGCCCGCGGAGCCCGTTCCTGACCGAACCGGTTCAGGGAGATGCTGATCCATTGAACATGTTCGAGTCTTGCTCGCTTTCCTGAAGGCGGCCTGAAACACTTGATCCACCGCAAGCTTTCGTTCGCCGTTTGGGTGCAGGGATCTTGCGAAAATCTGAACTGGCAATCGAGGCAGGTGATGAAGGCGTATTTCATTGGTGGCGGCGTCGGATCGCTCGCGGGCGCGGCGTTCCTGATACGCGACGCTGCCATTCCCGGGCACGACATCGTCATCTACGACGCACTTGCGCTGTTCGGCGGTAGCCTCGATGGCGCGCAGCTTGCCAACGGCGCCTATTCGCTGCGCGGCGGCCGCATGCTGACGACCGACCACTACGAATGCACCTGGGACCTGCTGTCGTCGATCCCGTCGCTTGAGCGGCCGGGCCTGAGCGTGCATGACGAGACGGTCGCCTTCAACGAGGAGAACAAGGCGCATTCCCGCGCGCGTCTGGTCGACCGTAACCGCTTCAAGGTCGACGTCTCGCATATGGGCTTTTCGGGCCGCGACCGGCTGGAGCTTTTGCGTCTGGTCGAGACCTCCGAGGAGACGCTCGGCAACAGCCGGATCACCGACTGGCTGTCGCCCGGATTCTTCGAGTCCAATTTCTGGTACATGTGGCAGACCACCTTCGCCTTCCAGCCCTGGCATAGCGCGGTCGAGCTGAAGCGCTATCTGCACCGCTTCATGAACGAATTCCCGCGAATCGAGACGCTCGCCGGCGTCAAGCGCACCGTCTACAACCAGCATGACGCGATCGTGCTGCCACTGACGGACTGGCTGAAGCGGCACGGCGTGCAGTTCGGGCAGGACACGCGCGTCGTCGACATGGCCTTCGAGCAGGAGGGCGAGAAGCTGCGCGTGCGCCATCTCGTGCTCGACCGCGACGGCCGGACGGCGGACGTCCGCCTCGATGACGGCGACCTCGTGTTTTTCCAGAACGCCTCGATGACGGATGCCTCGAGCCTCGGCTCGATGACGGAGCCGCCGACGCATCTGACCAAGACGGATAGCGAGGGCTGGGCACTGTGGGAGAAGATCGCCAAAGGCCGGCCAGCGTTCGGCAACCCCGCGGCGTTCAACGCCTCGATCCCCGAATCCTGGTGGCTGTCCTTCACCGTCACCTGCCGCGACACCCGCTTCTTCGACCAGATGGAGTCGTTCTCCGGCAACAAGGCCGGCACCGGCGGCCTCGTGACCTTCAAGGATTCCAATTGGCTGATGTCGGTGGTGCTGTACCACCAGCCGCATTTCTCAGGGCAGCCGAAGAACGTGCAGGTGTTCTGGGGCTATGCGCTGCATCCCGATCGCGTCGGCAATTTCGTCGCCAAGCCGATGTCGGAGTGCAGCGGCGCCGAAATCCTGAACGAACTCTGCGGGCACCTGAATTTCGATCGCACGGTGTTCGAGGATGCGATCTGCATTCCCTGCCGCATGCCCTATATTACCAGCATGTTCATGCCGCGCACGGCGACGGACCGGCCGCTGCCGGTGCCGAAGAATTCGGTCAATCTAGCTTTCGTCAGCCAGTTCGTCGAGATTCCCGACGACGTCGTGTTTACCGTCGAATATTCGGTGCGCGCGGCGCAGACGGCGGTCTATCGGCTCATGAAGATCGACCGCCCGATCCCGCCCGTGACCCGTCACGACAAGTCGCTCGCCGTGTTGCTGAGAACCATCGAGAAGGCGTTCGCTTGACTGGCAGCCAAGAGTCTGCCGAAGGAGGAGGCTCAGATGTCGATGCGAATAACTTGTGCACTTGGTGTAGTTGCACTCGCGCTACTAACGTCCAGACCGACGCATGCCGGGCAGTGCGCACAGGACATTGCGGCTTACGAGAGCGCGGTTGCCGATCTGGCGGCGCGGGGTTGGCCTGCGCACCAGTCGGCGCGTGCGCAAATGCACCGCCAGCCTACGAAAAAGTCCGTCATGGATTCCGATGCTCAGGCGAAGATCGATGCGGAGCATGATCGGGCCGCGTTGGACCGTGCACGGAGAGCTGATGCCCTGGGTGACGAAGCCGGCTGTCTTCGCGCGCTGTCGCAAGCTCGCCGCCATCCCCATCGTCAAGATGAATGAAGGTGCCTGCCTATCGACGATTCCAGATGGGCCCAAGCTTTGTCGGTATACCCAATAGAAGTCAGGTCAACCGGGGGTTCAAATTCTCTGCAGCAGTCTTGGTAGGGCTTTGTTGTACGATGCGGGCAAGCCGATCGCGTGTGCGAGGTCGGTTAGAGCAGCCGAAGCGCCGTGTCGCTTGAGAAACCAGCGGACTCGCTCGCCGACCGGATAGGGGATGGCCTCCAACTGCTGTTCTGTTACCGCAAATGCATCGTTCACCCGCCTGCGACCGCTGTTGAGAAAAGTGCCAAACACACCTCGACGGTGCAGGATCGTTTTGAGATCAACGAGCTTGAGAATCTTCTTACACGGCTCGCAGTGGAATGTGAGCCGAATCAGGGATCTGAACGACGGTGCCGGAGGGCAGTCGTAGAGCTCATCGCAGTCCACCACGGCATTCTCTCGAAGATCGCCATTTTTGAGCCCGCAATCCGCGGTAACGGAGGCGGAAGCTAGGAGAACCTGCCGAAACGGGGCGCAGGCAACCGCGCCGACAATCCCGTCTGGACCACAGTCGACGAAATCCACACTTGTGAGCGGTGCACCGTGTGCCGTCCGTACAAACAGTTTCTTGACCTTCATCAGTTGCTGCCCCGACTGCCCTGATCAAGGCCCCGCTTGGGACCTCGGCGCGTTCTATAAAGTTGCAGTGGCGCGTTAGATGCGCCGGAACAGTTTTCTCGCTCCGCGCCTGAGCCTGCAAGTTCTCTCTGCGAAAGCGGGCAACACTGTGGTTTCATTTCAGGGAGTGTGACGAGACGCAACCCGTCCCAGGGACGAGGCGGGCGGCTTCAGCGCCGAAGCCCGAGAGTCCCTGGGAACCGCCGGTCAATCATTGAATGTTGCGGTCCGATATCCGCAAGAAGGCGAACTGGCATGGTCCGCCCGTGAACCCACAATGCCATCCTCGTGGGGGTTTATCCGAATCTCTCGAAAGCTATTCCGGGACATTCGCCAACTTGTTCAGGTCATCGGCATCCTGCGAACTCTTGAGCAATCTGCCAACCATCTCGTAGGTTCGGGTAATCTCCGCGAGGCGGCTCATCTCGCGTGTGCTCTTTACATTGGATTTCTCCAAGGCACCGCTTGTGAGCGTGATCGCCTGTGGCCTGATTTCGAAAGGCGAGTCGCCGGAACTGAACAAAGTCCCGCCGATGGACTGCAAAAACTGCGGTCGTTCGAAGCTAACCACGCGGAGCTGACCGACCGTGCCTTGTTTCGTGCTGAGAATCCCAGTAGGCGAGATGGCGAACTCCCCCTGGTTGAGTGGGAACTGAAGCGGGCCGTTTTGGCCGAGGATAGGCTGTCCTTCCAGCGTAACCAAACGGCCACCGCCATCGATCGTGAATGAGCCGTTTCGCGTGTAGCGCTCGCCTTGCTCGGTCTGTACGACAAAATACCCCTGGCCATTGATGGCAACATCGAGAGGGTTGCCAGTCAATTCGATGGCGCCTTGGGAATTGTCGGTGAATTGAAATCGTGGGTCGGACAGCGACAGCGGCCGCTCTCGCTGCCCGGCTTCATTCAAACCTTTTTCCGGCTTGAGGTATTCATGAAACGACAACTCCCGCGCCCGAAATCCTGCCGTATCGAGGTTTGCCACGTTCTGCGCCGTGACATCGAGCTTGTGCTGCAGCGAGATCAGCCGCGACAGGTGAATCAGGGTCGTCTCACCCATGACGAGAAAACTTCCGGTGCGAATCAGAGCCAGATCGAGCTGAGTTGAGGTCAAGCGCGGTGTCAATGGCGACTTCGACCAGCACGGATTGATCGGTACCCGGGGCGCATCACTTGCGCCCGGGAAAGCCGTGGGCGCTCCACCTATTGTGATCGATTGCGGCCAGGTTGAGAAAGCGCCGGGTTTGAGCTGGATCAAGGAACGTCCGAAGGAATATTCTTAAGCTGCCAGAAGGAGGATCTTGACAATCTCTTGCCTCTCTCAATATGGCCACGCAGGTGGTTGAAAACACGATGCGCCTTATTCGGCCGATACTTGCCCTGATCATCACCGTCTCGGTGGCGTTGCTACCGACGGCAGGGTTCGCCGTGCCGATCAACGGCCTGGCGGGGCAGCTAACGATGGCGGGGTCCTCGCCGGGCGAGGACGGATGTTGTCAGGATGACATCAACGTCAAGCCTTGCGACCAGAAGGCTCAATGCCCGATGGCCTTCTGCGCGGCGCAACCGGTTAGCATCGGTTTCGCATCACCCTTCTGGTTCAATCCCCCAGTAGCCAGTGGCGATCGGCTGCCGACCCCGCTTGATCAGGTCGCATCGCTTCACCGCGGAAGTCCACCTTTCAAGCCTCCTAGCATCTGACTGTTGGCACTGCAACCGCGGGAGCGCGTTCGCGCCCGCGCGTGACGCACTATCGAGACAGTCAGAGAGGAAAAACCATGCAGTGGAAGATTGCAGCCGTTGCGGCGCTTGCCGCGACAACGGCCATTGCTGAGCACGCCTGGGCCGCGGCCAGCGACTATGTTTTCGAACTCGTAAGCGCAGAGGTGAAAAAGGGGGAGGACGTCGCCATTGCGGTCCGCCTGATCAGCAAGGCGACCGGAAACCCAGTCACTGATGCCGTGATCTTCCGTTCGCGGGTCGATATGGCGCCGGACGGAATGGCGGAAATGGAATCGCCGGTGACGGCGTTACCACCAAAGGAGCCGGGTATCTATCCGTTCACGGCTGATTTGCCGATGCCAGGACGCTATCAGCTGAGTGTTGCCGCCAAGGTCCAAGGTGAGCAGGAGACGGTGATCGGCAAGGTCGTGATCAAGGCCAACAAATAGGATTTTGCAGGCATTTCGAATGTGAAATTGCCGCCGAGCCGTTGCGCCTCTTGATCCAGCTCAACACGCCCCACAGCCCCGCTACCAAGGTAACGACGATGAAACACCCCATCATGACAAAGCTCGCGCTCGCAATCGTGCTTGGTGCGGCCAGCTACTGGTCGGCCCAACAGCCGCTCTTGCAAGAGCTCTTGCATCCGGTACCACCGGCATCCGCCGCCGAGCGTTCGGTGCTTTATTACCGCGATCCCAGCGGAGCACCCTTATGGTCAGCCGCTCCCAAAAAAGACCAGCGAGGGATCGCCTATCTTGCAGTCTATGACGATCAGGAGCCGTCACTCGAGCCCCCGGTGCAAAAGGCTCAGGTTCAAAACGCGAACGGGCCGCGCAAGATCCTCTACTATCGCAATCCCATGGGCCTACCGGATACTTCGCCGGTACCCAAGAAAGATCCCATGGGGATGGACTATGTGCCCGTCTATGAGGGCGATGAGCCGGACGACGGTTCGATCAAGCTCTCACCGGGCAAAATCCAGCGTACAGGTGTGAAATCGGAGCCGGTCGAGCATCGGATCATGCGAACGCCGGTGAGGGCGCCCGGGACCATTCAACTTGACGAGCGACGGGTCTCCGTGATCGCCATGCGCTCCGAAAGTTTCGTGCAGAGGATCGCCGATATCACGACGGGCACGCGCGTGAGAGCCGGCCAGCCCTTAATGCAAATTTATAGTTCGGCGATCGCTTCCGCTGCCGCCGAGTACCTCGCCACGATCACGTCGAAAACCACCGGCGGTGTCGAACTGTACGGTCGGGGTTCGCGGCAGCGATTGATGAACCTGGACGTTCCTGAGCAGGTCATCTCGGCAATGGAGAGGACGCGAATTGCGCCCGTAGCCGTCGAATGGGCCGCGCCGCGGGACGGCATTGTGCTGGAGCGAAACGCGGTCGAGGGAATGCGGGCGCAACCCGGCGACGTGCTCTTTCGGATCGCCGATATTTCGTCGGTCTGGGCGCTGGTCGATGTGGCCGAGCGCGACCTCGGCAGCGTCGCGGTCGGCCAGCCCGTCAATGTCCGGGCTCGCAGCTTCTCTGGCCGGACGTTTACCGGAACCATCAGCGTGATCTATCCGCAGGTCAACCGGGATACCCGCACAGCCCGCATCCGAATTGAACTGTCCAACTCCGATTTTGCACTCCTTCCGGACATGTATGTCGATGCCGAAATCGACACCGCAAGTTCAGCTCCTACGCTCGCGGTCCCCGAGAGTGCGGTATTGGATACCGGCACCCGACAGGCCGTTCTTGTCGACAAGGGGGAGGGGCGTTACGAGCCGCGTGAGGTCAAGCTAGGCCGACGGGGCAGTGGGTACGCCGAGATCAGAGACGGCCTTGCCGAAGGCGAAGCTGTTGTGACAACGGCGAACTTCCTGATTGATGCGGAGAGCAACCTCAAAGCCGCTCTGAAGAGCTTTGCTCAGGCGGCGACAAGTTCGGATGCAAGCGACACCTCGGGGCATGCGCAGCACACGGGAGACCACAAATGATTTCCCGTGTGATCGCCTGGTCGGCACAAAATCTGTTGTTGGTCTTGTTCGGCACCGGCTTTGCAGCCGCTGCGGGGCTGTATGCCCTGATCCATTTGCCTCTGGACGCAATTCCCGATCTGTCCGACACGCAGGTGATCGTCTACACCGAATATCCCGGTCAGGCGCCGCAGGTGGTGGAGGACCAGGTTACTTACCCCTTGACCACGGCGATGCTGACGGTGCCGAAATCCAAGGTGGTGCGCGGGTTCTCCTTTTTCGGGGTCTCTTTCGTCTATGTGATCTTCGAGGACGGCACCGACATTTACTGGGCGCGCTCGCGCGTGCTCGAGTTTCTCAACAGTGCTGCCTCCCGCCTGCCCGTGGGAGTTGCGCCGACCATCGGGCCAGATGCGACCGGGGTGGGGTGGGTGTACCAGTACGCGGTCATCTCGAAGGAGATGAACCTAGCCGAGACGCGAACACTCCAGGACTGGAATCTGAAATTCGCGCTGGCGAAGGCTGAAGGAGTGGCCGAGGTCGCAAGCGTCGGCGGCTTTGTCAAGCAGTACAACGTCGTCCTCGATCCTCAGCGCATGCGCGATCGTGGCATCAGCATGCAAAAGATTCGAGAGGCCATCCGCGCCAGCAACACGGACGTGGGAGGCCGCACCGTCGAGTTGTCGGAATTTGAGTATGTGATCCGGGGCAAGGGCTATCTGAAGAGCATCGATGACCTCGGCAATATCGTGCTTAAGACCAGCAACGGCACCCCGGTTCTGCTGCGTGACGTCGCGCGGGTCGAACTCGGACCTGACGAAAGGCGCGGAATTACCGAACTGAACGGTGAAAACGAGGTCGCGAGCGGGATCGTGCTGCAGCGCTTCGGCGTGAACGCACTCAACGTCATCGAGAATGTCAAGAAGCGTTTCAGTGAGATCGCAACCAGTCTCCCGAAATCGGTGGAAATCGTGCCGGTCTACGACCGCTCGAATCTGATCTATGCTGCGATCGACACACTCAAGCATACCCTCCTTGAGGAAAGCATTGTGGTTGCCGTCGTCTGCGTGCTGTTCCTGCTGCACGTCCGCAGCGCGCTGGTCGCGATCCTGATGCTGCCGGTTGGAGTGCTGATGGCGTTCGGAGCCATGAAGCTGCTTGGGCTCGGCTCGAACATCATGAGCCTAGGGGGCATCGCAATCGCGATCGGCGCCA
This sequence comes from Bradyrhizobium denitrificans, assembly GCF_013179005.1. NCBI lineage: Bacteria > Pseudomonadati > Pseudomonadota > Alphaproteobacteria > Hyphomicrobiales > Nitrobacteraceae > Bradyrhizobium > Bradyrhizobium denitrificans. The sequence goes on along the minus strand of NZ_JABFDP010000023.1, from coordinate 105,916 downwards.
TGGTGGATGCCGCCATTGTCATGATCGAGAACGCACATAAACACCTGGAGCGCGCCAAGCCGGACCAGTCGCGCGTCAGCATTCTGATCGATGCAGCTTCCGAAGTGGGGCCCGCATTGTTCTTCAGCCTTCTGATCATTACCGTCTCGTTCATGCCGATCTTCACGCTGGAATCGCAGGAGGGACGCCTGTTCAGTCCGCTCGCCTTCACCAAGACATTTGCGATGGCAGCGGCAGCCCTGTTGTCGGTAACCCTCGTGCCCGCCCTGATGGTGATTTTTGTGCGGGGCAAGATCGTTCCCGAGCACAAGAACTTCATCAACCGTTTCCTGATCTGGATCTATCGGCCGATCATCAAAGCCGTACTGCGCGCCAAGATCTTGGTCATCCTGCTCGCGGTGGCCGTGCTTGCTGCGACGCTCTGGCCGGCCCGCCAGCTCGGCACCGAGTTCATGCCTGCGCTCAACGAAGGGACACTCTTGTATATGCCGACGACCTTGCCTGGCATTTCCGTGACCAAGGCGGCCGATTTGATGCAGATGCAGGACCGAATCATTAGATCGTTTCCGGAGGTCGCATCCGTCTATGGCAAGGCCGGGCGCGCGTCGACCGCCACCGATCCTGCCCCGACCGAGATGTTCGAAACCGTCGTCAATCTGAAGCCGAAGGAGGAGTGGCGTCCCGGCATGACGATCGACAACCTGATTGCGCAAATGGACAAGGCGCTCCAGTTCCCGGGCGTTTCCAACGCCTGGACCATGCCGATCAAGGCGCGGATCGACATGCTCTCGACCGGAATTCGTACGCCGATCGGTGTGAAGGTCATGGGTACCGACCTCGCCGAGATCGACAGACTGGCAAAGCAGATCGAACCGGTGCTGAAGGCGGTGCCCGGCACGTCTTCTGCCTATGCAGAGCGCAGCCTCGGCGGCTATTACCTGGAGATCACCCCGGACCGGGCGGCGCTGTCTCGATACGGCATCATGGTTCAGGATGTGCAGGATACGATCGCCAGTGCACTGGGCGGCCAGGCTGTCACCACCACCGTCGAGGGGCGGCAACGCTTCACAGTCAACCTGCGCTACCCCCGGGATCTCCGGGACAATCCGAAGGCTATCGCAAGCGATATTCTCGTGCCGATGCCGGCTGGTGGCGCGGTGCCGCTCGGAGAGGTCGCCACCGTCGACACCAAGCGCGGTCCAACATCTATCCGAACAGAGAACGGACAGCTTTCGACCTATATCTATGTCGACATCCGCGACCGCGACATCGGCGGATATGTCGCAGATGCCCAGCAGGCGGTCGCGGCGAGCATCCAGTTTCCGCCCGGCTATTATGTGGTCTGGAGCGGGCAATACGAATATCTGCAGCGCGCCGCCGCACGGCTGAAGATCGTGGTCCCGATCACGCTCACCATCATCTTTCTCCTGCTCTATCTCAACTTCCGCTCACTCACCGAGACAGCCATCGTGATGTTGTCCCTGCCGTTCGCTCTTGTCGGGGGGCTTTGGATGATGTGGTGGCTCGGCTTCAACCTGTCGGTTGCGGTTGTGGTCGGCTTCATCGCACTGGCCGGGGTCGCGGCCGAAACCGGCGTGGTGATGCTGATCTACCTCAACCACGCGCTGAGCGAGATGAGGATCAGGCGGGACTTCGAAGGGCGTGCGTTAACTCGTGATGACCTCTACGCAGCGATCATGGAAGGCGCCGTCGAGCGGGTGCGGCCGAAAATGATGACCGTCGTGGCCATCATGGCGGGCTTGCTGCCGATCATGTGGAGCACGGGGACGGGGTCGGAGATCATGCAACGAATTGCGGTGCCGATGATCGGCGGCATGATCTCCTCGACGTTACTGACCCTGATCGTCATCCCGGCGATTTTCGGCCTGACCAAAGGCTTTGGATTGCCGAACGACGATCATGCCCCTAAACCGACGCATCCATCCGTCGGCAGGAAAACTGCGCGTGTTAGTCTCGTTCCCGAGGCTGCCGAATGAGGCGATCAGTGATGTCCACCAATACGAGCTTGCAGCGTGAATTAGAGAGGCTCTCATCCGCCGAGTTTGGCGGGTCGCACCCTTCGAACTATCGGCTGCAGAGGTGAACCGATGCACGACGCCGTTCATGACGGTGGCGCAAGCCAGCCCGCGCATAGACGATCGACCCAGGTGAGGGCGGCTTTCGTCACCACGCAGCGGGACCTGCGGCTGGACTTATTCCGGGGCTTCGCAAACTGGGCGATCTTCCTCGGGCACATCCCGGATACCGTCCTTTCCTGGTTTACGACGCGCAACTACGGCTTTAGCGATGGCGCGGATCTGTTCGTGTTCATTTCGGGCTACACCGCCACGCTCGTTTTCGGGCGGATGATGGTGGAGCGTGGATTCCTGATCGGTGCCACGCGCCTGATGCGCCGAGTCTGGCAGCTCTACGTAGCCCACTTGCTCATCTTCCTGGTCTATACAGTTGCGGTGCACTATCTGGCCCACAATTTTGACGTACCGCACCTGATGGACCAATTCAATGTCCGCAATTTGATGGACCATCCGGTCGAGACGCTGGGTGAGGGCCTGATCCTGAAGTTTAAGCCGCTCAATCTCGACGTACTGCCGCTCTACATCGTATTGATGGCGTCGTTTCCGCCCATTCTCTGGCTGATGCTGCGCTTCCGGAACGGCGTGCTGATCGGCTCAGTGTTGCTTTACCTCGCGGCGCGCCACTTCCAGTGGAACTTGCCTTCCTATCCCGCCGGCGTCTGGTACTTCAACCCGTTTACCTGGCAGCTCCTCTTTTTTCTGGGCGGCTGGCTTGCGGTGGGCGGGGCGCACACCGTGCAGTTTCTGCTGAGGTCGCGCGCCGCGCTGGCGGTCAGCATCAGCTTTTTGATCTTCGGTCTTCTGATGACGCTGGCACAGCCGATCCCTCTGCTGCGAGAGCTCTTCCCGGACGCACTGTTCGAACTGTTCACGCCGAATGACAAGACGAATCTGGCGTCCTATCGCGTTCTGCATCTGTTGAGCCTTGCGCTCGTCGTCGTTCATTTCCTGCCTTCGCACGCCCGGATATTGAGCTCGCCGGCACTGCGGCCCCTGATCAAATGTGGCCAGCAATCCCTGGAGGTCTTTTGTGTCGGTGTGTTCCTCTCCTTCTTGGCACATGTCGTCCTTGAGCTGACCTCTGACGGCATAATCGCCCAGCTCATCGTGGGGGTGGCCGGGCTTTGGATACTGACCACCATCGCGTACTATCGATCCTGGTCGAAGCGCGTCGACAAGTCCGCGCATCATGAGTTGCGCGCCGCAAAGGAATAGAACATGAAGTCGCTCAGAGGCGGCAGCACGGACATTGGCGTAAACAAAGCTGCACTTGGTTTCGCTACTGACGTGGAAGCATGATGCCCAGTCAACAGTCTCGAAGACCGCGGGAACGATCGTGAGGTTCGCGCCTCTCTATGTCGGGCTGATCGCGGCCGGAGTTTTTGCGGCAGCCCTTATCAGCATCCCACTCTATCGAAGCGGTTCGATGGTGACGCCCAATTTTGCGGGCGCAGTTCAGCCGCGGCCACTATCTGCCAAGCATGAGTTTATCGGCGGAAGATGCGAAGCCTGCCATACCCCGTTGCGCGGCATCGAGGCGGCCTCGTGCATCTCATGTCATACGTCCGCAGCCGGCGATTTGGGTAAGCAGTCGACCGCCTTCCACGCTTCTGCACAGCAATGTCGCGACTGCCACCTCGAACATAAGGGTACGGGCCGGTTGATCGCGATGGATCATTCCGCGTTGCTAAAAATAGCCGCTCGCTCGCCGCCAGGCCAGCCGCAACATCTCTCCATCTCCCGAGAGATGGTCGACGACCTCAAGGGCGTCTTGGGAATTCCGACCTCGCAATCAGAACAGCGGGCGAGCCTCGATTGTGTCAATTGCCACAGCAATCGAGATCCGCACCGCGAATTGTTCGGACGCGACTGCGCGGCATGTCACCGCACAGCCAGCTGGCAGATCGCGGGCTATGTCCATCCGTCCGTGACATCGAAGGACTGCGCCCAGTGCCATCAGGCTCCGCCCAGCCATTACATGGAGCACTTCGTGATGATGGACCGCATGATCACGGGTCAACAGCACGCCGAAGTCAACCAGTGTTACCTTTGCCACCGAACAGACTCATTTAACGACATCAAGAACATTGGTTGGCTGAAGCATCACTAAGTCCGTCCCATTCGCGCTCGGCGAATAGACACTCTGGAATTGCGGATCCCTTGGCTTGGCGGTCGCGCCGCACGGCCAGGCACGAACGATTGAGGCCGAGGCATGCCCGGTTGCCAGCATCACTTGGTTAACAGCAGGCCCAGACCGGTGACGGGTATATCGGCCCTTCCGCCCAGGAAGGATGCTTGCCGAAGGCGAAGCATCGGCACGCTCCTTGCTGGCGAGCCCCAAGAGCCCCGGCAAGAGTCTACGTTTCGTCTCAGCCCGATGCGCAAGAAGGACAATTTTCGATGAGATCCGTCTTGGTTAGAGACATAATTGAGCCTGATCGAAACAACTTTACGCTTCTGCGCCTGGTTGCGGCGCTTGCGGTCCTGGTCTCTCACGCGCTTTTCCTTCGGACCGGCGCGAGAGCCAACGAGTTTGCCGGCACAACCGTCTACAACCTTGGTGATCATGCCGTTAACGTTTTCTTTGTGCTGTCGGGGCTGACTGTTGCGGCAAGCTTGGCTCGCTGCCGGAACTCGCTCGACTTCATCATCGCTCGTGCATTGCGCATCTTTCCTGGCTTGATCGTCTGCACCATCGTCATCGTGGCGTCCGGGCTTCTGCTCGCCGAATGTGGCGTCGCGAACTACCTGAAAGACGCGCGCGTGCTGGAGTACATGGTGAAGACGATCTCGCTCAGCACCGGGGCCGCCGAGCTCCCCGGACTGTTCAGGCATAATCCCTATCCATCGGTCGTGAACGGCTCCCTCTGGACACTGAAATTCGAATTCTTATGCTATCTGCTGCTGGCCTTGATGGGCAGCATGCGGCTTCTGACGCCGGGCATGATGGCGAAGCTGTTGCCGATCGGGTTCGTTGCAGCGGCTGCGTTTCTGGCCTATCGGCACGGTGGCCAGCCGGACCAAATCGAGCAGTTCGCTCGTTTCTGGTTGAGTTTTTCTTTTGGCGTCGCACTCTTCCTGTTCAGGGACCGAATCGTCTTGTCATGGGGCGTTGCGGTCGGACTTTGGGCCGCGATGTGGTTTGTGCTCGGCACGGGATTGGAGCGGACGGTCGCGCCGATTGCAATCGGCTATCTCGCCGTTGTTCTTGGAACGGTTCGCCTTCGATGGCTTCGTCACGCGACCAACAAGCTGGACCTGTCGTACGGTGTCTACATCTACAGCTGGCCTATCTCCCAAGCTGTACTGACGGCATGGCCTGATGTCGGGACTGCTAACCTGATTTGTTTATCCGCGCTGCTTGCGATGGGTATTGCTGCGCTGTCCTGGCGCTTAGTCGAGAAGCTGAGCCTCAACGCGCGTAAGCAGGTTTACGATCTTGTCACCGTGCCATTATTACAGATCCGCCTTTCCCGATAGGCCTCAAATCCGACGCGGAAAGACGGGGTGGCGATGAGGGAGCGAGGAGCCGTCGTGGACAATTCAGCGGCGGTCGGCCGTGATCACCGGATTGACTTGTTTCGCGGCCTGTCGCTGTGGCTCATCTTCATTGACCACATTCCCGAGGTCTACCTCAACAGAATCACGCCGAAGAATTTTGGCTTCAGCGATGCTGCGGAGATCCTGGTCTTCTTGTCGGGTGTCGCCTCCGGGATGGTTTACACCCCCATTGCTCGACAATCTGGACTGAGGATTGCTCTCCAGCGGGCGATCAGACGTGGCTTCGAGATCTACTTCGCCCAACTCTGCACCATCGCGCTTCTCTTGCTCACAGCATCTTTGCTGGCGATCTGGCAGCCGGATCTCCTGCACCACGCAAACGTGGCCGTATTCTTTGCTGATCCCTTCGAGGCCGCGTGGCAGGCGGTGACAATGAGGTATTCGCCCGTCAACCTCGATCCGCTGCTGCTGATGATCACGCTGCACCTCGCGCTAGTGGTCGTTCTACCAGGAATTCTCCGATATCCGGTAGCAACGCTGATGGCCTCCGCTTTGCTCTACGTTACGTCACACCTACTGGATTGGTACATTCCGGCTTATCCTGCGGGCCAAGTGTATTTCAACCCCATGAATTGGCAGTTTCTCTATGTGATCGGGGTGTGGTGGGGCGCAAAACCGGCTCACGCCGCACTCCACTATCTCGACTTGAAGCTTTGGATGCTTTTGGCGGTCGGGTACGTAGCCTTCTCATTCTTTATTGCACTGGGATGGCAATTTCATTCCCTGGAAGCTTACGTGCCCGCGCCGATCTTTCGATTGATCTATCCAATCGACAAGGGGCATATGGATATTCTGAGATTGCTGCACTTTTTCGCGCTGGCATTCGTTATCAGAAAAGTTCTCCCAGCCGACGTCCCGGACCGATGGCAGCACTACTTGCGTCCGGTGCTTTGGTGTGGCGAGCATCCACTCGCGGTGTATTGCGCAAGTGTGCTGCTATCCTTTGCAGGTCATGCCTTCTTGCGAATGGCCTGGAACAATCTCTTGACGCAAGCGCTGGTGACTCTGGGCGGTATCGTGATCATGACAGGGATCGCGGCCAAGCTCGCGCACCTAAATCAATCCCGCGGGAGCCCCGCTCCCATTTGATGCAGCGCCATTCGGACCCGTGAACGCGCCAAACCCGAGGCGTCGCAGTCCCGCCACGGGGTGGCGGGACTGCGACGGAAAAGGCGTTGAGCACTTGCTCCTTGCAGCCCGTTTTGCTTCAGCCTTACTTCGCACCCGTGTGATGCGGGACATCCGAATTTGGCCCCCCACTGTAATGATGGCTTCCGCCAGCACCTTTCTTCTTATCGGAAGACATGCCCATGTCCTTCTTCCCCATGTGATGGGGGACTTCGGTCTTCGGGCCACCGGAATAATGGTGGCCATTCTTCTCGGTATCGGGAGTCGTTTGCGTGCTCTGGGCAAAAGCAGACCCCGCGGCGAGGGCGGCGACGGCAGCGATGGCGAGTATCTTTGTCAGGTTCATGATTTCCTTCTCCGGGCAGCGATCATAGCGACCTTGGGTCTAAAGATAAAAGCAGAATCGAACTTCTACCAGTTGATTCATGTCAAAAGCGCTTTCTGTTTTCACCCCTCTGTGCTGCCTGAAATTTCGGCAAAATGCGCCGCATGCTTGCGGAGAGCGGGTTGCGGGATCTCCTACCAGCCTCTGTTAAGAGAAGAAGCATGGGGTTGATTTGGCGCAAGTCTCGGCGGGCAAAACCGGTCGATTATTATCGAGTGCCGAACAGCGTTAGAGGCGACCCGTGCCAACTGCTCCTGCCGCAAACCTAACAGTCCATCAGGTCGTTCCGACAACGCCGGAGCAAGCCGCTCGCCTGCAAGCAGCTTCGGAGCCTCGACAAGGGGCATATTCTGGCGCCCCACAGGGTATAGGCGAGCCTAGCGTATCCACCGCATTCGCGTATGGACGTGATTTGTGGGAGCGAACCATCCTGTTTTGGGACGCGCTCCGGCAACGTGCCGACAACATGATTGCTCATGAGCGAGCCGGCAAACCGCCGTTGCTCAATTTCGACTACGAAATCTTGGTGGACGCGCGTCAGTTCGAACGGCCCGTCAACTACGCGTTGGCAGCGATAAGAAAATATGGAGACAAATGCATCGACGACTGTCTCGATCCAGCAAAGCCACCGGTGGTGATCGTCGACCCACGCGCAGGGCATGGCCCGGGCATCGGGGGCTTCAAACGCGACTCGGAGGTTGGGATCGCCATGCACGAGGGGCATCCCGTCTACTTCGTGTTGTTCTATCCCGATCCGGCGCCTGGCCAGACTATTGCCGACGTGCTGCATGCACTTCGCCGATTCGTCATGGAAGTATCGAGGAGGCACGATGGAACGCCTCCGATCCTCTATGGCAACTGTCAGGCCGGCTGGGCAATCGCCATCCTGGCTGCGGATTGCGAGGGGCTCGCCGGGCCAGCCGTCTTGAACGGCTCGCCGTTGTCGTATTGGGGAGGCGAAGCGGGCATCAACCCAGCTCGGGTGTCCGGTGGGCTGTTGGGTGGGGCATGGCTAACGCACCTGACCACCGATCTTGGCAATGGCCGGTTCGATGGAGCGTGGCTTGTACAGAATTTCGAGAACCTGAAGCCCGAGGCGGTTTGGGAAAAGTATGCAACTCTCCTTGCGCATGTCGATGAAGAACGCGACCGCTTTCTTGAATTCGAGCGGTGGTGGAACGGCTTCTATTTTCTTAGCCGAGAAGAAATGCTCGCCATTGTCGAAAATCTCTTCATCGGCAACAAGTTCGAACAAGGCCGGTTGCGGGTGTGCAACTGCTGCTTTGCCGATCTGCGCCGCATCCGCAATCCGATGGTCATTTTTGCCTCGCGGGGCGACAACATCACCCCACCCCATCAGGCGCTTGGGTGGATCCCGACCGTCTACGGCAGCACCGAAGACTTAAAGCGCGCCGGCCAGCGGATCGTGTATCTCATCAATCCTCATGTCGGGCATCTCGGGATTTTCGTGTCTGCCAGCGTTGCGCGTCTCGAACACCGCGCGATTCTCGAGCACCTTGATCGAATCTCCGCGCTTGCGCCCGGTCTGTATGAGATGACGATCGACAATCCGACCGGCAATCCCGATTGCAAGCGCGAAGCCTATACTATCCACTTCGAGGAGCGGCGCGTTGAGGAGTTGCACTTTCCGGAGAACCGAACTGCGTTTCGGCGCGTGGCCGAGGTTTCGTCGCGGCTGGATGAACTCTACTCAGCAACCCTTGGAAATTGGGTGAGAGCCACTTCGACGCCCTTGTCTGCCCTGCTGCTCGAATGGTTCCACCCAATGCGAACCAGCCGGTTGATGTTTGCGACCGCCTTCAATCCATTATCGTTCTTCCTAATGCCGCTGGCGCCGTCCGTCCGACAAAACCGGCATCTGGTCCCGGATACAAACCCCTATAAGGCTGCAGAGCTCAAGGCTTTCGACGCGATAGGCGGCGCGGTTACCGAAGCGCGTCGGCAGCGCGACACTGCTTATGAACTATGGTTCGAGTTACTCTACGGCCAGCAAAAAGGGGACTAGGCGATGTGTTCTTGAGGTAGCTCAAGGCCCTGAAGATCGAATGCAATTGTCATGAAAATGCCTTGGTCCCCGAAGCTCGGCAAGCTCTTCAACATCGCGTCTGGACGTTGCCGCCATGGTTAGCAACCCCACGCTCGCGCTCCTCTTTGGAGCCTTCGCGGTAGGACTGGTAGCTTCGCGCATGATTTCGAATGAGCCATCTACGCCGAGGACGGAGTCGCAAACCCAACAATTGAGCACCGAAGGAGGGATAACGGCCTATCTCGGCCTCGTACCTGCGGAAATCATCAAGGGTCTGACCCTGAGCGCGACCGCTGAACAGGGGCTGCGCGGCCACCTGCCCAGGCGCCCGCACGAATACCAGATCCTTGCGGCGCTGTTCAATGCAGCGAATGGTGTGCGAATTGCCGACGCCGTCGTGAGCGTCGAGCTATCGCGGCCGGGATCGCAGAGTGGCAGGCAGAAGTTGACGCCGATGCAGATCGATGGGGCGGCAGCGTATGGAGGAGTCTTCGATCTGCCGGTATTTGATCTCTACAACTTGAAAGTGATTGTGGAGCGCCCTGGCGCGAGCCCCACGCTCCTGCAGTTCAAGTACGATCATCGACCATAGGTACCGGATCGGCTGGGAGAGTTAGCCGCACAACACTTGTGAGTTCGTTGACTCGATCTGCGCACCAGCACTTCACCCGAGCAGGAGTTGAGCCCTTCCTTAGTCGCGTTTAGTCTGCCAGCGAGACAATATCGAATAAGCGAGTGAGTTTGCCGGCAGAGAACGGCTAGAAGATCAAGAGCCGCATCCGACCGTTCGGCAGTCTCTCGATGCACCCGGGGTATATTCATGAATCGAATTGGCATTTCCTTATGTCTGATCGGGATCATATTGGCATTGTTCCCCCTGATGCTGGGGGAACATTTGCCTGCAGATTATCACAGAGTCTGGATGTATTCTGGGTTTGCGATTTTTGGAATCGGATTTGGAGCAGGTCTTGCCTCTCTTTTGGTTGAGCCAATCCGGAAACGATCGCGTTTCTTCTTTGGTCCGTATCCACTGCTGATGATGTACGTCTGGGTGAGCAGAACAGGGTTGGCGAGGAATCGCGAAGAGACGCTTGATTTCGTCGAAAGGCTGCGCGCGGCCGGCATCAAGCAAAAGCTCGATTTCTATGGGCAGCTCATCACCAACGACGGCACCAACCCTGAATTGACGAGAATACCACCTGCTCATCTTGAGAAGTGTGCGATCACGATCGCGACCTCGCTTACGCTCGCGCGGGGCGGAAACGAGCAAGTCTGTACCTATGATCCCAAGCGCAAATTCGGCACGGTTTCCGGCCAGCCGGGGCAATATTGTAATCTGCATGTCAGCAGGAAGGTTCTTAAATTGATCAAGGGGCTCTGGTATGACGCGCATCGGTCGGCTGACGATGAGCCAGTTAACCCCTGATCGCTCGCGCGTCGGCCGGCCAAGATCAATAGATAGCGCAGTTTGAAGGCGATATCCGCGGCAGCGACCACGTGCGGTGAGCACAGGAATGCGGCTCTCCGGTAGAGCTGTCGTCGTGAATCTTGATCGACATCAACTTCCTCAGTTTGGATATGAGTCATGAAATAGTGGTGCTGGCGCAGCAGGAGAGGACGACATGCTCAAGCGCTTTTGGCCAATTCCTATCGCCGTTCTGCTTTTGGGGCCGGCTGCCGCTCAAACCAACGGCGCGGGGGATGCAACGTCGCAGTCAACCCCCGCGCATCATCCACAATACCTGTCAACCGTCGGTAAAAGAAAGCCTCCCGGCGCGGCGCTTGACCAGCGTGGAGGCACCACGCCGCTCTTGGACCGGCAAGAACGCGATATAGATGATCACATACTCAAGAGTATCTGCAAGGATGCGCTGGGCTGCGAGGGGGGACACTTGTGGAAGCGCCGGTAGCGACTTCTTGGTCGCCGCTTGAAAAGTTCGTTGAATTTTTGGGTATGCTAGGCTGAATCAGCGTGCCCGAACGAACGTGCTTCCTGTCCATCGAAAGGTCTGCGTTTCACCGCCGAGCGTAGCCCTGATCAATAGAATTCCTGAATCGTTTTCCATTCGTACATCCTCTGCGAATAAGCCGAAGATCTTTCCGAAGGTCGCATTGCCTCGCCGATAGATCTCGTGCAAACAGCCGCTTGCATGACAAATAAGTTGTCTGTTTTGGCAACTGAGATTCTGGAAGTGAAGGGCCCGAAAACTTTCCCCGCCGATCTCGATCGAAGTCGAAAAGTAGTGTTGCGCGGAGATTTCGGAGCCGCAGGCCCTCTGCAGCAACAAGACGCGGCTTTGCAGTTCCGCCGGAAGTTGCGCCAGGTGATTGGTCGACCAGTGCCGGTCGTTGGGAACGCTCGCAGCCACTACCGGCGATATGCCGAAGGCCAAACTGATCGCGGCCGCACCCAAATGCCAGACCGTCTTCATAGAGACTGCTCCCACTCGTAACGCCGTTCCCGGCGGCGCTCGCAAGATACGCCCAACTGTCTTTGGGCCATTGACTTAGCGCAAGGGCAGGCCAGGGGACGGCGAAAAGACGCCATTGACCGGCCGTGCGTCAGCTTCAGAGAGGTAAACTTCAGACCCCTCTCAACACACGACGTCGGCAGATGGCGGCGCCATTGCGCGGCAGCAATAGCCGCATGTCAGCAGGAGCCAATACAAGTATCGAGGATGCTGTCAGCCTATCAAAGCCCCGACCGCTTTGTGGATTAGGGCGAAAGAAGTTTGCGTCGAGAGCTAGGTCCGGGTTGCGCGTATCGCGACGGATGCTCGTCCCTCAATGAGGCCTACTCCAACTTCGCCAATGGGTTGGCTGAATATCGACGCGTCTCCTGTTTGCGGCGTCCACAAAATCCATTCCGGTTCTGTGGCAGGGATAGGGGAGTGCGACAATCAGGCCGTCATAGTCCACGATGCCGAGTTCGAGGTCTCCCTCAGGGGCGGTGACGGAGACAGGTTGCCATTCTTGGCCTGGAGATCGAGTTTCGGTCATGAGCTCGGTTTCCTCTAGAGACAATGGCTCAAGCCTATCGGGGATTGGGCGTAAGTTGTTGATTTTCATCAAAGCTCAATGTGCGCATCCAGCGTCAGCGGGGCCCGACCTGAAGGGTGTTCCGCAAAAATGATACCAGATATTGCAACCCCTACCCGGAAGGGGTATCTGTACTTTGCTTGAGGATCGCTCAGCGGGGCCTAGGGACGGCGGAAGCAAGGCCGATCACGCTGTAGGATCGTCGAAGGGCTCTCGCGAGCCAAACGGAGCGACTGTGTGCGGCAATTTCGGTCTGGTCCGTCTTTGCGGCATGCGCGAATGGTGGTAAAGACGCACGTATGCTGTCGTGGTTGGCCAAGGCTGGTAGGCGCAGAGCAGGACAGGTCCTTGCTCTGATCTATGCTTTTTGCGTATTTGCGCCGAACCTTGCCGTTGCTTCGCCCCACTGCCTGCTCACGGAGGGCAACGATCAAGTCTCCGTGCGCGACCATGTCGTTGGCGTCTCCCACTCTAGTGATGCCAGTGAGTCTGTGAGGGCTGCCATGACGGTCGCGTCATCCGATCACATGGTGCCGGATGCGCGGTCGAACCACCCGGCGACGACCAAGGCTCCTCAAAGCGCGACCTGCTGCGTCGCGACAGTCCTTGGGCTCCCTGCAGGATCCATCGAGATCCTCACACCGCGAACGCAACTCTCTGAATATCTGTCGGGGGCCTACCGCCGCCTAGCCGATAGGACGCCAGCTCGGCATTATCGCCCTCCAATTTCCTGACCAGACAGATTAAGTTGACGCGTGGCCCGCCGCACGGCAGCAGGCGCACGTAGTTTATTTTCAATTGGTCAGGACTCCTATCCATGTCTGGTTCCATCGGGGCTCGTCGCGCCGGAATGCATGCGGTCGCTCGCAAATCCCAGGCGCGATTGCGAAACCTTGCGGTCGCCGTACTCACCGCGGCTACCTTGGTTGGGTGTATGGAAGTGGCAACGCCGCTGGTAAGGCCGGATCCCGCCGATCCCGGCGTTAAAGTCCGTGGCGTTTCCTATCGCTCGACGGTCGCTCCCTACACCAGTCTGCGCCCAGCATCAGCCGTCGGCTGGAAGGAGCAGAATCGGGGCGTTACTCCTGCACCCGCCAAGCCCGAGTAGGAGCTGAGATCATGGGGACTTCAACATACCCGACGCGCCGAAGCGCTATTGCTGGTTCATCATTGCTGGTGCTGTCTTCGATGCTAACCGGTTGCGCAAGCTTCTCACCGGACCACGGCATGACGCTCGTCGCAGAAGGTGTCAGCGCCACGATCCAAAAAGACGTGGTCGCGGTACGCACTGCCGAGGACGCGGATTTGGCCGACGCGGTCGTAAAAAAGCTGCTCGGCCGAAGCCTCGACGTCGAGACTGCGATCCAGATCGCTCTCCTCAATAACAAAGGCCTGCAGGCTGCGTTTAACGAACTCGCTCTGGCCGAAGCAGATTCCCTGGAGCAGAGCCTTCCGCCGAATCCGGTCTTTTCGATATCGAGAGTAAGCGGGGACGCGGCCTTTGAGACCAGCCGTCAGGTGGTTGGAGACATCCTGGCTCTCGCGACGCTTCCTTTTCGTGCCGAGATTGCACGGGAACGGTTTCGTGCAGCCCAGTTCCGGGCCATCCTTGAAACGCTTCGAACTGCAGCCGAGACGCGCCGGGCCTACTACCGTGCGGTTGGAGCGAATGAACTCGCCGGGGTGTTGAACGATACGAAAACTTCTGCAGAAGCGATCGCCGAACTGGCCGAGAAACTTGGCAAGACCGGGTCGATGAACAAGCTCGACCAGGCACGCGAGCAGGTGTTTTATGCAGAGATTACAGCAGATGTTGCCTCGGCGCGGCAAGAGGCCGCCAGCTCACGAGAGCGGCTTGCGCGAGCGATGGGGCTCTGGGACCAGAAACTGAACTTCAGGCTTCCGAGTCGCCTGCCTGACCTGCCACGACGGCCGAAGAGCCTGCCGTTCATTGAGGTTGATGCGGTTGCACATCGCGTCGATCTGCAGATCGCCCAGATCGAGCTCGGAGCATTGGCCAAGGCGCAAAATCTAACCGAAGCAACCCGATTTGTGACGCTCCTGGATTTGGCGGGAATTGATCGCAACACCAAGGATCCCGAGGGGCCCCCGTTTCGACAGCGCGGCTTTGATCTGCAATTTCAGGTCCCCATCTTCGATGGAGGGGAAGTTCGGGTCAGGCAAGCGACTGAGATCTATAACCAGGCCTTCAATCGCTTGACCGAGCGGGCGGTCAATGTGCGCTCAGACGCGAGGGAAGCTTATCGCAATTATCGCTCGCTCTACGATATCGCCGGCCACTATCAGCGGGAGGTTCTGCCGCTGCGCAAGGTGATTGCCGATGAAACGGAGCTGCGTTACGGCGCGATGCAGGTCGACGTCTTTGCAGTGCTGGCTGAAGCGCGACAGCGTGTTGCCTCTCTCCGCGCCGCCACGGAAGCAAAACGCGACTTCTGGTTAGCAACTGCCGATCTCCAGACAGCCGTCAACGGAGGCGGGTCCGGCGACTCCGGCAGGGAAGGACGAACCACAACAGTGTCTGCCGTAACTTCGACTCCCAACTAGTCGAAGTATCGGCAGTCAACCAATGGAGTGAGCGATGATCTCGAGAAGAGGTTTCTTAGGTACTGCCGCGCTCGTCAGTGCGACCGCGATCAGTGGCCGCGTTCAGGCTGCGGCAATCCCGGAAGCGCCAACCATGGACAAGGTCACGATGCAGCCGCCGCTCCATCCGACCAGTGGACCGGATTATAGGCCTGTTGTGACTCTGAACGGCTGGTCGCTGCCCTGGCGCATGAACGGAGATTGGAAGGAGTACCATCTGGTTGCCGAACCGGTAGTGCGCGAATTTGCGGAAGGCATGAAGGCGTTCCTTTGGGGCTACAACGGGCAGTCGCCGGGACCAACCATCGAAGCGGTCGAGGGTGACAAGATCCGCATCTTCGTAACCAACAAGCTTCCCGAAGCGACGACCGTGCACTGGCACGGCATGATTTTGCCGAGCGGAATGGATGGTGTCGGTGGTTTGACGCAGCCGCACATCAAGCCGGGCAAGACCTTCGTCTACGAATTTGAGACGAAGCGGAGTGGCACGTTCATGTACCATCCGCATTCTGACGAGATGGTGCAGATGGCCATGGGCATGATGGGGATGTTTATCGTCCATCCGCGCGATCTGGCGTTCCGCCCTGTCGACCGCGACTTCGTCTTTATCATGAGCGCCTACGACATGGATCCCGGAACCTATCTTCCCAAGGTAACGGAGATGACCAATTTCAATATGTGGGCCTGGAATAGCCGAGTGTTTCCGGGGATCGACCCGCTGCCGGTCAGACTCGGCGATCGGGTCAGGGTACGAATCGGCAATCTCACCATGACCAACCATCCGATTCACCTTCACGGTCACAGCTTCTCCGTGAGCTGTACAGATGGCGGATGGGTGCCGGAGAGTGCGCAATGGCCAGAGACCACGATCGACGTGCCGGTTGGCGCGGTGCGCGCCTTCGACGTTATCGCGGATAATCCTGGAGACTGGGCTTTCCACTGCCACAAATCGCATCACACCATGAATGCAATGGGTCACGATCTCAGGACACTGATCGGGGTCCCCAAGCAGACAATTGCGAAAGCGGTCAAGAAGCTCGCGCCCGATTCCATGGCCATGGGGTCGACGGGCATGGCGATGGGCGAGATGGAAATGCCGCTGCCCGACAACACCTTGCCAATGATGACCGGCTCCGGGCAGTTCGGTCCGATCGAGATGGGCGGCATGTTTACGGTCATGAAGATTCGGGAAGGACTTGCGCAAGACGACTACCGCGATCCCGGTCCTTATCAATTCCCGAAAGGCACCGTTGCCTATGAAGTTGACACGCCGGCGGCGCAGCCAGTTCGGGAAGAGCAGGGAGCTCCGAAATCACCGGCTAAGAATGGCGGGAACAAAGCGATGAAGGGGATGAAAATGTAACGCAGAGCTATGACTGGCACAAACGAAGACACCTGAAGGAGAATGCGATGAAGAAACTGATCCAAACGGCAGGCGCCGTGCTCGCGGCGGCCTTGTTGGTCACAGCCGCTGCGGCGGAAGACATCAAGGGCGAAGTCAAGAAAATCGACGAGAGCGCGGGCAAGATCACCCTGAAGCATGGACCTGCCAAGAGTCTTGGTATGGATGAGGACATGACGATGGTTTACCGCGTCAAGGATCCTGCCATGCTCAAGCAGGTGAAGGTGGGTGACAAGGTCACGTTCGAGGCGGAGAAGTCAGACAACGGCTTCGCGGTAACCAAGATCCAGAAAGGCAAGTGATCCTGACCCTGGACGTCGCCGCGCAAACGGCGTCGTCCAGTCTGGAGTTCACAAGGAAAGAGGAAAGAATGTCGAAGAAAATTCATGCGGGCGCAGTGGCCGGAGTTGTGGTCCTCCTGTTTGCATCGCTGGCGCAAGCTCACCCGCAGCTTCAGTCTGCGGAGCCGGCTGCTGGCACGACCGCGCCTACCCCGAAGCAGATCCGAATCATGTTTAACGAAGCTGTCATTCCGCAGTTCTCGGGCGTCGAACTCCGGGATCCAAGCGGTAAGCTTGTTCCTGTCGGGAAGTCAGAGACAGATCCCGCTAACAAGAAGATGCTGGTAGTCCCCGTGAAGCAGGAACTCTCGCCCGGAGAGTACAAGGTGGAGTGGCACGCGGTCTCCGACGATACCCATCGCGTCAAAGGAAGCTACTCCTTCAGCGTGAGGCGCTGATGATCGATATCGGACTCGTACTCTCGCGGCTCCTGCAGTCCACAGCGGCGACAACCCTGTTCGGCGTGGCGTTGTTTCCACTCTACGCGTACGGAGGCCGAGAGCCAGATCGGATCTTGCGGTGGAGAAGGCGGCTGCTGTTTTCGGCGGCACTTCTGGCGATAGTGAGCGGAATCTCGTGGTTCTTGTTTTCTGTCGCAAGCATGAGCGGCGATGTTTCCGGTCTGATCGACCCGGACACTCTCTTGCTCGCGGGGCACACGAGTTTTGGCACTCTCTGGACCTGGCGCATGCTGCTTGCCTTGCTCATGGTGGTTCTGATGAGCATTGGGGTGACGCATGTCGCGGGAACTGTGATGATATCCCTTCTCGCGGCCGTACTTCTCTCGTCGTTAGCAGGCACTGGCCATACCCAGGTCGAGGAAGGATGGGCCGGCATTGTTCATGTCTTGGCCGACGGGGCGCACCTTCTTGCCGCCGGAGCCTGGCTTGGAGGGCTGTTGCCACTCGCCTACTTGGTCGCTCATTATTGCAGGAAGCCCGATGACGCGTCCCCGCTCGACAACGTCCTCGTCCGCTTTTCCGGCATGGGCTATTTGGCGGTGGCGACCCTTGTCGGAACGGGTCTGATCAACAGTTGGCTTCTGGTTGGATCGGTTTCCGGACTATTGAAGACCGGATACGGGCAGTTTCTGGCGGTGAAGCTTGCGCTGTTTCTGTGCATGCTCGGCCTTGCCGTGGCCAACAGGTTCTGGCTCATTCCTGCCCTGGAGAAGGCTTCTGCCGCTGCAGGTCACTCCGGTGCGATCGACTATCTTCGCAAGCTGCGGAACCACATCGTAGGCGAGCAGCTGCTGGGACTCTCTGTCCTGCTCGTTGTGAGTATACTGGGCACCATGCAGCCGGCGATCGTCCCGTGAGGGACAAGCGTTCTCCTCAAATGGAAGCTGGCCCCGGTGCTGGAAGGCTGCGCTGGCCCTGCCGCCGCCCGCTGCGAGGTCTGGCGTTTGAGGAGGTTCGAGCGGACAGGGTCTTTTCCCACCGGTGTCACTGGTGGGTTTCGCGGCCGAGCCAGCTGAAGGACGCTCACGAATGTCGGACCTATTGCTCAGCGGGGAAGTTCGGGATGGGCTGGGCCACACTCTTCATTGGATTGTAACAGCGATCGAAATACTTGGTGTCGCCGTCATCCTGTTGGGAGTGCTTGTCTCTACCGTATGGATGGCGCGTGATCTTGCGAGCGGAGAGTGGACGCGGGCCTATCGTTCCTACAGAGCCAATTTGGGGCGGGGGATTCTGCTCGGTCTCGAGTTCTTCATCGCGGCCGATATCATCGGAATGGTCGCGATCGTACCGACGTTTGAACGTCTTGGCATACTCGCCGTGATTATTATCATCCGGACGCTTTTGAGCTTCTCGCTTCAGATCGAAGTCGATGGACGACTGCCTTGGCGTAGAAAGGAAGAAGGCAAAATCCAGAGTGAAGGCCTCTGATCATCCGAGTGCGCCATAGCAGTTAGCATTCATGCGACCTATTTCGCCGATGCAGCTGCTGGACGAAGCGGCGACAGCGACGGAGGCGGGTTCCGATCAGACTTCAGCCATCCCTTGCCGGCTAACCGCCCTTGATCTGCAGGTTATCTGCATCTGGATTTGTCAGTGAAGCGTCTGTCGCACTCTTTGAGAAGCGCCGGCGAATCCCAGATGACAGATCCGTCTTCGCCGAGAATGATAGGATCAACAAACAATGGATCTCGGGTCAAGCGGCATGCTTGTTGAATGGCGGCTTCGTTGGTCGGATAGGATTCGCAGAGCAACACTGATACCTGGTAGGGCTCCTGCGAAGGCTGCAATAGGGGGCCATCCGTATAAACAAGCAAGACCGGACCAAAGCCTGGATGTCGCTTCGCGAACTGGTTGAGTTCTTCGCAGGCGAGTTCGACCGCCTTGGGTACTGGTCTGATTTCACGCTCCCAGTTTTGTACCGCGCCGCGGTTTACTCCGAGTTTCTCTGCCGCCTCAAACTGGTTATATCCAAATTTTTTTCGCCACTTTTTCAGATCCCACGAGTCCACCTGCGTCATCCAGTTCGGGAGTAATCTACAGACCAGGACGCGTCTGCACTGACGCTGACCCAAAACCTTCGCATTGCTTCGTGAGCTCGTAGCCGCTCCAGATAGCACTTCCAAGGTCATCTAATATCATCGGGTTGAAGAAGGCCGAATCTTCGCTGAGTTCATTGATCCTTCGGAAGGCATCAATGTTATTGACGCACCTCTTGCAAGTGAGTGCAGCTGGTTCGCCTGCAAGATTCGACGCATTCGAGAGCGGAATGATCGAGTAGACCAAAGTCACCGGCCCGAAATCAGGCCGACGCTTCTTTCGGCGTAAGAGTTGCCTGCAGGCTAAGCCCACCGTGACCGGAATGGGGGTAATTTCATACTCCCAATTTTGGATGGTGGCTCTGGTCACGCCGAGTTCAGCTCCGGCCTGCTGCTGCGTGAAGTCCATGGCCCTGCGCCACTCCTTCAACTCAAGACCGGTCATGCAAATCTCCAGAACCGAAAAGTGGGCCCAGCGCGGCTCATCATATGGTCTGAAGAGGAGCCTGAGGTGTGATGAAAATGCAACGAGCGTCTGAAATCCCCCTGGAAAGCCGGAAATCGCCCAGCGCTTAGGCAGGTGCCTACGTTTGTTGCTTCACCAGTCTGTTAATCTTGGGCGAAAGTGCGTCGTATCCGTTGCCGTACCTGCTCGCCAAGGTTCTCCGGCAATGAAGGTTCTCCGGCGATGAAACTGAAAGTTGAGGGGATGTTATGAAAACAGGGGCTTTGTTGGCAACGGCGCTGGCAATGATATCAGGTTCGGCTCTCGCTGCGGATTTGCCGGTTAAAGCCGCGAAGGCGCCGCCTCCGGCTGCGTTCGACCCGTGGGACATCGCGTTCGGCAGCGCGATCATGAACGATTATATCTTCCGCGGCGTTACGCAGTCCAACCATAAGCCGTCGGTGGCCGCCTATTTTGAGCCTCGATACAACGTCACCAAAGACCTGCAGCTCTACGTCGGTCTTTCCGGGGAGAGCATTTCGTTCACGAACCGACCTGCGGCGGAAATTGACATCTATGGCGGTATCCGCCCGACCTTCGGGGCCTTTGCCTTCGACATCGGTGTCTGGGGTTATCTGTATCCGGGTGGCACCTGCTACTACGGTGCAGCCAATGCCTTCAACGGGGGTCTTACGGATTCTGCTGGCCGGCCGCTCAGCGCCGAGTGTCTGGCTAATGCCGTGCCGAACGCCAACACCATGAAGAAGGACGTCAGCTTCGTCGAAGTTTACGGCAAGGTGAACTACACCATCAACGACAGCTTCAGCGTCGGTGCGACCGAGTTCTACTCGCCGAACTTCCTGAACTCGGGCGCGTGGGGCAACTACGCCTCTATCACCGGCAAGTACACGGCGCCTTCCACCGTGTTCGGCAGCAGCGGCGTCGGCATGTATGTGTCGGGTGAGTTCGGCCGGCAATGGTTTGGCACCACCGACAGCTTCTACGGCACCGCGACGTTCCCCAACGGCATCCATTACGCCGACTACTACACTTGGAATATTGGTATCGGCTTCACCTACAAGGTGTTCACACTGGATCTGCGTTACTCTGACACCGACCTTAACAAGGGTAATTGCAGCGTCTTCACCGGTGCATTCAATGCTTCCGTCGGAACCTCCCCGATTACCGGCATCAACCCGGGCGGGAACAGCTCCAACTGGTGTGGTGCCGCCGGCATTGTCAAGCTTTCGGCTGACCTGACGGCAGTTACGAATCTGAAGTAAGCATTCGAGTCAGACAGGATCGAAGGGGGCGATAGAGATATCTATCGCCCTTTTTCATTCGGTGTACGCAGATCGAAAATTGTACCCGCTCCACTGTCAGCGCGGCGCGCTCCCTCCACCCGACACCGAGCAAAGTTCCAAATTGACGCCCGCTCGTTTGGGCCGGCGGGCAAACGCGGTCGGCTCGCTATCGACTCCCGATAAGCAAGGTCGGTGGGGCGTCAACGCAACAATAGTGTCCTGACGACCCTCATCATTGCCTACCATGAGTTCTCTGGTTGAGGCCGAGTTCGCTCACAGTCGCTCTGGGGTGCCTTCTGGGCGGCCCGAGAGACTTGGCGCCCTTTGCATGGCGTGGTCCTTGGTTGAAATCGTTACTCGGCGGCCGGAAGGCCGGCTGCGAGCGCGAGCTGGCGCAGGATGTTCTCGGCGGTCGGTCCGGACCGGCGGGTCTTGCGCTTGCGATGGATCTCGCGGCCGACCACTCGCTCGTTGAGGTCGAGGAAGTGGGCGCCTTCCCACGGCTGCACGGTCGCCTGCCGGAACAGACGATGCAGCGAGCCGCGCGTGATCGGCCTGCCGCCGAGTCCGGCGACGGCCGAGTGCAGCCGCGGCACACGCGGCAGATTGCGTAGCGCGGCACCGACATTGTCGGCGAGCTGTCCGCCCATCCCCACGGCGATGCTCTTCTCGACCACGACGAGGTGTTGCGCAGCTGCCAGCACGTTGCGCAATTCTTCGACCGGGAACGGTCGGAACGAGACGATGGTCACAAGCCCGAACCGGATGCCGTCGTCCCGCATCTCGTCAATCGTGTCCTTGATAGTGCCGCAGACCGATCCCATCGCGACCACAAAGGAGCTCCGCATCGTCCGCGCGATAGCTGCGGAGCAAGCCGCCTGACTCACGACCAAAACTTCTCGGCAAATTCGCGAGCGAACTGCGAGATGAGCCGGAGCGCCTGGGTCTGCTTGTAATGCGCTAGTGTCCTGAACCAGAAGTTCGCGACATCGAGTCGTGTTTTGCCGGGGCATTGTATCGGCAGAAGCGTTCGATGGAAGCAAGGATGTCATCGGCGGACTTGGTCCATCGGAACGGCTTTGGATCGGCGTTGTGTCGGTCGATGAGCGAAGTGATGTCAGCCCTGAGAGCCGCGACGCTGCGATAGATGCCGCGCCTCCTCGACAATCTTGCCAAACCGCTAGATTGGCCCAACATTTTCGGGATCAGAAACACCAAAACGTGCTTCTTCTGATGGACAACGTGTTTCGCTTCGTTCAGGCCGGAAGCGAATTGTCGAGTCTGCTCGGACGGCTGCCATCGCGGGTCGGGTATCAACCGACATTGGCGACTGAGGTCGCATCCCTGCAGGAGCCGATCGCATCGGTAGCAGGTGCGTCGGTGACCGCCATCCAGGCCGTTTACGTGCCGGCCGACGACTTCACTGATCCGGCTGTGACCGCCATATCGAGTCATACTGATAGCATCATCATGTTGTCGCGTACGCTGGCAGCCCAGGGATTCTATCCCGCGATCGATCCGCTTGCCTCGTCGTCGGTTCTGCTTGATCCCCTTGTGGTCGGCGAAGAGCACTATCGGCTTGCGGAACGAGCGCGGGAGACGCTGGCTCGCTTCAAGGATCTGCAAGACATCATCGCGCTCCTCGGAGTCGAGGAACTTGGCGCCAATGACAAGTTGATCGTTAAACGAGCTCGCCGCCTGCAAAGGTTCCTGAGTCAGCCCTTCATGGTGACGGAAGCGTTTACCGGCACGCCCGGCCGCAGCGTCCGTCGTGCGGACACGCTGGCCGGCTGCCGCGCGATCCTCGACGGGGAGACCGACGATTGGGCTGAGGGATCTCTCTATATGGTCGGAACTCTAGACGAGGCCCGGGAGAAGGAAGCTGCGTCCACCAGCAAAGGACGCGTGCCATGAAGCTGAGTATCGTCACACCACTTTCGATGGTCATAGATGAGGATGGGGTGCTTGCGGTACGCGCAGAAGATGCGACCGGCAGCTTTGGGATTCTGCCGCGGCATGCGGATTTCGTCACCAGCCTCGCGATCTCCGTTGTAAGCTGGCAAAGCGGCAATGGCACGCGCCATTATTGCGCTGTCCGCCGCGGCGTTCTTTCGGTCGTGGGTGGACGCGACGTCGTCATCGCGACGCGCGAGGCGGTGCCGGGGGACGATCTTGCGATCCTGGATAAGACTGTCCTCGCTCGTTTCCATGCTGACCTCGAGAGCGAGCGGACCGAAAACGTCGAGAGCACTCGGCTGCGTCTCAACGCGATCCGGCAGATGATGTATCATCTCCGGCCCGGTCACCGCACTGGCGTGGGGATGTTCTCATGACAGGATCGGAGAAATCGCAAGTGCCAAAGTCCGCTGACGCGGACCAGGAAGATCCGCTCGTGAAGGGCGCCCGGCTCCGCCGGGAGCGTCACCGGCGCAAGCTTCGGGAGGGGGATCCGTCGGTTGCACGGCGGCTCGCCCAGATCGGTGTGCTTGGCTGGATCATCGTAGTCCCCATGCTGATCGGAATTTACCTGGGACACTGGATGGATCACAAATTCTACACAGGGCTGTTCTGGACCGCGCCGCTGCTGTTGATTGGGCTGGCTATTGGATGTTGGTCCGCCTGGAGATGGATGAACAACGCATGAGCATCTCGTTGGCCGACATCCTGCCGACCGGGATCCAGCTTCTTGAAATCCCCGGCGATCTAGCCGGTGGAATTGTGCTGGGTATTCTGTATTTCGGTAGCCTGCGGTGGAGCGTCAGCCGTTTCATTGGAGATGGCGGAGTCGTGAGAACCATCGCGCTGATGATCCTTCGTTTCATCGTTCTCGGTGGACTGTTGACGTTGGCGAGCCTGGCGGGAGCGCTGCACCTGCTGGTTATGACGCTGGGTGTATTTATCGGTCGCTCCTTCATCATTCGCGGGACGCGGGAAGCAACATGACCTCGCCGCTCAGCAGCACCGCGCTTTTTCACCTGGGGCCCGTCCCCGTCACCGCGGCCGTGTTGACGACCTGGGCTATCATGGCCGGATTGGCGCTCGCCGGGATCCTTCTCACACGCAGTTTGTCGCGAGAACCGTCGGCGACCCAATCCGCCGTCGAGCTGATCGTCGACGCGGTGGACGATCAGATCAGGGATACGATGGGAGTGGAACCATCTCCCTACCGTGCTTTCATCGGCACACTCTTCCTGTTCATCTTCGTTGCCAATTGGTCCTCGCTGGTGCCTGGAGTCGAACCGCCTACGGCCCAAATCGAAACCGACGCAGCGCTCGCGCTTGTCGTCTTCGTTGCCGTGATTTGGTACGGCATCCGTGCCGGAGGAGTGCGCGGCTATCTTGCCACCTTTGCATCGCCAAACCCGATCATGATCCCGCTCAATTTTCTCGAGAGCCTCACGCGGACATTCTCGCTCGTCGTCCGGCTCTTCGGCAATGTGATGAGCGGCGTATTCGTTGTCGGCATCGTGCTTTCCGTGGCCGGGCTGCTTGTGCCGATCCCCCTCATGGCCCTCGATCTCCTTACGGGTGCGGTTCAGGCCTATATCTTCGCGGTCCTTGCTATGGTCTTCATCGCAGGAGCGGTGACCGAGGGGAAGGACACGGAAACCAACAATCCAACAACGTAAGGGCGCGGTCGTGAACTGGCTATCCTTTGTGAGCATTATATCGGCCGCTGTGGCGGTGTCATTTGGTGCAATTGGCCCGGCGCTTGCCGAAGGCCGCGCGGTGGCGGCCGCGATGGACGCAATCGCACGGCAGCCGGAGGCCGCGAACACCATTTCGCGCACGCTGTTCGTCGGGCTGGCCATGATCGAGACCATGGCCATCTATTGCCTCGTGATCGCGCTGCTCCTGTTGTTCGCCAACCCGCTGCTGAAGTGATGTTATGACCATCGATTGGTGGACGGTTGGACTCCAAGCCGTCAATGTCACGATCCTGGTGTGGTTGCTCGCCCGATTCTTCTGGCGTCCGGTCGCGGGGATCATTGAGCAGCGTCGGGCGGCTGCGATTCAAGTGCTGGCCGAGGCCGAGACCAAGCGGAATGAGGCGAATAGCGCGCTTGTGGAGATTGACCGGATAAGGTCCGGATTCGACAAAGAACGTGAGTTGATCATTGCCGCAGCTCACGAGACCGCGGAGCAGGAGCGCAAAGCGCTCCTCGCCTCGGCCGCGAAGGAGGTCGCCGCGCTGGAGCCTTCCGCGAAAATGAGCATCGAAAAGGAGCGATACACGGCCGAGCAAGCTTGGGTGGAGCGAGCGAGTCGACTGGCCGTCGAAATCGCCAAGCGGCTTGTCTCGCGCCTGGAGGGGCCGGCCGCAGGTGCGGCGTTCCTTGATGTGCTCCTCCGGGAAATACGGGCGTTGCCTGAACCGGTCCGGAAAGCCATGGCGGGAGACGGTGTGGTCCTGGAAGCAGTCAGCGCGACGCCGGTCCAACCGATGGACCAGCAGCGTCAGCGGCAGCTGATCGCCGATGCGTTCGGCGCCCGTCCCGAGATTGCCTTCAAGGAGGACCCCGGACTGATCGCTGGCCTGGAGCTGCACGGTCCGCACCTTGTTATCAAGAACAGTTGGCGTGCCGACCTCGCCAAGATCCTTACGGACCTCTCGGATGACAACAACCGACACTGACATGCTGGCCGACGGCTGGCTCAAACGCGCTGGTATCAGACTTGGTGCGACCCTTCTTGGGCCTGAAACTGAGCAGATCGGGCGGGTGGAAGAGGTGGGGGACGGCATCGCGCTCGTCTCTGGTCTGCCTGGAGTTCGGCAGGACGAATTGCTGAGGTTCGAGAAGGGACAGTTCGGTTTCGCTCAGGTCCTTGAACGGGACCGGATCGGATGCGTCCTGCTCGATGGCGTGAATACGATCGAGGCGGGCGACCGTGTGCGCGGCACCGGCGACGTCGTCCGCGTGCCAGTAGGGCCTGCGCTTCTCGGCCGTATTGTCGATCCGCTTGGTCGTCCACTGGATGGCAAGGGTCCCGTGGTGACGGATACGCTCGAACCCATCGAGCGACCGGCGCCAAGCATCATCGATCGGGATCTCGTGACGCAGCCCGTTCAGACGGATCTCATGGTGGTTGACACCCTGTTCGCGCTTGGCCGCGGCTCAACGTGAGCTCATCATAGGCGATCGATCAACCGGCAAGACCACGATCGCAGTCGACACGATCATCAATCAAAAGACGAGCGACTTGGTCTGCGTCTACGTCGCGGTAGGTCAGAAGAGCTCGAGCATCCGTCGAGCAATCGACGCCATGACGGAATTTGGCTCGATTGAACGTTGTATTGTCGTCGTTGCTGGCTCAGCTAGTTCCCCAGGACTGCAGTGGATCGTGCCTTTCGCCGCATTCACGATGGCGGAATATTTTCGCGATCGCGGCCAGCATGCCTTGATTGTGGTCGATGACCTGACGAAGCACGCTGCCAGCCATCGCGAGATCGCCCTGCTCACGCGCCAGTCGCCAGGACGCGAGGCATATCCTGGTGACATTTTCTATGTCCATGCGCGGCTGCTGGAGAGAGCTGCCAAGCTGTCCAAGGAAAAAGGAGGAGGATCGCTGACGGCACTACCGATCGCGGAGACTGATGCAGGTAACCTCAGTGCCTACATTCCGACCAATCTGATTTCGATCACAGACGGCCAGATCGTGCTTGACGCCAGGCTTTTCCACGAAGGGCAGAAGCCCGCCGTCGATGTCGGCACCAGCGTCAGTCGCGTCGGCGGCAAGACGCAAGCGCTTGCGCTTCGGGAGGCTGCCGAGACGGTGCGCCTCGACTATGCCCAATTCCTAGAGCTGGAGATGTTCACCCGCTTTGGCGGAATGCCGGATCAGCGCGTCCGTAATCAACTGACCCGAGGCGCGCGAATCCGTGCGATCCTCGGCCAACCGCAACATGCGCCGCTGCGGCTCGCCGAAGAGGTGGCGCTGCTGCGGGCGCTGCAATCCGGTCTCTTGGACGAGCTTCCTCTCCCCGCCGTGGCTGCGTTCCGCGCGGGCTTGCGTGAGGCATTGAACACAATGCCCCCGACGTGGTCAGGCTGATCGAGGAGACGGGCAGACTTGCGGATGCACCGAGGAAAGCGCTCGACAGAACGCTCCAGCAATACGTTCATGAGCTCACAAGGGCGACGGCGACCCCGCAGGAGACAAGTCTGAAGTGACCGAGCGTCTGGCTGACATAAGCGCTCGCATTGGCGGCATCCGTCAGCTCGGTGCTGTCGTGAATGCGATGCGGGGCATTGCCGCCGCGCGCGCAGCAGGCTCGCATCCAGCTTGCCGCGGTGGACAGCTATGCAGCGACCGTCGCGCGCACCATTGGACAAGTTCTCGATCTGGTGCCTTCCGCCCGGTTTGGGACGGAGCGTCGATCGACCCGGATGGCTCTTGTCCTATTTTGCGCGGAACAGGGCTGCGCCGGTGCGTTCAGCGAGCGGGTGCTTGATGCGGTTGGCCACGAACTCACTGATTCCGAACTATTCGTGATCGGGACGCGGGGGCATGCGATCATGAGTGAAAGGGGTATAGCCGTAGACTGGAATGCTGCGTTGCCATCGCATTCACTCGGCATTCCCAAGCTCGCCGACCGGATCACCGAAGCGCTCTTTGCCCGCGTCGCGTCGGGGGAAGTCGACCGACTTGACGCTGTATTCAGCGAATGGCGGCCAGGCCAAGGCGTTCATGTCAGACGCCGCCGCTTGTTCCCTCTTGACCTGTCCGGGTTTTCGCGCCCGGCCGGCCTGGAGGCGCCGTTGCTGAACATGTCGCCCGAAGCTCTTCTGGCCGAGTTGACTGCGGGTTACCTGCACGCAGAGCTGTGCAACACGGCATTGCACGCGTTCGCGGCGGAAAATGAGGCCCGCATGGAAGCAATGGCCGCAGCACACAGCCAGGTCGAGCAACAGCTTTCCACATTGCAGGCGACAGAACGAATTGTGCGTCAGGAGGAGATCACGGCGGAAATCATCGAGCTCGCCGCGGGCGAGACGGCGAGCCGAGCAGCTCAAACCCGGCCACGTAACAGGTAAGGTCGTCCAAGGACTGCTTCATTCCCGGCCGGCCGGTCCGGAAACGGGTCGAGGCCGGTCGCTATGAGGAGAATCGAAATGCGGCGTTCTCTCTCGCGCGCGCTTTGGCCCTACAGCCTGCCGAAGAAATCGATGTCTTCGACGACAGATAAGGTCGGATAGAGATTGCGGCCGAGGTCCTGCGGCAAATAGGCAGTGCGAGGGCAGATATTGTCTCGATGGCGGCGCGATGTCATGTCGCCGCCGAGAACGGTCAAAGATGTCATTCGGCCTGGAAGCCGATTGACAGACTGATAGCGCCTCAGCTGCTTGTCGAGCTGCGCCTTCGTCAAATCCGATCTTTTTCGCTGCTCAATAAGCATCGTGATAAGAGCTTTTTGGCAAGGAGACCCGACGATACAGAAGCGTGCCCAGGCCTCAATCATTGAAACACAGATCAAGGCCAGGTAAGAAGCCGACGAGGCGGCGCGCTTACGCGTTGCCGAGAATGACCAGACCCGTGATAGCAAACTATCAAAGCCGAGACCCCTTAACCGCAGCGCCAGGAAATTATATCGTAATTTCAATTACATATGAGTTCGCAGTTTTATTCTGAATGGCGCGCCACCCCAATCAATAGGTCTCTCGCAAGGCCGGGAGAGCTTGCGACACATCCCCCGCAGCTAATGGTCAGATATCCGGTCGGCCCCAAAGGCGCCTTCCGCCCCGGTCATAGGAAGCCCATCGATGCGCTTGAATGGCGAACCTAGGCCCCTTTGTCCCCGTCTTTAGAGCGAGCAGGGGTCGATAGGTTTTGGGCTGTTTAGGCCCTCGGGCTCTTGAGCCTCACACCTTCGCCTTTTTGGTCCGCATCGAGAAATTCGATACCGGCTTTGACTAAAGCCTCCTGAACGGCCTGCACCGTACTTATTCGCGAGTCCACGACGCCGCCCTCGAGCCGTGCGACGGCGTTCAGAGACACGATCGCCTTGTCCGCGAGTTGCTGCTGGGACCAACCAAGCAACGCTCTAGCAGCCCGAATTTGTCGAGAGGTGATCATGAGATCACCATCGACAGCCCTAGCAAAAGCGCCACTATAAGGTTATAAATACACCTCTTAAGGGTATTATACACCCGCCGCTGGATGAAATCTCGTGTGGATAGCTTGAGAGCTTCGAGTTGAGCCGTCTGCGCCAATTTTCAGGTGCATGTTGCCATTCATTGAGGATGCCTGAGCAATGAAGACCCCCTCGTCTCGATCGTCTTACAAGTGTCAGACAAAAGACGGTTCTCACTCTGGCCGCTGCGATGGCGCCGATCCTGACAACGTCTCTAGACGCTCAACTTCAGACCTCGCCAACATACGGTTCAAGGCAACCGACGACGATTTAGGCCTGATCGTGTTGGGCAAGCAGCTCGAAGAGGCTGTGGCCAAGATACGAGCCTTGTACGATCCGTCATCACCAGACCATCTAGAACGAATTGAAGCCATGCTCGGTGATCTAGCGCCTATAGAGCAGGCCATTATGGCCACACCGGCACGAACTCTAGCCGGTCTGGGCGTAAAAGCTCGTCATGCAGCCTACGTCAATTCCGAACACTGGGATGCGCCGATTGACGAGATCGACTGGGACGCTCGGGCCGTTCGTTCGTTAATTGAAGCGGTGTGCGACGTGGCTGCCATACCATTCTCCTCGGGATCGAACTCCAAGGAACAGAAATAGTCTCGTCGTACAGATCTTGCTGGCGTTCAACTTTCGATGGAAGGATTGGAGCGAATGAGCATCGTGTCGATCATGGCCGCGATCCTCGAAGAGGAGTTGCGAGAACATGGTATCCGCGGGCTAACCCAACGCGACCGTGAAACCATCGTCCACAGCATGATCCAACGCACCGCCGAACTCGAAACAGACATCAAGCAGCGTCACTTGGGAGCACGCCTCGATGATCTAAACTGAGGGACTGTTGGTGTGTTGCGGACGGCTTTCGAGCGTGGAGGAAAGGGAGTCCGCGACGCCCGATAGAACCTCAATTTTCTTTCCAAGGGTTAGTTGAGACCGGCGCTCGGCGAATACTTGACCAAAGCCGCAGGTCCCGAGCCGGTCACCGAGGACCCAATCGTCTTTAAGTCCTGATCGTCGTCAAGAACGCGCCCTTCCTCAGTTCGTCGCGGGCAGCCGTTTCCTGGAGAGTTTGCTCTTCAATATCTTTTGGTATTTGGGCGAAGTCTAGTCGCGGCTTACGAGACGTCGCCTCTCTCGAAGCGACGCACGATATTCTCGTAGACCTCCTGGGCGAACTCCTGGAAGTCGAAAAGCATGAACATGGGGGCACACACGCGCTGTACCTCTTCGACCAGAGTATCACGAAGGGTGCCAAGCACGATGACGGTCTCGGTCTCCGACATCTGCTCGTGCGAGGCCGGCGTATCGAACAAGATGCGGTTGCCTCCGACGCTCTTGAGAGTGCGTCCGCGAAGGCCCCGGTGCGTCACGCGAATGCTGAGCTTGGCTTCAGCCGTTGCGCCCAGGGCGGTATAGAACCTGCCGGCGAACATCAGCGCTTCTGTCAAACGGACGATTCGCGTGTTGAAGAACAAGGCATCCGGCGCGCCCTGTTGATCCTCGAAGTACCCCTGCATCGCGTAGAAATCGCCATTCTTGCGCACTGCCCAGTAGTCGTACGATTTCCGCTCCTTGATCGATATTTCCGCGCGAATACCGTCGCCGAAGGGCCTCGGCTTGCTGTCCTCCCGATTCTGGAGCGTCACGGCAAACGGCCAGCCGAAAGTTTTGATCTCCGAAGCTTGCACCGCGTTGAGCAGCTCCATCTGGGTCTTGTTCAGGCCAGCGTGCAGCCCCATGCGCACTTCCATTGCGCCGACATCGTTGATGTGCGGAATTTGGCCGGCATCGCCAATGAAGAGCGTCGCGATCCCGCTGGCGGCCGTTTTGTGCTGCGCCTCGAACCACGGACCGCTCAGGATCGGCTCTCCTGCCGCGGTCGCGCCGCTCGGCCCCGCAACCCGCACCGGTTCGCCGGCTTTGATCACTTCGGTCTTGAACGGGTTCTCGCCGAGCCCTGGCTTGATCAAGGCCGGCGCGGCGTGGATCTCGCGTGCCAGCTCCTCCAGCTTCGCGCTATACTGCGCATCGTCAGAGAAATCGATGTACAGACGCGGCCCGAGAAAGATCGGCACCTTGCGCTCGCCGGCGTTGTTCCGGACGATGGGAATGAACTTTATGGTATCGATCTTGGAGACCACCTCGGTCGTGACGATCAGGCGCTCGTAGCCGACACCGCCCTTGCCAGCTTCCGCCTTGGAAACGTACGTCTCAGAGCAGATCATCACCACGCGGTCAGCTGTGCGGATGCCATCGGCCATGAATGCAGCGACATCCTGCCCCGGCACCAGATCCCATTGATCCAGCGTCGCGTCGACCCCCAACTCTCGAAGTGAAGTGGCCACGCGCATCGCCCATGACTTGTGCTCCGGCGAGTCGTGCGAGTACGAGATAAAGACCTTGGGCGCGGGCATCTACTCCTCCAAATCGTCGTGGGGGCTTACAGCGCGGCGGACGACGGCACAGCCCTTAGAGAGCCAAGTCGCATCTCATGGCCAGTTGACCAACGTAAGATGGCGATGCTTTCAACATCCCCAATTCCTAGCCACTCCCCAAAATCGCTCATACCTCACGTCCAACTTTCTGGTTGATACGATTTATGATCTCAACCTACGATCCGGTTAATTGTAAACTACTGCATCGCGACACCTCAATAGGAGAACCCAGATGGCAATGGATATATCTTACCGTGTCGCGGTTTCTGACGATGCTGCCGGTGTTCTCAGAGTCTTCGCTGAGGTCGCCCCCGAAGTTCCCACGGCCGTTCGTTCGATGACGAAGGAGTTGATCGAGCGCTTGGTCGCAACTGGACAGTCGTGGGTTGCGACCGATGACACCGGCTCGGTCGTTGGATATGCATTAGCTGAAGGTGACGATAAAGCTATCTGGCTGGTTTACCTTGGAGTCTCCAAGGCTGCGCGAAATCAGCGCGTTTCCTCTTCGCTCATAGCGGGATTAAAGGAGACTGGTCGGCCGATCGACACCGATGTTCGCTCCAACAACGCCAGCTCAATGGTTGAGCGTTTTGAGCACTTCGGGTTCGTCAAAACGGACGTAAACAAAGACCGCACAAAACTCCGTTGGGAGAAGTCAGCAAGCCCGTCAGCGTGAGCCGGCGGGATCCCGCTCGATCCTGATCGAGCTCGGTCTCGGCTTCCCGGAAAAGAAGGATATCAGAGGCCTATTCGTGGGCGGTCCGGAAGTCGCTCGGTCTCGCGACCGACCGCACCGACCTCGATCCGCTGATCCCGAATGACGTGCGCAAGATCCTGAGCGGGCTCGCGGCAATAGTCGAGGGTATCGGCTCGCTGCGCGGCCATGGCAGCGACGCTCACGGCCGCGAGTGCGGTTACACGAGGATCGACCGCCGGATCGCGAGCCGTGCGATCCGGTCGGCGAGCACTCTTCCTGATCGAGACGTGGAAAAGAAAATAACCGACGCAGGTGCTCAAACTGAGCAACGCCGTCGGAGCGAAATTTTGCAGATTGGCCGCACGCCGCTCCGGGCACGCCGTCGCTCGGTTGAGACACGATTGTCGCGGATCAACGACGAAGTGCCGGACCAATTTGATCGGTCTGGTCGCGTGTCGCTGAATCCGCTTCGAACGCTTGCGTCCCCCTTGCTATCCAGAGCGCTCGCGCCTGTTCACCCTGACCACCTTTGAGCTTGTCGGCCATCCAAAGCAACGCGCCGAGGATGGTGGCGCGATCATCGTTGGTCAAATCCACGATACCGGCTTTGACAATGAGGCCACCCAGTTCGATAAGATGCCGCGCGCGCTTGCGGCGCTCGACTTGCCACGTGCGCATGTCATGCCGCGCCCTTGCGGCCCGATGCCGGTGACGCGCTGCCCGGTTGTGCAGGAGGGCCGTCTCTGTGGCGGTCAGTTGCCGGCGCAGTTCGGCGCGACCGGCTGTGAAAGAACGCGGCCCCGCGCTTTGCCCATGCCTCCTTCTTTCCGGCCTCCTTCGTCTCGGCCAGCACGATCAGCGCGCCGGCCAATTCATCGGCACTGAGTGTGTCAGCCCCGGTGGCGATGACCAGCTCGCCGAGCTGCCGGACTTTGCGGGTCTTCAGCCCGCGCGCCCTATCGTCGAGCGCCTTCAGTTCAGAGTCAAAGTCTCGTAGCTTGCGCATCGTCATCTCCGTCGGTGTTGATGCAGAAATGATAGTCGAGCACCCAGCACAATGCTGTAAGGTCGCCAGCACGGGCTGAGACGGTGCGGTCCCTCCCGAGATTTTTTCGAGGGAGGGCGCGCTTATACGTCGTTCCGACGTACGCTTCGCTGTGTCAGTGATTGGGTCGCGATGGCGATCTATCATCTTCATGTCAAGGTCATTGGCCGGAAGGCCGGGAGCAGCGCGGTGGCGTCGGCGGCCTACCGCTCTGCCTCGCGGCTGCGTGACGAGCGGCTCGGCCGTGAGCAGGATTTTTCGGCCAAGCGCGGCGTCGTCCATTCCGAGGTGATGCTGCCGGAGAATGCGCCGCAGGCATGGAGCGACCGTGAGCGGCTTTGGAATGACGTCGAAGCGCACGAAATCCGGAAAGATGCCCAGCTTGCCCGGGAGGTCGAGTTCGCGCTTCCGCGCGAGCTGACTGAGGTGCAGGGCATCGAGCTGGCTCGGGACTTCGTTCAGGGCGAGTTCGTCGGCTTGGGCATGATCGCCGATCTCAATGTGCATTGGGACAGGGCCGAGGACGGCCTGCCCAAGCCCCATGCCCATGTCATGCTGACGATGCGCTCGGTCGACGAGAACGGCTTTGGCCAGAAGGTACGGCACTGGAACCGCACCGAGATGGTCGAGCGCTGGCGCGAACGCTGGGCGGAGATTGCCAACGAGCGGCTGGCCGAGCTCGACATCGACGCGCGGATTGACCATCGCAGCCTGGAAGCCCAGGGCATTGCGCTGGAGCCGCAAAGCCAAATCGGCGCGCCCGCGAAACGAATCGAGGTTCGGGGCATTGCAGACGAAGGCGGTGAGGCCGACCGGGCCGAAATGCACCGCGAGATCGCGCGGAACAATGGCGCGCGGATCATCGCCGATCCCTCGCTTGGACTCGACGCCATCACCCAGCAGCAATCGACCTTCACACGCCGCGATCTCGCCAAGTTCGCGCATCGTCACAGTGACGGCCTCGACCAGTTCAACCAGGTCATGAGCGCAATGCAGCGAGCGCCGGATCTGGTCGAACTCGGCAAGGACGCCCGCGGCGAGGATCGATCCACCACCCGCGGAATGATCGAGGCCGAACAGCGGCTGTATCGGGCTGCTGAACGGATGGCGGAACGGGAGAGCCATCAGGTTCGCGACGTGAACCGTCGAGCGGCTTTGGCGCGAGCGGAAGCGCGCGGCCTGGTGCTTTCGGGGGAGCAGGCAGAGGCGCTGGCACACATCACAAACGGACGTGATCTCAGCGTCGTGGTCGGCCATGCCGGGACGGGAAAGAGCACGGTGCTGGGGGTGGCGCGAGAGGTGTGGGAAGCAGCCGGGTTCGAGGTCCGTGGCGTCGCCCTGTCCGGCATTGCCGCAGAGAACCTCGAAAGCGGATCGGGCATAGCGTCGCGCACGATTGCCAGCTTGGAGCATGGCTGGGAAAAAGGCCGTGACCTGCTCCAATCCAGTGATGTGCTGGTGATCGACGAGGCGGGGATGGTCGGCACGCGCCAGCTCGAGCGCGTGCTGTCGCATGCGCTCGACGCTGGCGCAAAGGTGGTGCTGGTCGGCGATCCGCAACAATTGCAGGCCATCGAGGCGGGCGCAGCATTCCGCTCTATCCATGAGCGTCACGGCGGCGCTGAGATCGGTGAAGTACGCCGTCAGCGGGAGGACTGGCAGCGCGACGCCACACGCGATCTGGCGACTGGCAAAGTTAGCCATGCGCTCGAAGCCTACCGCGCTCACAACATGGTGCACGAGGCCCAGACCCGCGAGCAGGCGCGGGGTGATCTGATCGAGCGCTGGGATCGCGACCGGCAGACAGCGCCGGATCGGAGCCGCATCATCCTAACCCACACCAACGATGAAGTCCGGACGCTGAACGAGGCAGCCCGCGAGCGGCTGCGAGCTGCGGGCGATCTAGGCGACGAGGTGCGTGTGACGGTCGAGCGCGGCGAGAGAGCATTCGCGATTGGAGATCGCGTCATGTTCCTGCAGAACGAGCGTGGCCTCGGCGTTAAGAACGGCACGCTCGGGACTGTCGAACAGATGAATGCGCAATCGATGACCGTGCAGACCGACGATGACCGATCCGTGCGCTTCGAGTTCAAGGATTACAACCGCATCGACCATGGATATGCCGCGACGATCCACAAGGCGCAGGGCGTGACGATCGACCGCGTCCATGTGCTGGCGACGCCGGGTATGGATGCCCACAGCAGCTATGTCGCACTGTCGCGGCATCGCGACGGCGTAGACCTGCATTATGGCCGTGACGATTTTGCGGGTCAGGACCGGCTCAGCCGAGTCCTGTCGCGCGACCGTGCCAAGGATATGGCCTCGGACTACGAGGCCGCCGATCCGGTCCAGAGCTACGCCGAGCGGCGCGGGATCACTTTCCGCGCGCGCGTGGCCGAGATCGTGCGCAAGATTGTGCCCGAGAAGCTGCGCGACATGTTCGACGGCCTGCGCTCTCCAGCCGAAGCGCCCGGACTGGATAGCCGAGGGAGGCCGGAACGGGCAACGCCGGACAGGGAAAGCAGCGGTCCGGCAGCAGAGCGGCGCGGAGCCGAAGTGCCGGCAGGCAACGTAGCGCAAGATCCCGAAGCGGACGCACGTCGCATCCGGACACGAGCGCTGGTGCGCCATGCCCGCGCAGTAGATGCGATCTTCGCGGCGCGGGAGACTGGCGTCTCAGCGAGCCGCGAGCAGGTGAAAGAGTTGCAAAAGGCGCGTCAAGCCTTCGAGGAGGTGCGCCCCTTTGGCTCGCATGACGCCGAAGCCGCCTACAAGCAGAACCCGGAACTGGCCCGTGAGGCGGCTATTGGCCAGGTCGGCCGCGCTGTGCGCGCGCTGCAGCTCGAGACCGAAGTGCGCAGCGATCCGGGCCGCCGCGCCGACCGCTTTGTCGAACGCTGGCAGAAGCTCGAACAGACCAGTCGGAGCCTGTATCAAGCGGGCGACATGACCGGCTACAAGGCCACGCGCACAGCCATGGGCGATATGGCCAAAAGCCTCGAACGCGATCCACAGCTGGAATCGATGCTCGCGAGCCGCAAGCTGGACCTTGGCATCGCCTTCGAGTCGGGCCGCCGGCTCGGTCAGGAATTGGCGTTCACCCATGGCATCGACCTCGGCCGTGGCCGGGGCCTCGGAATCTGATTCATCCGTTTGCCGCCATTCCTACGTCACACCCGGCGACCTGCGAGATCCTCTTGTATATCTGCAAATGTTTGCCTGTCTGGTCTCAGAAGTTTTCAGAAACAGCCAGCAAGAGGCATCGCCACCGTGCGCGAACCAGACCGTATCATCCGGATGAAAACTGTCCTCGCCAGAACCGGCCTGTCCCGCTCCACGATCTACCGCAAGATCGCCGAGGGCACGCTCCCGGGCCAGCTCAAAATCAGCACCCACGGCTCGGGTTGGCATGAATCCGATATCAACCGCTGGATTGCAGATCCAGCTGGATGGCGCCCGGACAGAGAACAATGATTATACAGCGACAAGTGGAAGCGCGCCGTGTTATGGAACGAAAGAGCTGCCGGCACCGTCAACTATGGTCGGAGACGATGACGAACATCGTCGCCGGATCCTTGTTCTTCAGCCGCAACCAGCGCATCTCCTCGTAGGCGACGCCGTCCTTGCCGATGTCATCCTTGCCGGCCGGAAAGATCCGCCGCTCCATCGGCTTGCCCGTCCGGTTGGCGCGGTTCTCCTCGGGCGTATGCGCCTCGTCCAGGCCGCGGATGAACAGGAGATAGGTGATCTGCTCGATTACCTCGATCGGATTGGAGATGCCGCCCGACCAGAACGCATTCCACACATTGTCGATCTTGGACCGAAGTACCCCGTCCGTGACGATCGTACCTTTGCCGGCACGCGCCGCCTGCGGCTGTGTTCTTCTACTTGCCCGACCGTAGCGGTCCGCATCCTGGGACGCATCTTGCCGGCCATGGCGGGCAGATGCAGGCGAATACCTATGCCGGCTTCACCCGGCTCTACGAGGCCGCGCGCAAGCCGGGCCCGATCATCAAGGTGGGCTGCGGGGTCATCTCTTCTTGAATGCTTTCTCGATTTCTCCCATCAAGGGATGCGAGATGCCTGCAGCTCTGAACTTTACGAAATCACTTAGAATGGCGTGCTCCCAAGTTTCCTTCTCTGAGCTTGTGAGCCCTCGACCCGCCATATACGCATCCCTAGCTTCTGTGATGCGGTCGAGCAACATGAGCGCATGAGCCCTGTTCGTCATAGGCCCAAATCTCTGTTCATCTGTCTCAACGAGAGCGATTGCTCTCTCTGAATCCGAACGCGTGAGTTCAAAATCACGCGCAAAGATTGCGTACCAAGCTTCAAGGTTCAAGACGCTCGATAGGTTATGTTTGCCAATGAATCCGTACTGCGCAGCAAAACGGGCACGGCCGACATCCTCTTTGAAGATTTCTAACGCGTCGATATATTGTCTCTTATCATAAAAAGAACGCGCCCGGTCGGTGACGAGCTTGTCGAGCGCCGCCAAAATCTTAGGATAATATTGCGTAAGGTCGACAACACTTCCCTCAGTGTGATAAACTAGATTCTTGACCGCTGTTTCCGCTCTTAATAGTGGAGCAGATGAGTCAGCTACAACGGTCGAGAGGAAAAACTGTGCCGCGATTAGATCGTACTGCCAAATTTCATCGTTCTTGCTTTCCTTCACTTTCGATTCGATCAGGTAGCTAGCGAGCTCATAGTATTTCACAGCCATAGACATATCCTTTTTCTTCTTTGCGCATTCTCCCATTGCCATGATGATCATGAACTTCAGCTGCGCATATTTGTCCTGGTTTGACAGATCGCCAGAGCGCTTTTCCAAAGCCGTCAACGCTAGTTCATACATCGGTAAAGCGGTGACGTAGTCGTGTGCAAAGTATTTTTCGTCAGCCTCTCTGAACGAGTTGACGGCATCTTCGTACCGCGCAAGTGTTTTAGAGAAGGCTCCTCCAATCTCATCCATCAAAGGGCGCTGTAAGCCGGCCGCGCGCAGCTCGGCGAAATCATCCAATGCAGTCCGCTCCCAACTATCAACCGTGTTCGACCCGACCGACTTAACATCGCCATTTCGCATG
Source organism: Bradyrhizobium denitrificans (assembly GCF_013179005.1). Taxonomy (NCBI): domain Bacteria; kingdom Pseudomonadati; phylum Pseudomonadota; class Alphaproteobacteria; order Hyphomicrobiales; family Nitrobacteraceae; genus Bradyrhizobium; species Bradyrhizobium denitrificans. The sequence goes on along the minus strand of NZ_JABFDP010000023.1, from coordinate 67,660 downwards.
TTCAGAAAATATCGTATGAGCTTGCCTTGCCGAGCAAGATATGCCTCACGCGCCTCGTCTGTACGGCCCATCAGCATAAGCGCATGTGCAGTTACAAGCCCCGCCAATGTCTTATCTTTTTCATCGCCGTAGAGAAGTGCCGCACGCGCGTATTCGATCGCGTCAGCAAATTTACCCGAGAATAGTGCTACTCTGGCGCTAGTGATGCCATCACGTTTCGCATCTACCGCCGCAATCAGGTCCGCGCCGTTTGGGAGCGGCTCGGCGCCCGTGCAAGACGGCTCGACCGCGCCTAACGCAATTGAAGAGGCGAGCGTTTGAAAGTTCCTATCCGCTAGCTGCGCACAGGCGATTCCCAAGATCGACTTTTCGGGAACTCCTTCTAGCGACCAAATACGAGCGTAGCCGTCCTCGCCTGTTGTCAGTAGAGACTTCCCGTCGGGTGAGAAAGACGCCGACGTGACCTCTCCCTCGTGAGCAAGAATCGTAACGATTGACGTTCCTGTCTCAACATCAAAGATCGAGATCGCGCCGGGAGACTCTGGGTGACCCGCAATGAACCTGCCGGATGGTGAAAAATGTGCTGGGCTCCCGGTGTTATCGATCACGACCTTTTGCTCACCAGTAAGTGCATCGTAAAGTCTAAGCTGGTTTGCAGCAGCAAGGATAAGACGATCGTTCGGAGAAAACTCTACGTTCCTCACCGGAGACGAATGGCCTCGCAATACGAATAGCTGCTTGCCCGTGGTTACATCCCACACCCGAGCCGTCGCGTCCACGGATGCAGTGACTAGTCGCTTTCCGTCGTGCGAAAACGCGATGTCAAGTATACCTTCACGATGACCCACGAGTTTCGCGATCAAGGCGCCGTCACTAACGCGCCAGATGCCGAGTTCGCCTTCAATGCTCGCACGTGCCAGTACATCCGCATTGGGTGAGAAGGCGATAGCAGCTGTGGGGTTCGATGTCTCACTGATCACTCTAAGCGTCTTGCCGCTATCGAGATCAACGAAGCCAACGTGAAACTCATCGTTATCTACTAGATCGGCAGCAAGTAACTTTCCGCTCTTTGAGATCGCAAGAGACGAAAGAGTAAAAACGTCATCTAAGTCTCGCACCCGCTTTAGTTCCGGCACAGTCCAGATCGTCACATGATGATGCGCGTCGCGCGTAATAAGTCGATCTCCAGACGAGGTCAGGCGAGCGTCTGAGACTGTAAACTTCCCGGGCGTTGTCTCAGACACAGAACCGGATGAAAGATCATCGATAATTCCTGATCCATTCCCACCGGCCAAAATTATCTTAGATCCGTCAGCGGAAAACTCGCCTGCATTGAACCGCACTTGCCCTCCACCAAAGATCAACTTCGCCGAAAAGGAGGTCGCATCCCAAAAAATTGCCGTTTTGTCAGCTGACACAGATACTATACGATCCGGGGGCATCGCATAGATCGCCTTTTCGACCGCGGCCCGATGGCCCTTCAGATTGGCAATCAGCTTCCCGGTCGTAGTTTCCCACACTTTGATCGATCCATCCGTTGCAACACTAATCAACCGGCTGCCACCTGGGGAAAAGCTAGCGCGCCCTAATCCGATGCCCTTCTCGCCGGCAGTGTGTTTCAATGTCCCGAGCAAAGCACCGGAATTTGCGTTCCAAAGCCGCACAGCACCGTCGAGCGCCGAAGTTGCAACAATTTTCCCATTAGGGGAAAAGGCGACGTCCTCCACCGGCTTACCATGACCCACGAGTTGGGCGCGCAGCCGACCGTCTCGCAGGCTCCATATTCGCACAGAATTTGCTCGATCTTCGGCGCTCGGATCCGCAGCGCCCATATAAGTAGCGAAAGTTACGCCGTCGGGAGAGAAGGCGACGCCTTTAACACCTCCAGGCTGCCTGTTTGAGAATGTAAGATTCATTCCAGTTCGGCCATCCCAAATAGCTACGGCGGGGTCGTTGTTGTCCAGAAGCCCCCCGGAGACAGTGACAATCCGTTCGCCGTCGCGAGAAAACCCCCCGTGCACAATATCTTTATGACCCGTCAATGTTGCGATCAGCGAGCGGGTCACGGCATTCCAAAGCCTCGCTGTGTTATCGCTTGAAGTTGTGAGGATGCGCTGCCCATCAGGCGAAAATTGCGCGTCGGTCAAGCTATCCGTATGGCCCTCAAGTTTTCCGACTGCGATGCCCGTTCTGCTATCCCATATCCATGCCGCGCGATCATTGCCAGCGGTGACGATGAGAGCGCCGTCGGGTGAATAATGCGCGCGACTGAGCGGTCCTGCTTTTGGGTCGAGTACACGAACCGATTCGCCAGAGGCCACGTCCCAGGTTCGTGCCGTTCCGTCTTCTGACACCGTAAGCAGTTGCTTCTGGTCGGGCGAGAATTCAATGTCCAGGACTGCACGAGTGTGTCCGGCCAGCACCCGGCGAGCGAATTGTTGCGATACTCCCCTCTGCAATATTGAGAACGTTGACAGCGAACGTTTGAGTGGGTCGATTTCGTCGCGAGGCCATGCCGCCAGCGCAAGCTTAATCGCCTCAGCCGGATTGTTTGATAATCTCGTCTCAGCGAGTGAAGTAAGCGCGGCAGCCTGATTTGCCTCGGCAATTCGTTGTTGCGCAACAGCCTCAGCCGCGCTCCTCTGTGAAGCGTCGCGCTGTCTTTCGGCCTCAGTGCCACGTTCGGTCGCGAGCGAGGCCTGGTTGTCGGCGATGCGTTTCTGGGCGAGCGCCTCCTGCTCGCTGTTCAAGGCGAGTACCGTTGCTTTATCAGCGACATTCCACTGCCAGCCAGCTAGCCCGGCAAACATAGTAGCGACCACTGCTGCAGTGACCGCGGCGCGCATCAGAAATCGCCGCCGTCGAACCTGACTATCGGCTTCGCGAATGCTGGCTTGAATAAAGGATTGCTCTTCTTTGTCGATATGGCGCGCATGGTCAGTCAACCATATGCGTGCCTTCGAAAGCTTTAGGCCCGTCAGCAAGGCGCCCATCTTGGCTTTTCCGGAGGCATTGCGCCAATCAGCAACGTCATGTCTCAGCTGCTCGCGGCCGATGATGAATTCACGCTCCTCGTCAAGCCAACCGCGTAGCAATGGCCATTTGCGAAGTAGCGCCTCGTGCACAACCTCGACTTGACGCACACCATCGTCAGCACTCGACGTCAGCAACCGAGCATCGACTAGCGCCTCGATCATGGGTCGGGCACGCGCTGGCATCTCATCGAACAGCGCCGGCCGTCGCACATACTCACCCTCGAGATTGACGCGCACGGCGGCGGGAACGAGAGCGTCCTTAAGTGCGGCCAAATCCTCGTCGGTCGCCCTTCTTCTTGCGAGCGTAGCGTCGGCACGACGCCGTACCGCGTTTTCCAGCGGAGAGAGATTCTCCTTCATATCGCCAAGAGCCTGATAGTCGGCGAGCGCTAACCGGCTCGAGCTGCCCCGCCCATCGCTGAGCTCTCGCAGGGCAAAGGCTAACAAGGGTAAAGCGTCGTCAACCGCGGCGTCGCGAGCGGCCGCCATTATCAGCCCTTCGTCGGCGGCAAGACCAGCCACGCGCGCGGGCCCCTCGATAATCTGACGTATCCGCTCTACAGGCATTGGCTTTAACGAAACCTGCTCGAACCGGCTGCTAGTCAGCGACTCTGCCGCCTGCCATTGCGGCAAGTAGTCCGAGCGCAGGCCGATCATAGTAACAAACGGCATGATGTCGGCCGACATCGCTTGGATCAATTCCAGCATCTTGTGGCTCTGGGCCGTTTCCGAGATGCTAAACAACTCCTCACCTTGATCGATGGTGAGCAGTATGGTTGCCTCGTTGGCACCACGGGCCATCCTCAGATCACGCGCCAGATTTAATAGGGCACGGGTCGCATCCTCCGTTTCTAAGCGTTGCAGCCAAGCGCGCCAGTCCTCGCCACTTACGCTGGCGAGAGTCTGCGCGAATTCGTCGATTGGCCGTGTGCGCGGGCGGAACGGCGGCAGGAGGATCCATCTCGTCTTGTCGCGGCTAAGGCGTGGGAGCACGCCAGCTCGGATCAAAGATGATTTGCCTGAGCCTGATGCTCCGAGCAGGGTCACGATCTTTTCACCGCCTTGAGAACGGCGCGCGTTGAGCCGTTCAATGAGACGGCGAATGTCGTCGTCGCGACCGAAATAGACCGCAGCGTCAGCCTCTTCCATTGCGGAAAGGCCAGGAAACGGCGAACGCGTTTGGTCCCACTCAAACCCGCCCTGTGAATTGAGTATAAGCGCGTTGAGATCTCTCGCGAGACGGTTTAGTCCGCCCTCACGGTCTTTGACCAGATCCAGATGCTGGATATCAGGTGAGACAATCAGATCGCCGTCCGGCGACTCTATAAGCGGATAGATCGCCTTGCCAAGTGCTCGCGCTTGAGTGAACTCGGCGAAGCACCATTTCGATGCGAGCCAACTTGGCGTTAAGACCAGAAGGACGGCGGCCGCCCGGTCGATTTCGCGGTAAATTGTGCGCTCCCAGTCTGCCCCCGGGGCAATACCGGTTTCCGTATCGAAATCGAGAAAAATGCTCGAAAAACCTTGCCCATCCAACCACTCCTTAAGCCGAACAACCTCGGCCAAATCCTTGCTTGAATGGCTTATGAAAATATTGGACATCTAAGGCTCGCTTCGGCCGCGCTTTGGAACTAAATTTGACGCAAGAAACGTTGGAAATGCAACGGGGTTTTCCAAAAGCTTGCGCTGACTTGCCTCGCTGAAAAGCATGGATCCAATATGAGCCGGCTGCGTCTGCGCTTGTCTTTTGTGCGATCGAGGAGGTCTCGAGGTCGACGAATTCCATGCGGCTTCACCCCCGGTCTACCTTTGACCAAGCTGAAATTTCGCACCACAGGAAGAAATCGCGCTAGTCGCATCGTCCGACGACTCGGCATCGTTCGCCTACCGAAAAGACGAGCTGGCCCGGCCAGTCAAGCGCCCGGGCCGTCGATCCTTCGAGTATCAAGGCCCTGTTGACGTCAGGAAATGCGCGCGAGGACCGCTACATGTACGTAACAACTCTCCTGGAATCGCTCGTCTAGATCGGCAACGAAAGCCGCGACCTCGGTTCGATCATCCGCACTACCAAGGCGTACAATCCAGAAGCATCTTCGCTAGCGTCCTCGAACAGCAGCTCATGGCAATTCTAGGCGCTTGTGGCCATAGACCGACTGCCAAGCGGCGAGATCCTCGGTCAGTATCTGCGCGGTGGTCAGCAACATATCTCCAGTTTCGTCAAGCCTGAGCGTGCTGCGGGCTTTCTTGATGTCTCCCGAAATCTCGTTGAGAGCCTCGACGGTCTTGGTAGACCGCTCCGCCACCTTGCCGAAATCTCCGGTCTCGCGCACGCCCGCCGCCGCCGCCCCGAACGCCGGCAATAGCGCCGCAAAGAATGTTAAAAGGTTAGTGCTCGCCACCAGATGACCAGAAAGCCATTCGGCCGCGGCGTGATCGCCCCATAGCTGCAAGGCTTCCTGACAGGCACAACCCAGCAGGAAGGCACCGAGGACGACGGCCGTAAGAAGAAAGCACCCGTCAGCAAAGCGATGCAGCCATTGGTCCATACGTCGCAACGCCGCTGCGTTGCCTTGATGCCAATTCCGCTGCGTGGTCACAACGAGACGGTCGAGCGCACCCAAGAGGCTACGTTGGTAGGTGCCGTCGAGCGAAGCCGAGGGCAGGCCGATCTCACGGATAGTTGCGCGCAAATACCAAAGCACCCACCCGTTCGCCGTCGATGCCGCACCAAAGCGGTGGGCGCGGCCGTGCTCGCCGACAAAGGCAAGAAACCTGGCATTTAATAGCAACTCGGCAAGGCACCGGTACTCCATCCATTTCTCTTTCCAGCGTTCGCGGCGCCCCTGCGTGACGATCCACACCACGAAACCGATCAGTAAGAGTTCGATCAGGACCAGAATGGCCTTTGCTAGCAGAAGTTGGTCATGATTTTCTCGAAACCAATCGTGGGCGAAGACGCCCATAAGGGCCACAGCAACCGCACAGCTGGCCAGTGTATAGCAGACGATATACGCCGACCGATATCGATGGGAATAGGCGCTAGCGAGCGCTTCCGCCCAGGCGAATCGCGGCAGCAGCATTTCCTCGAGACTTGCGCGGAGCGGGCCGACGGCTGGAATCTGACTGGGCGGTGGGTCCCACCGCAAGCGATGCTCGGCCCTATCGCTCGCGATCGCACTGCGTATCGGCTTGCCCTCAACTACACGCCGGAAGGCGTCATATGCGATCCATCGCGATGGGGAAGGCCACGTCTCTTGCGCGTAGTCCTTCAGTCGCTGGGCGACCGGCTCGGCCTCAAGCTTCTCGTCGCTGTCAGACTTGGCTTCCGCAATGCCGATCAGGACATCGATGGCCTCGCTCAATGAGCCCTTCGTGCAATCGGCATCTGGCGCGATGGTCTTGCCCCTTTCATCGAACCCCTCGATTATTCGGGCGGGACTGCCATGCAGCGGATTGATCCATACCGTCGGGATGCCTGCGGCGACCGCAGCACGCACCACATCCCCCGTGCCGCCCCGGCCTTCGTCGGCCTTGTCGTCCCACACCGCAACCAGGATGTCGATCTGCCGCAGCAGGAATCCGCCGAGACGCACATAGGCTGCTTCGCGCGCCAACCCGAGCGGCTCTGCCGCTTCATCGCCCCCGCCGCGGACACCAACAGATTCGGTCGGCAGCTCCAGCACGGTTTCGGCGCGATCCACCAAATTCGTGAAAGTTTTGACCGCCGAGTCGCCATCGCCGAGCAGCGGCGTTTCGAAATCCTTCACATAATGGTCACGCGGCAGCGGCAATATTGCGTCGAGTGCCCAGGCGGCCGGCATCGCAGCGACCGCAAGCTGGTCTGCGCCTTCCGCGAGGCCCGAGACCAGCCGCACTTTTGGGACGCCTTCGTAATAGTCCTGGTATTTCTCGATCAGGTCGGACAGCGCCCGGTCCACCGCATCAAACACCTCTTTGAGTCGGTTTGTCACGAAGCTGATCGATTGGGGGGGCAGCCGTTCTGGCTTCGGGCGATGTCCAGTGATGCCCACCCGCAATGTCAGCCCCGGCATGGGAGGATATTCGCCGAGTGCATTGGCATCGCTTTCCAGGGCTTGAACGGTCATCACTTACTACCTTTCCTCGGAATGTCGTCCGGCTGGGCACCAATAGAGCCTTGTTTCTTTGTGCTGGACAAGCGGATTGCTTCACCAGTTGGTAGTATCCTCGACGGCTGGCGGTTGAATGACCGTCACACTCCGAGAGTGAATCTTATCAGGAATTGCAAATAATCAGACTTGACAATTTATGGAAGCGCCGATTGCATAGCTTGTATGTCCGTCTTGGCCCTTTAAGCTATGGCTCCGGCAGCGCTCGCGCATATTTTCATTTCCTACTCGCGGGTCGATACCCTCTTCGTGGATCGGCTGGACACGGCACTCACCGGCAGGGGCTTCGAACTCCTGATCGACCGGCGCGATATTCATCACTTCAAGGACTGGTGGGCCGAGATCGAGCTTCTGATCTCCAGCTCCGATATTGTCGCAGTGGTCCTCAGCCCGGACGCCGTGTCGAGTCCGTATTGTTTGAAGGAGATCGAATTCGCCGTCTCGCTTGGGAAGCGCCTGGCCCCAATCCGCTATCGACCTGTGCCCGAAAGAGATCTGCCTGCGGCTTTGAAGCCGCTTCAGCTGTTCGACTTTAACCAAGAGACGTTCGAACCCAGCACAGCTGCGCTCGCCGCCGCTTTGGCAGACGATATCGACTGGACGCGCCAACACACTCAGATCGCTATCGCTGCCAGACGATGGGAAGTAAAGCATCGTCCCACGGGGCTGCTGCTGCGATCTCCCGCTCTGGAGGAGGCGGAGCGCTGGCTGGCAGCGCGGCCTCGCCGCAGTGAGGAGCCGGCCAGCTGGACGCGAGACTTCGTCACCGATAGCCGCAGGCAAACGACGCGACGCCAACGCCGGACCGTGGTGATGTCATTGACGGCGGCGACACTCGCCATCGCGATCAGCGGGTTCGCTTTCTTGCAGATGCGCGCCGCCGAACGAAACTTCGTCGCAGCCAAGACCGCTGCCGACGGCCTAGTGTTCGACTTCGTGAAATCGCTTCGTTACCAGAAGGGCATGTCCCAAGGACTGATCCGCACACTCTTGCAAACGGCAGAGCAGGTCATGGATCGTATCGCGCCGGAGACCGATACATCCAGCAGTCTGCTGCTGACGCGTTTCGAATTGTTGATCGAATTCCACCAGACCTATTGGAATTCAGGCGATCTCGCCCGCGCTCACGACTATGGTCTGCGAGCTTTGAGAACCGCCGACCAGTTGCTGGCACAGACCGGCGAAGCGGGTCGAACCCCCGACGCCCGCGCAAGGCTCTATCGAGCCTTGATGCAAACCGGAGATTCGCTGCGCAATGGTGGCGATCTAGACGCGGCGCGCGGCAGTTTCGAGCGTGCCCGCGACTTGGCGCAAGCGCAACTCGACGGCGGCGCAGCGCGCGGTGACCTACCATGTCTCCAGCCCTCCTGCCTGCTGCTGGCCAGAGCCCAGGCGCGGATTGGCGACGTGCTTCGAACTGCGAGTGAGTTCGAGGACGCAGAGGCTCACTATGAGAAAGCGCGAGTTCTGATCGACGGTTATCTCGCCGTGCGTCCTGGCGATGAAGAATGGCTCGGCGAAAGATCTCAACTTTATAACCGTTTCGGGGACAATCACCTGCGGATCTCACAACATGAGGGCTACACGCTCCTGGTCAAGGGTGCGATTCCGGATGACCGCGCGTTGCTCGCCGCCAGGGCCGGGCGGGATTACGAACGCGGGCTCGCACTCCGGCGGAAATTGTACGCGAGCGGAGGCCAGGACGTCCGACGTCATCGCGACGTCATCTGGAGCCTGTCGCTGGCGGGACTGGCGGCCATGCCGACTGATCCGGAGCAGGCGATCACACTTCTCGATGAGGGATTGGGCGAGGTCGCCGCCGCCCTCGCAGCCGATGGAGACAACGCCGAATTGCTACGCTACCAAGCACTGCTGTACGGCTTTCGGGGAGACGCTCATCTGTTGCGCGACAATCGAGAGGCCGCTTTTCGAGACTACGACGACGGACTCGGCATACGCCGCCGGCTCGCTGAGAAAATCGATCCGCAGAACGCGCGCTGGCAACGCGACTTATTCTACACCCTTCGCCGTTACGCATCGATCGCGCAAACGGCGCGTCCCGAGGCAGGCCAGCAGCTCTGGCAACAGGCCGGAGCATTGCTGCCGCCTCTGCTGGATAAGTATCGCACGGATCCGGTGCTTGCCGCTGCCGCGCGGGAGTTTAATGACGCTCGGAATGTAGGGCATTGATTTACGCAGGCGTCCATGCGGCTGCAAATTCAAGATGCAGGCCGATGATCGAAGGGTGCCCGAGGACCAGCACATCGAATATCGGGCATCCATGGTTCGCGTATAACAGGAGTCCGGTCGTGAACTACATTTCGTCCCCCCGAATCCGTCTGCGCTGCCGCGCCGCTATGCCGCCTTCATCAGCTACCGGCACCGCCCGCGGGATCGCGAATGGGCGATGAAGATCATGGCCGCCCTCGAGACCTATCGTACGCCACGCGCACTCTAGCAGCAGGCATTTCCAGATCGCATCGGGCATATCTTCCACGACGAGGACGAGATTCCTTCGACGCAGGATCTTTCTGAAGAAATAAGATCCGCGCTGGCGCGAAGCGACCACCTCATCATCATCTGCTCGCCGGACACGCCGGCTTCGAAGTGGGTGAGACGCGAGATCTCGCTGTTTCAAGAGATGGGCAAGGGCGACCGCATCCTGCCGCTGCTGATCGCGGGCCAACCAGAAGATTCTTTTCCGCCGGAACTCCGCCAGCGTCGCCAAGTCTTCACGAACCCCGACGGCACGGAGCGCGTGACATTCGAGGAAATCAAGCCCGTCGCGGCCGATGTGCGGCCGCGCCAGGATGAAACACGCAAATCGACCGAGAGGCGCGCACTGTTGCGGTTGGCCGCTGGTCTGATCGGCTGCCGTTATGACGATCTCGCTCGCCGAGACGAGGAGCGCGCCCGGGCGGCCTTCCGCAAGAAGCTGTATGCCACGGCAGCAAGCCTCGTCATTGCTTTGCTCGGCGGCTGGTGGACGTGGGACACCTACTACGCTTTTAAGACGCAATATTGCGCGGCAACCATCGAAAAGTTTGGCGTGCCCGAGTGCCTTGCCGAGCTCACGCCGGCAGAGTGGCAGGCGAGCTTGAGCTGGCGCCTGACTTCGCAGGGCGGCCGCTTACTGGAGAAGGCGCGGGTGAATGGGTTGGGAATTCCGGTAAGTTGGCAAGAAACCGATGCGCTGCCGAGCCTGGAGGATCTATGAGGATTATCGCACTCGCAGCGGCGACACAGCTTATCGCCTAGCCAGCGCTTGGTCATCCGAGGGGCCGCTGCGGGAGAATGCGTAGTGCTCGTGCGCAAACTCGGCGCAGCACTTCAAGCGGCAGCCGAGGCTTCCCTGCTCTGAAAGGCTCGCGCTCCTGATGCGGCGGTGGATGGCTCGCCAGCGCGCTTGCGATGAACGCATTGGGCGTCTTAAGACACGTTACTTCTCAGCTCGGCCGCGAGTGCAGCTTTCTGGTGCCCGATGGACGCATCAACCCGCTTGAACTCTGCGATGTCGAAAGTCCCCTCAATGATCTGCTCCTTTGTCGCCGTGAGGTGCCGGAACATATCCTGCACCAACGGCGCCATGCGCTCATCCTTGAAGGTTGCAATTTCGTAAGCGTGCGCCTCATCGTCCGCGAAGACGTCATGCGCAAGATCCATGATGCCGATTTCGAGCATATAGATGTCGCGGCCATACTGCTCATGCAGCTTGATTTGCAGCTCGGTGGCTTCGTCAAATTTGTAGAACGATTTACCAACAGTCGTGAGTACGGCATTGGTGCAGAGGGCGACGAGATAGAATTGCAGGGCATAGTGCTGCAATTCTTTAATGGTCCGATTCGACCACAATTGGCGTAATTTCTGAAGAACGATCTCTTTTCCGAGCGGCGTTCGAGCCTGCTTGAGGCAATACTCCCAATTTGCCCAATGCGCCTCGTTCAGGATTTCTCGCAGGCAGGTGGCGCGTTGACGCTCCCACGTCGGCTCCGAAGCAATCCTTTCCAAAGCCGGCGTTAGATAGTGGCGTCGATAATATTCGACGAGCGAGATTCGGACGCCTTCCCAGCGAACATGCAGATCCTGCATGGCCCGGACCAACTCCGCAGGAGCCGGCGGCTGACGGATCATGGATTCGCAATATGCAAAGAGATCGGGACGGCTCAAGGCGCGACGTCCGCCGGCTGTTTTCGCCATCAACCAAAGGTTCTTGCCGATCCCCATCCGTTGAGAATACCGGAAATTGCAATCAGGGAAAGGCGCTCCTTCAGTCCGGCGGCTAACTCGGCAGTCTAGGAACGAGGCGGTCCAGCTGCATGGGTGGGTTGGTGGCCTGCGGTTCGCGGTCCTTGGGACCGATGGCCATCCAGACCATGGAGGGCATGACGTCGGTGAGGTCGTGGAAGGCAAGCGCCGAGGTCAGCGCGATAACCCCCTTGGGCGCGCGTTTGGCGGCTTCGGCAAGAGAGTGGTGGGTCTCGATGGGCGCGTCGGGGAGTTGATAGAGCCCGCGCCCCAGTTGGGCGACAAGACCGTTTTGCTTCATGCGGGCAATAGTCGCCGTCGAGACGCCTGCGGTCGCGAGTTCGGAAGAGCGCGCGATGCCGCGCTCCTTGAGGAAGGCGATCGCACGATCCTGTTGCGTCGGGCGCTTAGCCATGCCTGACGATCTAATTCGTCGGATATAACATATTTATATCCGACATTTTGTATCAGACGGAACTTCGGCTGACAATCGGTAAATGTTCCGCCATCAGCTGATACGTATAGCTTTCCTATGGTTCCTGGGGTTAGCTCCGCTTGTCAGGAGGGGAGCCGCTCGGTTCCAATGAAGAAGCTGGATCATCTCGTCACCACCCACTTGATGGAACGCCCAATCAATCTTGAGCGGTTAACGGCCAATCTGGCCTCGGTGTTGGGCAAAGACAGCCGAAAAAGGCGATTGGTCGATTGGCGCTTCTCACCATCCAAACCGAGGTCACCGAAACGGACGAAAAATTGAAGCGCCTTTACAAGATGGTCGAGGATCACATCACCGGTCTCAATGATCTGCTCAGGCAAAGAATCGCGAGGCTCAAGTTCGACCGGGATCGCGCCAAAACGCATTGGAACGGATCAAGTCCAGACGGCCGGCGCCACGGTCTTGGATCGGAAGCCATTAATCGTTTCGGCAGGCAATGCGCGAGAATATCACCTCCGGCGATATTCCTTTCCGGAAGGTCTATATGCAGGGGGTGTCGTTGACCCAATCAAGGTCGACGACATTGTTATCCGTATTATCGGACATAAGGCGACGTCGGACCAGGCGTTGTCGGCCGCGTCGTGACGGCTGGCGGTGTTCGCAGGTGTGTAACGAAGTGGCGCACCCGAAACGATTGAAACGTCTGACCTTAGATTTGTAATCTGCAAGTCACAGGCATCGCTAGGCAGCGAGGCTCCTCTGATCTTCAACCTCGGCGGCCCGGTCACCGACAGCTTGAGCTAAGAAACGAGCCAACGCTGCTTTCCGCGAGTCGCGATCGAGTGCGTAAGCAGTTTGCTTGAATTTCACCCCGTCGAGGAGCCCTTTGATGTAGCCCGAAACTGTATCGGCGGCCATGATGAGCGCGGTGTCGAGTGTATGGATGTACTTGCTGGTGACGGAACCCTTCGAATGGCCAACCAGCGCTGCGATCGTAACCTCGGTAAAGCCGAGATCGTTCGCAATGCTAGCAAAACTGTGGCGCAGCACGTGAGGCGTGAAGTTTGGAAGCGACGATTTGCTGAACAACTGTTCCCAGTGGTTTGGAAAGCTGCCGAATGCGTTATCGTCCCCGTACCCCGGGAAAACATAAGAACCGACTTTCTTTCTCTTTCGGGCGTCCATGAATTCCACTACAGGAAGCCCAATCGGTCGGATTGAGGCTCCCTCCTTGCTGTCCGCTAGACGGAAACAGCTCGACTCGGTATCCACTTCCGACCACCTCAGGCCGATGATTTCACTACGACGGCAGCCGGTCAGCGCGATCTGGCGGATGATGTCGACCGTTATGGCGTACTTTTCGTCCTTTGCTGCTTCTTCCAGCATCTCACCCAGCGTCCGGTACTCGGCCTCCGTGAGCCGACGATTGCGGACATTGTCCTTCGGCTTGCGAATGCCGTGGGCTGGATTGTGCTCGATGATCCCGGCCTCCACCGCATAGGTGAGAATGCCCCCGAGGAGACCGACGGTTCGCGTTGCCGTGCCAACGCCGCCACGTACATTGGCTCGGCCACGAAGCTTCTTGGTCTTGACGCTGGCACGAGTCTTCCCGGCCATGATGTCCTTCAGGACCTTGTTGACGTCTGCTTTGACGAGATCCTTGACTCGGCGTGTGCCAATCAACGGAATGATGTGACGATGGATGCGCCCAGTGTCCGTCACCAACGTTGTCGACTTCTTCGGGCGTCCGCCCTTGCCTAGAATAAGACCCGCTTCAAAGTCTTTGAGGTAGAGTTCGCAGAGCTCCTTGACCGTCACCGCCTTGTGGTCGAGCTGCCGCTCCTCGGCCGGGTTGTCACCTTGTGCGACCCGCCCCAGCTGAATCTTGGCTTCCTTACGGGCAAGCTCAGGCGTCCAAACACCGTGAACCCCGATGCTATAGCGGCGAGAGCGGCCCGCTGAACGGTATTGAATTAGGTAGCTGCGCTTGCCCGACTTGAAGACGCGCAGGCCAAAGCCAGGCAGTTCGTCATCCCAGATCACGTAGTCTGTGCTTTGAGGTTCAGCGCCTTCGACAACGCGTTTACTGAGCTTAGGCATGGATTTTCTCTCCTCCGAAGCCCGTCTTCCGCGTAAGCACCACGTAAGCACTTGGAGGAAAACAGGAGCGTGTCGCAGGATATGCCCGGCGCAGGCTCATTCCAGATTCGATAATGATTAGAGTGGGATATCGTAGCATTGGATGTCCTGGCGTTTTCTCGCGCAGTACAACTTAAAATGCTCCGAAGGCAAAGGTCACACGTTCGAATCGTGTCGGGTGCGCCAGCGTTTCTGTCGGTCTGCCAACGCCTTAGAGCGTTGGTGGCAGCTCATCGGAAGCTCCTCGAACCAGCTGGTTGCACCCTGGTCACACGGGAGGAGCCGTTTGCATGGCGAGCCTGCGTCCAGACACGGCATGAGCCAAGTCCAGATCAGACATCACGGTCCCGCAGCGCCGGCCAAGTCGTTCCAGGCCAGATCCGGCGCCCAGCGCCCCAAGCAGAACCCCATACGACGTTCTTCGCGAGCGATGGCGACGTGGACCGCCGCGCCGGTGCCGCCGTTCAGGGAATGGCCATCCCCGTCGCCTTGTCGAAGAGGTGCGTTCGCTCCAGGTCGAGAGCGACGTCGATGAATTGATCGGGCGCCGCAGCCACCCCCACCGGCATCTGCGCCGTGAACGGAAAGGCGCCGACAGTGCCGATCACCAGCGTATGCGGCCCGAGCGGCTCAACGTCCTTCACCAGCAGGCGGATGGAAGCGCCCGCCGGGGCGTCCTGCCGCAGCACGTGGTCGGGGCGCACGCCGAGAACAACCGGCTTGCCGACGCTGCCTGCATAGGCGGCCTCCCGGGATTTCGGCAGTGTCAACGCCGTCCCCGACGGCTCGGTGAACACCAGCGCGCCATCGCGGGCGAGGATTTCGCCGTGAACGAAATTCATGCTGGGCGCGCCCATAAAGCCCGCCACGAAGAGATTGCTGGGCTTCTCGTAGATCGTGATCGGATCGGCCGCTTGCTCGATCCGGCCGCGATTCATGACCACGACGCGATCGGCCATGGTCATGGCTTCGACCTGATCATGCGTGACATAGACGATCGTCTTGGCGAGACGGCGATGCAATGACTTGATCTCGGTCCGCATCTCGATGCGGAGCTTGGCATCGAGGTTCGACAATGGCTCGTCGAACAGAAACACGTCCGGACTGCGCACGATGGCGCGGCCGATCGCCACGCGCTGGCGCTGCCCGCCGGAGAGCTGCTTGGGCCGGCGGTCGAGATATTGCTCGAGCTCGAGCACCCGCGCCACCTCCTGGACGGCTTTCGCGATACTGGCGCGTGGCTCGCCGCGTACCTTCATGCCGTAGCCGATGTTCTCTCCGACCGTCATATGCGGATAGAGCGCATAGTTCTGGAACACCATCGCGCAATTGCGCAGGCCGGGACGCAGCTGCGTCACATCGCGCTCGCCGATACGGATGGTTCCGCCGGTGACCGTCTCCAGCCCCGCGATCATCCGCAACGTCGTGGTCTTGCCGCAGCCCGACGGGCCGACAAGCACGACGAACTCCTCGTCGGCCACGTTCAGATCGAGCCCCTCGATGATCTTGTAGGGCCCGTATGCCTTGCTGACGTTCTCGATCTCGACGCGCGCCATGGAATCCTTTTTCCGTCCTCTCTGTCGACGGCCAACCCGCCCGGATGAGGCTCACGCGTCATCCGGGCAGGCCTCAGCGAACACTACTTCTTGGGCGGAAGCCCCATCGCCGCGCGATAGGCGGCAAGTTGCTTCGCGCGGCCGAACTCGTCGGTCAGGCGATTCCATTCCTTCGCAATCGCGTCCAGCGCGGCCTGCGGCGTCGTCTGGCCCGCAAGCGCCTTGCCAAGCTCGATCTCCACAACCTCAGTGTAGGAGAAATAGCCGGGCAGACGCATGTCGAGCGCGACATTCTTGCCGTTGATGGATTCGGCCTGCGCGCCGAGATACTCCTTCGCTTCCGCCGGCGAGAAGATCTTGCTCCACAATTCCAGATTCGCGGTGTGCGACTTGCGGTAGGGATTGACGCCGGTGCCGCCGGTGATCGCCGCCTGGCCGGAGACTTCGGGACTCGTCAGCGTCTTCACGAAATCCCAGGCCGCCTTCTGATTCTTGCCCGCGTTCGGGACACCGACTTGCCAGCCCCCAAACGCCATGAAGGGCGCCGGCAGGACCGCCGGGAACTTGTCCCACTTTTTCGTCTTCGCGTTCCAGATCTCGTCGGAGCCGGGCAGCACCGCAGAGCCGACCTTGCCTGAGATCTTCGACTGCTTGGGGTCGGCCGCAATCACGCCGGTGTCGCCCCAGCCGATCGATTCCGCGACCTGGCCGCCGGCGACCGCCGCGTTGACCTCGCCGAACGAGAAGTTCAGCGCGTTGGGCGGCCCGAGCTTCGATGCGCGGATATACTCTTCCAGCCCCTTCACCCAGCCGGGATTGTTGATCTGGGCATCCATCGTTTCGGGGTCGAAGAACATCGCGCCCGGATAGTTCGGATTGTTGGTGTAGGCGGCGGCGTGGCTGAAGAAGAACCAGAACTGCTGGCCGCCGCGACGGAAGGCTTCCGCGGTGCCCCAAAGTCCCTTATCCGGACGCTGGAAGAACTCCGCGATGTCGAGATATTGCTTCCAGGTCTTCGGCGGCGCCAGGTCATAGCCGTATTTGGCCTTGAACGCGTCCTTCTCCTTGGGATCGCTGAACAGGTCGGTGCGATAGGTGTAGGTGTGGACGTCACCGTCCATCGATTGCGAATAGATCTTGCCTTCCCACACCATCAGGCGCTCGCGATAGGCCGGCTCGATATCGTCCCAATCCTTGCCGGACTGCATGTCCTTGGGCATCTCGCTGAGATAGGGAACGAAGTCAGGCAGCCATGCCGGGGCGAAGCTGACCAGATCGAAGGTCGCATCCGAGGAGGTCAGCGACGTGACGATCTTCGGATAGAGCTCAGACCACGGAAACTCGACGACATTGACCTTGCCGCAGGTCTTCTTGGTCCATTCGTCCGCGCCAAGCTTGAGCGCGGAGGCTATATACGGTCCGGTCTGCGTCGCCACCGTCAGGGTGACGCCGGAGTAATCCGGGCTACAGGCCGCATGCGCCTGGCTCGCGGCGCAACCCATCGCGAGCGAGGTGGTCAGCATCAGAAACGTCCGTCGTAACATCGTCCAGTCCTCCCTAGATGATTTTTGCTATTTGATTGCCCCGAGCAGCAGGCCCGACCGCATCATGCGGCTGAGCAGGCCCGCCATGATCATCATCGGAACGATGGCGACGAGCGCCGCGGCGGAGATCGCCCACCATTCGTCACCGCGCTGACTGTTCTGTCCCGCCACCAGGATCGGCAGCGTCTGCCATCTGGAATTGGTCAGGAACAGCGCGAACAGGAACTCGTTCCAGACGAAGGCGAGCGTGATCATGAAGGTCGCGAGCAGCCCGTTCATCGACATCGGCACCACGATGCCGAGGAAGATGCGCCAGCTCGGCACGTTGTCGACCATCGCGGCTTCCTCCACCTCGATCGGGATCGCCTCGAAGAAATCCCGCATCAGCCAGACGACGATCGGCAGCGAGAACGCGACGTAGCACAGCGTCAGGCCAAGATAGCTGTCGACGAGCTGGAAGCCGAGCCGGCCAATTTCGCTGTAGAGCAGATACAACGCAAAGGCCGTGACGATCGGCGGGAACATGCGCTGGCTCACAAACCAGAACAGGATGTCCTCATTGCCGAGGATCGGGCCCGGCAACGGCAGCCGGTTGGCGATGATGGCAGCGACCAGCGCGATCGGAAACGCCAGCAGCAGCGCCTGCGGCCGGGTGAATCCGAGAGTGTTGTTGAACAGCAGATAGGCGCCGAGTGCGAGCAGGAAGAAGATCAGGCCTGCGCCGAACCGAACCTTGAACTCGAACCGCACCAGAGCATAGGCCGCCATCGCACCGATCGCGGTGGCGATCGCTGCGGCGGACAGGCCGACGATCGTCGAGTTCAGGAACGTCCGGAAGAACTCACCCCGGACCCCCTGGTAGAGATCGATGAAGGGCTGGAGGGTCGGCGTGAAATCGACGAAGGGGATGTAGGTCGGGCCGCCGACCACGCCCGGCGGCGTCTTGAAGGCGGTCACCACCACCCAATAGAGCGGGAACGTCGTGATCAGGCACCATGCAAACACGCCGACCGCGACGAGGCGCCGGTTCCAGCTCGACAGTCCGGTGAGGCCCCGCCGGCTCATCGCCGCTTCTCCAGATGCGGCCGCAACAGGGCCAGATAGGTGACGCCGATGATCGTGATGGCGATCAGGAACAGGAAGCTGAGCGCGGACGTGTAGCCGAGATTGAACTTCTTGAAGCCCTCCTGATAGGCGAACAATGTCAGTGTCTCGGTATCCACGCCAGGTCCGCCGCCGGTCATCACGAACACGGTGTCCATGATCTTGTAGCTTTCGATCAGGCGGATGAACACGACCGCGCCGGAGATCGGCAGCATCATCGGAAACGTGATGCCCCAGAACTGCTGCCAGGCGCTGGCATTCTCGAGCTCAGCGGCCTCGTAGACGTCTTCGGGAAGCGTTTGCAGGCCGGCCAACATCATCAGGATGATGAACGGCGTCCACTGCCAGATCTCGACCGCGATGATGCAGGCGAGCGCCCAATGTCCATTGGTCAGGAACGGCAGGTTCGCCAGGCCGAACATCGACAGCAGCTGGTTGAGCGGTCCCATGGTCGGATTGAAGATCATGCGGGCCACCAGTGCGACGGCAACAGGGGCCAGCAGCATCGGCAGCAGCAGGGCGACGCGAAACAGCCGTTCGCCCGGCACACGCGCATTCAGCGCGAGCGCGACGCCGAAACCAATCACATATTGCAACCCGACAGCGATGAAGGCGATCAGCGTCGTCGTCAGGATCGCATTCCAGAAACGCGGCTCCTGCAAGAGCGAGGCATAATTGCCGAACCACACCACGCGCGGCGGAATCGGCGGAATCAGCCGATAGCTGAGGAAGCTCGTGGTCAACGAGTAGATCAGCGGAAAGATCGAAATCGCCAGCACGACGAGCACCGCCGGCCAGATGAAGACATGCTTGATGGGATCATTCCGCAGCATGGCGCCGATCACTTCTGCAACAAGGCCTCGATCTCCGCCCGCCGCGGCATGGCAGGCGCAGTCCCGGCACGCGTCACGGAAATTCCGGCCGTCGCCGAACCGAAGCGCGCGGCCTCCAGCGGATCGGCGCCGCCCGCCAGCGCGGCCGCAAAGCCGCCGACGAAGGCATCGCCTGCACCGGCCGTCTCGACCACCTTACCGGCGGCAAATGGCGGCACGTGCAACGAATGATCTCGCCCGTGGAACAGTGCGCCACGCTCACCCAAGGTGATCAGCGCGGTCCCGGCCCCCTTGGCCAGCAGCGCGTCTCCCGCCCGGCGCGCGCCGGCAAGATCGCTCACCGCGATCCCCGTCAGCGCCTCGGCTTCGGTCTCGTTGGGAACGACGTAATCACATAATGCAAACAGGCGGTCGTCGAACGCGGTCGCAGGGGCCGGGTTGAACACCGTGATGCTGCCCGCGGCCCGCGCGATCTCGAGCCCGCGCTGCGCTGCGGCGACCGGCTGTTCGAGCTGGGTCACGAACACGCGGCTGCTGCGGATCGCCTCCGCCGCGGCATCGACATCCGCCGCGCCGAGACCATCGGCCGCTCCGCTCACCACAATGATGGCGTTGTCGCCGCGCGTCTCGTGGACATAGATGAAGGCGGCACCCGTCGGCGCGTCCGCCGTCCTGGACACGCGCGGCCGAATGCCCTCGGCTTCCCACGTCTTGACGGCAAGTTCACCGAAGGCATCGGCGCCGATCCGCGAGATGAAGGTCACCTCCGCGCCCGCGCGCGCGGCCGCGACGGCCTGGTTCGATCCCTTGCCGCCCGGTCCCATGGCAAATCCCGAGCCTGCGATGGTTTCGCCGATCGCAGGCATGTTGCCGGCCCGGAAGGCCAGATCGACGACGAAGATGCCGAGAACGGCGACGCCACTCTTGCTCATGATCGTCACTCAGCGTCCGGGGCAATGACGCCCTTGCAGAACAGGAAACAGCCGTAGAAGCGCCGCTCGCCGGTGGCGATCACGCAATAGGCTCGCTTGGCTTGCTCATAGAAGGCGTGGCGCTCGACCCCGACCAGCGGCCAGGAGCGCCCCTCGGCGCGGTCGATCACGGCCTGGACCTCGCGTTGGACCGGAGGCACCTCCTGGGGCTGGCCGACGATCTCCATCCGTATCGCGGCATCGTCCACGAAGGTGTCGAGCGGCATCACCGAGAGAATGGCTTCGATCGCCTTCGCCGTGCTGACGTTATCGATGCGGAGTAGCTCGCCGAATGTGGTCTGGCGCGCAATGGAGTCAGCAGGGAAGTTGGTGTCGCAGACGACAAGACGATCCCCGTGCCCCATCGCGCGCAAGGCGTAAAGCACGTCGGCATTGAGCAGTGGATTGATGCCCTTGAGCATGGTGTGTCCTCCCTCGTCTTTAAAAATTGCCCGGACTCTGACGGTCCGGATGCCAATCCATCTCACCGCAAGGTGACGATTCTAGTCTCCATAGGGAATCCAGATATTCTTCACCCGAACCGCGTGGCGCAGCAGGATCGGGCCCTCGCTGGCCGCCCTGTCGTACCAATCGAGCGCCAGTCCGTGGTCGACCAGTGTCCGCTTGAGGTTTCCGACCGACAGCCGCTCCGCCATTGTCGAGGCCTCCTGCGAGCCGAACACCCAGAGTGCGTCGACATCGTCGTGCTCGGCAAGAACCTTTGCCAGCGCATCGCGCTCGCCTGTCACGATATTGACGACTCCTGCCGGCACGTCGGATGTCTCCAGCACCTGATAGAAATCGGTGGCTGCCAGCGGGTGCCGCTCGCTCGGCACCGCGACGACGCGGTTGCCCATCGCGATCAACGGTGCCACCAGGCTGATGAAGCCCAGCAGCGGCGCCTCGTCAGGACAGACCACGCCGACCACGCCGATGGGCTCGTGCATGGCAAGCGCGACGCCGCGCAGCGGCGGTGTGTGGATCGTCCCCTCATATTTGTCGGCCCAGGCGCCATAGCTGAACAGCCGCTCGATGCTCGCCTCGACCTCCGCGCGCGCCTTTGCCGGCGAGACGCCGGTCAACTCGCCGATCCGCCGCGCGAACTCGTCGCTGCGCGCCGACAGATTCTCGCCAAGGTAGTAGAGGATTTGGGCGCGATTATGCGCCGTCGCCCGCGCCCACGCTTCGGCCGAACGCGCGGCGGCCACGGCGTTACGGATGTCCTTCCGATTGCCCTCGCCGACTTCACCCAGGGGCTTCCCCTTCGGAGACAGCACCGCGCGCGCATAATTTCCATCGGGGCGGACCTGCTTGCCGCCGACAAACAGCTTGGCGGTGCGGTCGATCGACGGCGTGCCGAACCCAGCGCCCTCCGTCGAAGCTTCGGGGAGCGGCGGCAGCTTGGCGCGCGCTGTCCGGCCGCTCCACGCCTTCGGCTTGAGATATTCGTAGATCCCTTCCCGGCCGCCCTCGCGGCCGAAGCCGGACTCCCGGCAGCCGCCGAAGCCGACGCTGGCATCAAACAAGTTTGTTGCATTGACCCAGACCACGCCGGCCTGAAGTTTCGGCGCGATATCGAGCGCCAGGCCGATGGTCTCGCTCCACACGCTGGCCGCAAGCCCGTAGCGCGTGTTGTTGGCGAGCATCACCGCCTCATCCGGCGTGCGGAACGTCATCGCGACCACCACGGGTCCGAAGATCTCCTCGATGGCCACGGTCGAGGACGGATGCACGTTCCACAGCAAAGTCGGAGGATAGAAGCAGCCCTCAGCGGGGATGGCTCCGGATGCCTGATATTTCTCGGCCCCCTCCTTCACACCGGTCTCGACCAGCGCCTTGATCCGCTCGAGTTGCACCGGCGCAACCACCGCGCCCATGTCGATCGTCTTGTCGAGTGGTGGCCCCACGCGCAGCGTCTCCATGCGGCGGATCAGACGCCTGCGGAACGTTTCTGCGATCCCCTCCTGCAGCAACAGCCGCGATCCGGCGCAGCAGACCTGCCCCTGGTTGAACCAGATCGCATCGACCACGCCCTCCACGGCGCCGTCGAGATCGGCATCCTCGAACACGATGAACGGCGACTTGCCGCCGAGTTCGAGCGTCAGCGATTTGCCGCTGCCTGCGGTCGATTGCCGGATCAGACGACCGACCTCGGTCGAGCCGGTGAAGGCGATCTTGTCGACGCCGGGATTGTCCACCAGCAAGGCGCCGGTGGCGCCGTCTCCCGTCACCACGTTCAAGACGCCGGGCGGCAGGCCCGCATCCGCCGCCAGCTCCGCGAACAGCAGCGCGGTAAGCGAGGTGAATTCGGCCGGCTTCAACACCACGGTGTTGCCGGCCGCCAGCGCCGGCGCGATCTTCCAGGCCAGCATCAGCAGCGGAAAATTCCACGGGATGATCTGGCCGATGACGCCGACCGGGACATGATCGGCGAATTCGCGCTCCTGCAATTGCGCCCAGCCGGCGTGATGCAGGAAATGGCGCGCGGCCAGCGGCACGTCGAGATCGCGGGTTTCCCTGATCGGTTTGCCATTGTCGATCGACTCCAGCACCGCAAACAGTCGCGCGTGACGCTGCAGCATGCGCGCCAAGGCATAGAGATGGCGGGCACGGCCATGGCCGCCGAGCTTTGCCCATGGCAATTGTGCCGCGCGCGCGGCGCCGACGGCGGCCTCGACATCGGCGGCGACGCCTTGCGCGATCCTGGCCAGCGGCTTGCCGGTGGCCGGCTCGATCGTCGCCAGATGCTTGCCCGAAGCGGGGGCTGCGAATTTGCCGGCGATGAAATGCCCGAACGTCGCCTCGTGCCGTTTCAGCCAGGCGCGCGCCTCGCCGTCCGCCTCGGGCGCCGAACCATAGTCCATGGTGTCAAAGTAATGCGCGATACTCATGATCAGCCCACGGGATGACGGTTGAAGGCCGAGTAGCGGCCGGTGACGTGATGCTCGAGCTGGCGCTCGATATCGGCAAGCAGGCTGGATGCGCCGATGCGGAACAGCTCCGGCTCCAGCCAGTCGCGCCCCAGCTCCTCCTTCATCAGGAACTGGTAGTTGAGAACGTCCTTCGCGGTCGAGATTCCGCCGGCGGGCTTGAAGCCGATCTTGAATCCGGTGCGCTCCTCATAGAGCCTGATCATGCGCAGCATCGCCAATGTCACCGGCAGCGTGGCGTTGACGCCCTCCTTGCCGGTCGAGGTCTTGATGAAGTCGGCACCGGCCATCATGCAGACCATCGACGCCTTGGCGACGTTGCGCAGCGTCTTCAGGTCGCCGGTCGCCAGGATCGTCTTCAGATGCGCAGCGCCGCAGGCAGCGCGGAAATCCCGCACCTCGGCGTAGAGCGCGCGCCAATCACCGGTCAGCACATGCTCGCGCGTGATGACGATGTCGATCTCCTGCGCACCGTCGTTGACGGATGCCTCGATCTCCTTGAGCTTCAGATCGTGCGGGATGAGACCTGCAGGAAATCCGGTCGAGACCGCGGCGACCGGAATGTCGGAGCCGTCGAGCGCCTCCACCGCGGTCGCGACGAAGCGGTGATAGACGCAGATCGCGCCCGTGTGCAGCCCGCGCCCGGCAAAGCCGAGGGCCGCGAGGAGATCGCCGCGCAGCGGCGCGCGCGCCTTGGCGCAAAGACGCTTCACGCGCTCGGTCGTATCGTCACCGTTGAGCGTCGTCAGGTCGATGCAGGTGATCGCCTTGAGCAGCCAGGCTGCCTGCGCATCCTTCTTGACGGTACGCCGGCCGGGCAGACTCGCAACGCGGCGCTCGGCGGCGGACAGATTGATCCTGATCTCGTCGACCCAATCCATCTCCAGCGCGCGGCCGCTGTTGCGCGCAATGGCATGCGTGTGATTATGATCCCGCCCATGCGGCTGCACCGGCACTGCGGATGGATTTGGTCTCAAGACGCCCTGCGCCATCGGTACGCCGTGCGGTGCTAGCGAATCGGCAGAAGCGCCGGATTGACTGAATATGCCCACTGCGACATGCGCTCCTCCCATCCTTCGCCTCTGCTGCCCGCCATCGCGCGCAGAACCTGGCCGCCGGACCATATGTTATTATTGTAACATTTCGACGTTGCTAAACTCACATCATTGTAAGATCATTGTCAACCAGATAAGCAAGCGCGGTGACGAAGAAGATGGCTGAAACACCGACCGCACGTTCCAGCGAGTCCCGCGTCCAACGTCTGCAACGGCTGCGGCGCGCCGTGGAGACAAGCGGCGCACTGCATCTGAAGGACGCCGCCGACTTGCTGAAGGTGTCGGAGATGACGGTCAGGCGCGACCTTGCCGGTCCGGAGGCGGCGCTCGCCCTGCTCGGCGGCTATGTCGTCAACGCGGCGTCGCCGACCGGCATCAAATACGCATTCGAGCAGGAAATCGACCAGCACACGCAGGACAAGCGCCTGGCCTGCCGGTCCGCAGCCGCCTCGATCAAGGAAGGCGACACCATCTTCATCGACTGCGGCACCACCATGCAGTCGCTGGCGGATTGCCTGCCCGAGGACATGCCCCTGTCGGTGATCTGCTATTCGCTGAACGTCGTCACGATCGTCACCCGCCGGCCTGCAACGCAGGTGATGCTGATGGGCGGGCTCTACCATCCGTCGTCGCAGTCGTTCTCGTCGGACGACGGCCTGTCCTATCTGCGGCGGCTCGGGGTCAACAAGGCTTTCATCTCGGCCGGCGGCCTGCACTGGACCCGCGGCGCGAGCTGCTCGAACTTTCACGAGGTCGCCATCAAGCAGGCTGTGATCGCCACTGCGATGGAGAGCATCCTGGTGGTCGACGCCAGCAAGCTCGGCAGCCTCAAGCCGGCATTCTTCTCGGACGTGAGCTCGTTCTCGCGCATCATCGTCGGCGGCGCGGTGCCATCAGAGACACGCAAGCACTTCCGCGGCCTTCCGGTCGAATACGTCACCGGCGCAGCCTGAAGCGGCGGGTCGCCCGATCAGCTCTGCTGAATGATGCGCGGCTCCGTAGAACCGCGCATCGCTATTGCGAACTCAGTTGCAGGCCGGCTTTGCCTTGTTGCAAGCGTCCACCAGCTCGGGCGGCGGTTCCTTCTTGAAGACGGTCTTGTAGGATTCCAGCACATTCGACTGGGTGACCGGCAGCGACTGCACGCCGATCCAGCCGGGCGTTTCCTTCCCCAACAGCGCATTCATCATCGCCAGTGCCTCGGCGACGCCCTGGTCATAGGGACGCTGCGAGCCGGTCGCCTTCAGCGGACCGCCCTTGGCAATCTCGATTGCCGATTGCAGGCCGAGATCGACCGTCGTCATCGGAATATCGATGCCCTGGGCCCGCATCGAGCTCAGCGTGTCGAGTGCCGGCTGATCCCACACCGCGTACAGTCCCTTGACGTCGGGATTGCCGGTCAGGAAGTCGCCCGCGATCTGCGAGACCTTTGGCGGATCGGTGAAATCAACCTGCTTCATCTTAATGTCGGGCCGGTTTGCTTTCATCCACTCCCGCACGCCCTTGGTGCGCTCGTTGGTGCTGAAATAGTCGACGCCGAAATTCACGAGGCCGATCGTCGCGCCCTGCGGCACGCAAGACGCCAGAATCTGGGCCGCGATCTGGCCGTTGCCCTGGCTGTCGGCCGAGACCATCGTGACATATTCCTCGGGGTGCTTCAGGCCGGTCGGGATGCTGTCCATCAGCACGAGCTTGATGCCCGCCTTGGCGATCTTCTTGTAGGTCGGCGCCGTCGCGGTGAAATCGACCGGGATCGAAATGATCCCGTCCGGATGCTGCTGGATGGTGTTCTCGATATCGGCGATCTGCTTATCCACCTGATATTCGGCGGAGGCGACGCCCGTCACGGTCACGCCGTACTTCTTCAGCGTATCCGTGATGCCCTGGATCTGGAGCTGCGACCAGTCGAGGTTGACCGTCTGCATCGAGATGCCGACCTTGAAGTGCTTCTCCTTGATCTTCGCGGCATCGGCCTCCGACAGCGCCAGCACCTCGGGCGACGCCGCCTTCTCGCCGTGCGGCCCTTGGCCCACGATCGATTTCGGCCCGAGCTTTGCGAGATCGACGCCCTTGACGCAGGTCGCGGGCACGTCGGCGCGGGCCGGGGAGATCGCGGAGACGGCCGCAGCCATCAACACGGTCAAAGGCAAGGCTTGTCGCAAGATTGGTGTCATCGTTTCCTCCATGTTGGTCGCGGATTGTCGGAGGGCGAGCGACCTTGCCCCTCCCCACGCCGCGCGATGAGCTTGTGGCTCAGACGCAGCGCGAGACCTTGATTAGCGTTTCGTGAAAGCAACGGCGGCCACGATGATCGCGCCCTTGATCACGAGCTGCATCGGCGAGCTCACGCCGAGCAGGACCAGGCCGTTGTTGAGCGTTCCGATGATCAAGCTGCCGAACAGCGTCCCCAGGATGTAGCCGCGCCCGCCGAACAGGCTGCAGCCGCCGAGGATCACCGCCGCGATGACGTCGAGCTCCATGCCCTGCACGACGTCGGGCCGCGCCGCATGCGAACGCGCGGAGAGCACCAGCGCGGCGAGCCCCGCCAGCGTGCCGGTCAGGACGAAGGCGGCGGTCGTGATCAGCTTGGTGTTGATGCCGGAATAGAGCGCCGCGGTCGGGTTGCCGCCGACCGCATAGATACGGCGGCCGAACACGTTGTAATGCAGCAGCAGGATGCCGACGATCATTGCTGCCAAGGTCCAGGCGATCGGAACCGGAATGCCGAGCAACGTGCCTTCGCCGAAGATCGCGAAATAGGTTTCGTTGGTGATGATGACCGGCTTGGTGTTGGTCACCATCATCGCCAGTCCCCTTGCCATGCTGAGCGACCCCAGCGTCACCAGGAAGGACGGGATCGATAGCTGCGTGGTCAGGATGCCGTTGAGCAGTCCGACCAGCGCGCCGGTGCCGAGCCCGGCCACGGCCCCCACGATCCAGCTGTTGTTGATCTGGCTCATCGCCAGAGCGGCCGCCATGCCCGACAGCGCCAGCGTCGATGCAACGGAGAGATCGATCTGACGTGCGATGATGATGAAGGTCATCCCGACCGCAATGATCGACACCAGCGTCGTCTGTCGTCCGATATTCAGGAAGTTGTCGACCGAGAGGAACCAGGGCGACGACAGGCTGAACACGACCAGCAGGATCACGAAGGCGATGTACAGCATGTAGGGCCGCTCGCCCCGCAGCAGACTCTGCAGAATCCTGCGGCGCCGGTCGGACCGGGTCGACGAAGCGACGATGTTGGGTGCAGTCAGTTCGGTCATGCGGGAAGCTCTTGCAAGTGGCCCGGCGCGGAGGCCTGGTACATCTGGAGGAGATGGTGCAGCTCCTCGGCATCATCGATCTCGCCGCGCGTGAGCGTGCGAGCGACGCGCCCGTTGACGATCACGGAGATGCGGTCGCAGAGCGCGATCAATTCAACGAGGTCGGACGAGACGACCAGAACCCCGCTGCCGTCGCGGGCGGCATTCCGGATCACGGCGTAGATGTCCTCGCGTGCACCGACGTCCACGCCGACCGTCGGTTCGTCCAGGAGCAGCACACGGGGCCGCGGATCATTCCATTTTCCGAACACGACCTTCTGCTGGTTGCCGCCGGAGAGCGTCCTGACCGGGCTAGAGGTGCCCTGCGCTTTCACCGCAAGCCTGGCGACCGCGGTTTCCGCACGTCTGGCTGCAGCGCGCCGCTGCATCCAGCTCCAGCGCGAGAAATGCGGAAGCCGCGGCAGTGTGACGTTTCGCTCGATCGAATGGTCGAGAACCAGCCCCTGCACGTGCCGGTCTTCCGGCACCAGCGCGACGCCCTGTTCGATCGCATCGGCTGGCCCGCTGGGCCGCCATCGCCGGCCATCGATCTCGATCGTGCCGCTCTCGAGCGGCCGCAGGCCGAACACCGTCTCCAGAATCTCCGTACGTCCGCTGCCGATCAATCCGGCGAGTCCGTGGATCTCGCCCTTCAGCACGGAAACATCGATGGCGCGAAGCCGATCGTTGGAGACGTTCGACAATGACAACACCGGCGACGGATCTATCTTGCGCGGCGCGGCAGGCTCGGCGCGCGAGCTCATCGATGCCGAACGAGCGGTTCCGACGATGGCGCTGACCAGCCGCTTCATGTCTGTCTCGGCGGTGACGAAGGTGCCGGCGTCGGCGCCGTCGCGCAGCACAGTCACACGCTGC
Organism: Bradyrhizobium denitrificans; assembly: GCF_013179005.1. Taxonomy (NCBI): domain Bacteria; kingdom Pseudomonadati; phylum Pseudomonadota; class Alphaproteobacteria; order Hyphomicrobiales; family Nitrobacteraceae; genus Bradyrhizobium; species Bradyrhizobium denitrificans. Next base: position 39,480 of record NZ_JABFDP010000023.1, on the reverse strand, counting down.
GAGATCTCGAACACCTCGTTGAGCCGATGGGTCACATAGATGACGCCGACGCCGCGGCGCGTCGCCTTTCCGATCGCGTCGAACAGGATCCGGACTTCATCCGATGTCAGCGAGGAGGTCGGCTCGTCGAGGATCAGAAGCCGAACGTCGCCCAGCAGCGCCTTTGCGATCTCCGTCATCTGACGGTAGGCGAACGGGAGTGAGCCGACGGTCGCTCTCGGATCCAGGGGAATGCCGAGCTCTGTCAGGAAGGCCTCGGCCCTGGCCATCAGCGCCCGCTGCCTGACGAAGCCGAGAGCCGCGCGTGGCTCGCGCCCCAGCAACAAATTGTCCGCAACGCTCAAGGATTCGACGAGGCTGAGGTCCTGATAGACGACGGCGATCCCCGCGGCGCGCGACTTCGCCGGGCTGTCGAATTCCACCCGCCGGCCGGCGATCTCGATCGTGCCGCTGTCGAGGGCATGAACACCGCTGAGAATCTTGATCAGCGTGGATTTGCCGGCGCCGTTCTCGCCGAGCAGCGCATGCACCTCGCCGGCCCGGACCTCCAGGTTGACGTCGCGAAGTGCTCGCACGCCGCCGAAGCGCTTGTTGATGGCACTCACCCTCACAAGCGCGGTCGACGGCAGAGAGTCTGCTGCAACCGAACCGGACAATTCCACGCTTTCCTCCCGCCGCCCCGCGCGATGCTGGTACGATGGTGACATATTGTTATTTTTACAACGTTATATGTTATAATTCTATCATATCGGATGGCCTGTCAATGGCCGATCGCATCGCCGCAGCGATTGACCGCGGGCTCCATGCAGTTTGTGCGTTTGCGAATGCCGCCTCAGGGGGGAGGAGCCGACGTCAGCCGAGCCGGAATCGAGCGACCTCCGGGAGGCTTGTCGTTACGGGCCTGCCGCGTCACCCTGCAGAGGCGCCACCAGCCTCTTGCGCGCCGACAGCGGCTGAAGCCGGAACTCCCAGGACCCGGAACCTGCAGAGCCAGCAAGTGACGATGTGGGACGATGCGCCCCTGTCACGGATCACCTCGGCTGCTGCGAGGCGCGTGATCGGGCGATCTTTGGTCGTTTGACGGCAAGGTGCTCGCCGCCGAGGGTCACCTCGAGCGGCGCCGATAAAGAGAGCCAGGTCGGCACCGACCTCTCAGGCGGAGCGGATCTCTTGTTGGTTCGTTGAACGTCGCATCGCTGTCTTTCGAACGCCGCGCGCCTGGCACACTCGTCTGCGCACGGCAGACGACTGATTTTTGCCAGACAGGCTCGGCGCTCGCTCGGCTCGCCGACCGCGCCCGCTCTATTCCGCCGACGCCACCTGCCCGGCGTGATGCCAGGCCATGATCTCGCGCGGGATCTGATCGAGCCCCACCACCTTCTCGACGGCTCCGCAGGCGATCGCCTCCTTGGGCATCCCGAACACCACGCAGCTCTCCTCGTTCTGCGCACGTGTGGCGGCGCCGAGCTTGCGCATCTCCAACAGGCCGCGCGCGCCATCGTCGCCCATGCCGGTCATGATCACGCCGAGCGCATTGCGCCCGGCATATTGCGCAGCGGAGCGGAACAACACGTCGACCGAGGGGCGGTGACGCGAGACCGGGGGGCCGTCCTTGATCGCGATGTGGTAGCGCAGGCCCGAGCGCTGCAGCAGCATATGGCGGGCACCGGGCGCGATATAGGCGCAGCCGGCCTGCACCGCTTCGCCATCCTCGGCTTCCTTGACGTGGATCGCACAAATGCCGTCCAGCCTGCGGGCGAAGGCAGCCGTGAAGCCGGGCGGCATGTGCTGGACGACGAGAATGCCAGGACAGTCCGCCGGCAGCGCTTCCAGCACATCGGAGAGAGCTTCCGTGCCGCCCGTGGATGCACCGATGCAGACGATTCGCTCGGTCTTCGGGCGTGCGCGCATCTCCACCGGCGGCGGCATGATCGCATCCGCCGTCAGCTTCTTCTCGATCACCGGGCGGCGTTCGTTGCGCGGCCGCACCCGTGCGCGCGCCGCCGATTTGACCGCGTCACGCAGCCGTGCCGAGGCCTCGACCAGCGCCTGGCGCGTATCGACGCGCGGCTTCGGCACGATGTCGACCGCGCCGGCCTCGAGCGCCTCGAACGTCAACTGCGACCCCTCCTCCGTCCCGGCCGAGCAGATGACGACCGGGATCGGCCGCTGCGCCATGATCTTGCGCAGGAAGGTCAGGCCGTCCATTCGCGGCATCTCGATGTCGAGCACGATGACGTCCGGCAGCTCCTTTTCCAGCCGACGCGCAGCGGCGAACGGATCCGCCGCGGTGCCCATGATCTCGATGTCGGGATCCTCGCCGAGGATCGACGTCATGATCTGGCGGACCGACGCGGAGTCGTCCACGATCAGCACACGCACCTTTTGCCTGGTCATGTGATCGCCTCGCCTAGACCGTGAAGATCGTCGGCCGAACCTGCTTGAGGCCCGGGACAATGCTTTGAACCATCGATTCGGAATGTCCCACCAACAGGAACCCCCCCGGCCGCAGATGCGAGCACAGCCGGGTGACGACCTTACGCTGAGTCGGCTTGTCGAAATAGATCAGGACGTTGCGGCAGAAGATGACGTCGACGTCGCGATCCACCGGATAGGTCGCATCCATCAGGTTCATGCGCTGGAAGTTGACGCGGCTGCGCAATTCCGGAACCACCCGGCACTCGGCCCGCGAGGGATCGCGCGAGCGCAGGAAATAGCGCTTGGCCAGCGGCTCCGGCACCGGGGTCAGGGCCTCGATGTCATAGATCGCCTTTTGTGCCATCCGCAGCACGGGATTCGAAATGTCGGTTCCGAGAATCCGGAACTCGGCACGCAATCCGCTGCGCACCATGTCATCGAGCACGATGGCCATCGTATAGGCTTCCATCCCGGTCGAGGCTGCGGCACTCCAGAGCTTGAGGCCGTGCACGCGACCGGCGCCTCCCCGCAGCTTCATCAGCTCGGGAATCGCGGTGTGGCGCAGGAAATCGAAATGGGCCGGCTCGCGGAAGAAGTCGGTCTTGTTGGTCGTGACCACATCGATCAGATGGACCAACTCGTCCTCGAACTGATCCTCGTGGAACAATGCATCGACATACTCGCCGATGCTGGAGAGACCGAGCGCGCGCACGCGCTTCTGCAGCCGTCCTTCGAGCATGAACCGCTTCGCGGGCGGAAGCTTGATGCCGACCTGCGCTTCGATGAGCTGCGACAGCGCACGGAAATGCGGTTCAGACAGCGACCCGAAGCTATCGAATGTCTCCGCCCAGCGGACCTCAAGCTGCGGCTGGGGCATGATCATCGCGGGCGGCAGCGGCAGGCAGGCTGGTATGGGCCATCAGCTTGGCCAGATCGAACAGAATGACGAATTTGTCGCCCTTGCGTCCGATCCCGGCGATGTAGTCGGACTTCCAGCGGCCTCCCACCTCGGGCGCCGGTTCGGCCGAGCTCTCGTCGATGTCGGTCACCTCGAACACGCAATCGGCGACGAAGCCCACGCCAACCAGGCGGTCGCCGACGGGCACATCGAGGATGATGATCCGGGTCGCCTCGGTCGCGGCCGTGCTCGGCAAATCGAGCTTCAGCCGGAGGTCGACGATCGGATACCCGCTGCCGCGCACGTCGATCATCCCGAGCAGGAAATGCGGTGCGTGGGGCAGCCGCGAGATCGGCCGCATATCGAGGATCTCGCGGACATTACGGATGCTGATGCCGAATGTTTCTCCCGCCAGACCAAGCGTGAGATATTGTGAGGTCTCGGCCATGCTGTGTCCTGTTCCCTGTCCTCTCCGACACGCCCTCCGGACTAACGCCGGAAATCCGCGTCGCGTTCGTCTTCGCCGTCATCCAGGCTGAAGGTGAAGCCGCCACCGCCGGCGGCGGCGGCCTTCACCGCCCGCGCCGGTTTGGCCCGCCCTGGAACAGGCTTCTTGGCGCCCCGGTCGGCCGCAGCCATGCTGGCGGCCTTGGTCCGCAGCTGGCTGACGGCGGCATCGATCGGCGCAGAGCTGTCCGCGTCGTTTTCCACGGTGCGCCCGTCGATGCGGAAATAAGCGATGGTGGATTGCAGCTGATCGGCCTGCGCCGCAAGCTCCTCCGATGTGGCCGAAACCTGCTCCGAGGCGCTGGCGTTCTGCTGGCCGACCTGGTCGAGCTGCTGGATCGCCTGGTTTATCTGAGCCGCACCCACATCCTGCTCGCGGCAGGCGACGGTGATTTCAAGCACCAGCTCCGCAGTCTTCTTGATGTCGGGAACGAGCTTCGCCAGCATCGCGCCGGCATCCTGCGCGACCTTGACTGTCTCGGTGGACAATTGGCCGATCTCGGTGGCCGCAGCTTGGCTGCGCTCGGCGAGCTTGCGGACCTCTGAGGCGACGACCGCGAAACCCTTGCCATGCTCGCCGGCACGCGCGGCCTCGACCGCCGCGTTGAGCGCGAGCAGATCGGTCTGGCGCGCGATCTCCTGCACGATCGTGATCTTGCCGGCAATGGTCTGCATCGCCTCGACGGCGCGGCCGACGGCGGTGCCGCTGGCCTCCGCATCCTTGGCGGACTGCGCGGCGATCTTCTCGGTTTGGCTGGCGTTCTCCGCGTTCTGCTTCACATTGGCCGCCATTTCCTCCATCGAGGACGATGCCTCTTCGGCCGAAGACGCCTGCTCGGTCGCGCCCTGAGACAATTGTTCCGCGCTGGCCGAGAGCTCCTGGCTTCCGGCGGAGACGTTCTGCGCCGCGGTCAATGCCTCCGATACGATCTGGCGCAGCTTGCTGACCATCCGCTCCAGCGCCATGCCGAGCGTGTCCTTGTCGGACATCCGCTTGGCTTCGATGATCAGATTGCCGTTGGCGATCTCGTCCGCCACGTGCGCCATCTGCTTCAAGTTCGATGTCATGGCGTTCAGCGAGGTGATGAGGTCGCCGACTTCGTCGTTGCTCTTATGCGCGATCGTCTGGCTGAGATCGCCGATCGCCACCGCCTCGGCGAGACCAACGGCACGGCTGAGGCCGCGGCTGACGTTGATGGCGATCCACAGCGCGGCCGCGACGCCGAGAACGAGCGCGACGCCGACCACGCTCATCAGCAGGATCTGAGCACGGGAGCCATCCGCCCGCGCCTGTTCGGCACGCGACGACATCAGTCCCTGGACATAATGCACATAGTCGGTGAGCGCGTTCGTGGCCTGCCCGACAGATTTGCGACCCTCCGTCATCGAGGCAACCGCGCCCTTCGCGCGATCGGCCTTGCCCACCTTGAATGTCTCTTCCTGCGTGGCGTTGAACACCGCATATTGCGTGGCGAACTGATCCAGCAGCTTGCGTCCGTTCTCGGTCGCGCCGGCGTAGATCTCATCCTTGACCTTGTTCATCGTCCCGCGCAGCGTCGCGTTTTCGGTCGTGAAGCGATCGAATTCCGCATCCGTCGCGGTCAGCAGCGCGTTCTTCTCCGCCCGGACCTGGAGCAGCAGCGTCGTCTCCAGCTCCATGGCTTTTTCCATGCGGCCGGCCGCCGCGACGATGCTCTCCGTGGTCGCGATCGTGTCGGACAGTTTCGTATAGCCCACTGCGCCTGCGATCATCGACAGCAGGATCACGGCGCCGAACGACGCCGCCAGTTTCGCCTTGACCGTGAATCTCATCTTTGACCCCCTCGGGAATTCACTCTGCTCATGTCATGGTTGGTACGGTTGCGCCGGATTTCTCAGAAGCGCTTGAACTCATCATCTCGATCATCAGTGCCGCTGGCGAGGTTGAATGCGAAGCCCGAGCCGCCTCCGGCCACGCGCACGGCGCGAGCCCGCCTGGGTTTCGGTGCCGGCGTCTGCACGCCGCGCTCGGCCGTGGCCATCGCCGATGCCTTGCTGCGCAGCTGAACGACCGCACGCTCGATCGGCTCCTCCTGCGGCCGGGACGCCCTCGGCGGTGATGTCGCGGAGTCGATGCGGAAGAACGCGATGGCGGACTGCAGCTGCTCGGCCTGCGACGCGAGTTCCTCTGATGTCGCGGACACCTGCTCCGAGGCGCCGGCGTTCTGCTGCCCGACCTGATCGAGCTGCTGAATGGCCTGATTGATCTGGGCGGAGCCGAGATCCTGCTCGCGGCAGGCTACGGTGATCTCGAGCACCAGTTCCGCAGTCTTCTTGATGTCGGGCACGAGCTTCGCCAGCATTGCTCCCGCGTCCTGCGCCACCTTGACGGTCTCGCTGGAGAGCTGGCCAATTTCGGCCGCCGCGGCCTGGCTGCGCTCGGCAAGCTTACGAACCTCTGATGCGACCACTGCAAAGCCGCGACCGTGCTCTCCGGCACGTGCGGCCTCGACCGCCGCATTGAGCGCCAGCAGGTCGGTCTGCCGCGCGATCTCCTGCACGATGGTGATCTTGCCGGCGATGGTCTGCATCGCCTCGACCGCACGGCCGACGGCAGCGCCGCTGGCCTCTGCATCCGCGGCTGACTGCGCCGCAATCTTCTCGGTCTGGCTGGCGTTCTCAGCGTTCTGCTTCACATTCGCGGCCATCTCCTCCATCGAGGAGGATGCCTCTTCAGCCGACGACGCCTGCTCGCTGGCGCCCTGCGACAACTGCTCCGCGCTGGCCGACAACTGCTGGCTGCCGGCGGAGACGTTGTCCGCGGCCGTCAGCGCATCGCTGACGATCTGGCGCAGCTTCTCGACCATCTGATTCAACGAATTGACGAGATCACCGACTTCGTCGTTGCTCGACACTTGGGCGGTCTGGGTCAGATCGCCACCGGCGACCGCGCTGGCCAGCCCGACGGCGCGGCCGAGCGCGCGGCTGATGCCGAGCGCGATCCACAGCGCCGACCCCACCGCGACCAGCAGCGACACGATGACGGCCCCCATCATCAGCATCTTGGCGCGCGAGGCCTCCTGGTCGGCCTCGGCGGCCTGCTCCGACATGGATTTGCGCAGATAAGTGATGTAGTCGCCCGAGGTCGCGATCGCGGCATCCGCATTCGCCTTGCCATCGGTCGAGGCCAGCATGCCACCGCGAATATTGCCGCCTTCCTTCACAATGTTGCCGACCTGGGTCAACATCTTGGCCAGACGATCCGTCTGGGCCGTGAGCGCCGAGGGCGACAGGCCGGCGGCGCTCAGCGCGGCGCTGCCGCGCTGCGTGGCGGCCCGCAACGCATCGATGTCGATCAACAGCGCCTTGATCGTCGCGTTGAGGTCATCCAGGCTCGTCACGTAGTACGACAACGACAGGTGCTTCTGGGCGGCCTCGCTCTGGGTCCGGATGGTTTCCAGAGCCAGAAGAGCGTTGCTGCGCTCGATCGACGGAGCTGCGCGGCCCGCCTCGGCCGCCAGGCCGTCGAGCACCGCGGTGAACTCCTTCAGGATCGGCACGCCTTCCGCGGTCCACAGCTGGAAGCCGCGATTGTTCGAGTTCATGATCGAAAACTTGATGACCTCGTCTTCGGTCGCGTCCATCTTGTCATAGGCTGCCGAGAACTTGTCGAGCAGCTTCCGTCCTGTCTCGGTCGCGGTCGCATGGACCTCGTCGCGAAGCCGTTTGACCTCGGCACGATTACGCTTGATCTCCTCGGTGATTTTCGTGACCTCGGCCTCGGTGACCGCCGCAACGACATCCCGCTCCTGCCGCGTCTGATCGAGCACGTAGTTCTGCAACTGGCCGATCTTGTCGATGCGCTCCGCACGGTGCACGAGGCTGGACGTCGTCTCCGCAAATTGCGTCAGCTTCATATAGGCCAGCCCGCCGGTGACCCCCGACAGGACGATGATCGCACCGAAGGCGCTGGCAAGCTTTGCCTTGATCGTAAATCTCATCATTGCCTCGATTTGGGCTCTAGTGGAGGATGCGTTCCATGTTGGGAACGATGACGAACTCGTCCCGCCACTTGGTGATGAATCGAATGAATTCGGGCTTCCAGTTCACGCCAACGCGCGGCGTCTGCTGCGTGTCGGCGTGGGAGATCTCGGTGACTTCGTAGACCTTGTCGGCGATCAGTCCAACCAGGACGGGCTCATCGTCGATCGGGATCTCGATCACCACGATCCTGGTATCCGCCGAGGCGTCGGTCAGAGGCATGCCGAAGCGAAGCCGGAGATCAGCCAGCGGGACGATGTTGCCGCGGACATTGATGATGCTCGGCACGAACGGCTTGGCCCCGGCGACCTTCGTGACCGGAACAGGATCGATGATCTCGCGAACAATCGCGGCGTCGAGGGCGAATTTCTCGTCGCCGAGACCGATCATCACGACCTGCAGGATCCGCGCGTGATCGGCTGAGGCATGTTCGGCTTGTCCCGTCATCAGGCGGCCTCGTTCAGATGGTGCTTGTCGGCATGGGCCTGGGCGAGCCCGACGAGCTGGGCGACGTCGAGGATCAGCGCGGCGGTGCCGTCGCCGAGGATGGTGGCGCCGGAGAAGATCGTGACATCGGAATGCAGCTTCGACAGCGACTTGATCACGGTCTGATGGTTCCCGATGATCTGGTCGGCAACCAGCCCGACGCGGGTCTCGCCGGTCGAGACGATGATCGTCTTCTGGTAGGTGTCGGGCGAGACGGTCGATTGCAGAATGTCGCGCAGCATCAGATAGGGCACGAGATCGCCGCGGATGTTGAGGAAGTGGCGGCCGCGGGCGCGCTGGTCCTCGGCGGTCAGCTCGACGCACTCTTCCACGGCCGACAGCGGGATGATGTAGCGGGCATCGCCGACGCGGATCAGCAGGCCCTCAATGATGGCGAGCGTCAGCGGCAGCCGCAGCGTGACGGTCGTACCCTCGCCCGGCCTGGTCGAGAGATCGATCGACCCGCGCATGGTCTCGATCGTGCGCTTAACCACATCCATGCCGACGCCGCGCCCCGAGAGCGCGGAGATGGTCTGGGCCGTCGAGAAGCCCGGATGGAACATGAACTGGTGGATGTCGGCATCGGGCAGCTCGGCGCCGGGTGCGATCAGCCCCTGCTCCTCGGCCTTGGCGCGGATGCGCGCCGTGTTGAGACCCGCGCCATTGTCGCGAACCGTGACCAGAACCTGCGCGCCGGAATGGACGGCGTGCAGCTCGATACGCCCTTTTTCCGTCTTGCCGGCGGCCGCGCGTGCCGCCGTCGCTTCGATGCCATGGTCGATGGCGTTGCGGATCAGATGCACCAAAGGATCGGCCAGGCATTCGATCATGGTCTTGTCGAGCTCGGTGTCCTCGCCCGAGGTGACGAGGTCGACCGGCTTCGACAGCTCCAGCGAAAGATCGTGGACCAGTCGGCGGAAACGCCCGAAGACCGAGCCGATCGGCACCATGCGGGCGCCCATGGTCGTATCCCGCAGGCTGCCGGCGAGGCGCTCGATCTCTTCGGCGATCAGCTTGACGGATGGATCCGAACTCGTCGCGGCCAGCTGGCTGAGCCGCGCTTGGGCGATGACGAGCTCACCGACGCGGTCCATCATCTCGTCCAGGCGCCGCGCCTGCACACGCACGGTCGCGGTGGCGCGGTCGTCACCGCGCTTCTGCTCGTCGCGACGCGGCTCCGAGGGAGACGAAATCGAGGGAGGCGAATGCGAGGCCGGCGACCGCGACGGAGCGGTGGGAGCGGTGGAGACGTTCACGTCTGGCGCCGTCGTCGGATGCTGGTCGGCGGCCGGCAGCTCGGACTGCGCCAGCGGCGTCACCGACAGCACCATCTCGTCGATGACGAACATGAAGATGTCGTCGATGACCTCTCGGCTGCAGTCCGAATGCAAGGTCACGTCCCATTTGAGATAGCACTCCTCCGGATCGAGCGCATCGAGCAGCGGGATCTCGTCGGTCAGAGCAACGGCGAAGCAGGGACCGAGCTTGCTGAGATCGTCGAGGAAGTTGAGCGGATTGGAGCCGTTCCTCAGGATATGCGACTCGAACTCCAGATGAAGACGCCAGCCGACCGCGGCGGCGCCGCTTTCAGCGGCCGCAGCGGCAGCGACCGGCGGCGCGCTGGGCGGCGGCACCGCGCTCGCCTCGTGCGGCTCAGCCGGCGCAACGAATTTGCGCAGATCGTCGAGGATGGCGTCGCCGATGATCGCATCGGTCCCGTCGGGCGACTCGATCAGCGAGCGAATATAGTCCTTGGCCGACAAGGCCACCGTGATCAGCTCGCGCGTGGGCGAGATCTCGCCCTTGCGGACCTTGTCGAAAGCGGTCTCGAATTCGTGCGTGAAGGCCGCGACCCGTTCGAAGCCGAACATCGCGCCCGATCCTTTGATCGTGTGCAGGGCGCGAAAGGCGGAGTCGACGAGATCACGATCGTCGGGGCGCTCGCAAAGGTCCAGCAGGGCACCTTCCAGCGTCTCGAGAAGCTCGGTTGCTTCCAGGCGAAAGGCCTGCGTCCAATCAGGCTTGCTCATGCGCGCACCGGCCGGCTGGAGCTGATAGAACGTGGTCCGGCACGCAGGGAGTGACGGTCGAATGGGCCGAGCCTGCGCGTCTGGCGCCTGGCGCGATGACGATGAGTGTGCCGCATGCCATTATCCGACATCCTTCGTCGTGAAGTGATGGCCGGCTTCGGCGTCACCGGGGAAGCCGGCGCGCCGAATGACGCTGCGCAGAACCTGCGACGGCGCCATGAGGGCCACGGCCTGTCCCCGCTCACGTCCGGTCTTGGCTGTCGAGATGAGCAACTGAATGGATGTCACGTCGGCCCGATCGACGCAGGAGCCGTCGATCTCGAGTTCGCCTCGCTGCGCGAGGGCGGTCCGGATCATCTCATAGACTTCGCGGATCGCTGAAATGCTGCAGTCGGCCGGTAGTTTTACGGCCTCTTTGGATTTCAGGTACTCGGACACGATCACCTCACAGCGCGAACATTGCGGCGGGATCGTGCGAAGGCGGAACTTAGGGATTCGCTAAAATGCTTCGCGATTCCGGGCGAGAATCGCTCTTCCCCGGAATACCACGGGTGATCCAACAGCGAACTATGCTCACTCGCGTGCATTCGGCAGCGCTGTCGCACGCCGCCTCACCGGTGCGACGCATCGCTGATGGCTATCAGTTCGACGCGAGAGATCGAATACGGGCCGGTCGACATCTCATCGGATGGGCGCGCCGGCGGACTATTCCGTTGGCGGACCGACGGCCGGAGCTCGACGCATCACGTGCGAACGAGCCCCGCCCGGGCTTTCTGGAATTCGCGGGCGACGATGAGCTTCTGCACCTCGGTCGCGCCTTCATAGATGCGCAGCGCGCGAATCTCGCGATACAGGCTCTCGACGATCTCGCCCTTGCGCACACCACGTCCGCCGAACATCTGCACGGCGCGGTCGATCACGCGTTGAGCTGTTTCGGTGGCTGCGAGCTTGGCCATGGCCGCCTCGCGCGTGGTCGGCAGCTTCTGCACGTCGCGACGCCATGCCGCGCGATAGGTCAGCAGCGCGGCAGCATCGGTGTCGGTGGCCATCTCGCCGAACGCGGCCTGGGTCATCTGCAGGTCGGACAGCGTGCCACCGAACATGCGCCGGGTCTGCGCATGCGCCTGCGCCTCGTCGAGCGCGCGGCGACCGAAGCCGAGCGCGGCTGCGGCGACGGAGGCACGGAAGATGTCGAGCGTCTGCATCGCCAGCTTGAAGCCGCCGCCGGGTGCGCCGAGGCGGCGGCTCGCGGGGATGCGGCAATTCCGCAACCGCAGAGTGGCCAGCGGATGCGGCGCGATCACCTCGATGCGCTCGGCGACCGAAAAGCCGGGATCATCCGGGTAGACGACGAAGGCGGAAATGCCGCGCGCGCCCGGCGCCTCGCCGGTGCGGGCGAACAGCGTGTAGACGTCGGCAATGCCGCCATTCGAGATCCAGGTCTTTTCGCCGTCGATGACGTAATCATCGCCGTCGAGCCGCGCCGCACAGGCCATCGCGGCGACGTCGGAGCCGGCGTCCTTCTCCGACAGCGCAAAGGCGGCCAGCCATTCGCCAGCCCGCACCTTGGGCAGAACGTGCGCGCGCAACGCAGGCGAGCCGCCGAGCGCAATCGCGCCGGAGCCCAGCCCCTGCATGGCGAAGGCGAAGTCCGCGAGGCCGTCGGCATAAGCGAGCGTTTCGCGCGACAGGCAGATCGCGCGCGAGTCGATGGCGGCAGCGTCCGCATCGGGCGCCACGACCGCACTGTCGAGCAGCCCGGCCGCGCCCAGCGCCCGCACAATCTTGCGGCAAGAGGCATCGACATCGCTGTGATCAACCTCATCGAGGCTGCCAGACATGACGAAGCGGTCGAGCGATTCGCACAGCGCGCGATGACGCGGCTCGAAAAACGGCCAGTCCAGCCAGTCGCGCGGAATCACCTTGGCCGAAGAACTCATGGTCTGCCTCGCTGCTGGATTGGACCCGTACCGCCGCAGGCGGCATTCCGGGCAATTATTTTAAACCTAAAATATTCGCGCGAAAATCCGTCTGTCAAGCCAAAGCGCCCACGGTCAGGGCCGCTGGCGGCCGCGGATCATGCGAGCCGCGCCCGTAGCCGCGCCAGCGCGCGGCCGAACACGGCGTCGTCTCGCATCGCGCGCGCCAGCACCAGCGCGCCCTGGATGCCGAGCACGGCCTCTTCGGCGCTGTCATTGGCCGCCCGCACCTCCCAGCCGCGTCGCACCAGCGCATCGCGCAGGGCCGCGATCCAGCGCGTGAAATAGCCGGCAATGACCGCGGCGAAACGGTCTCGCGTTTCGTCGAGCGCAAAGGCGCCGACCAGGCACACACGTCGCCCCGAGCGGAAATAATCATCGACGGCGCGCCACATGCGAGCGATCGCCACATCGGGCGGATCCTCGCGCAGCGGGGCGAAGACCTCGCGCTCGAACCAGGCGTCGACATGCGCGAGCACGGCGCCCGCCATCTCCTCCTTCCCGCCGGGAAAGAAGTGATACAGGCTGCCCTTGCCCAGCGCCGTCTTCTCGGTGATGCGGCTGAGCGAGGTGCCCTCGAAGCCGAACTCGCGAAACACCTCGGCGATCAGCGGGATGACGTCGGCGCGCTCATGGAGCGTCCGCATGGCGCGGCGATCTCGCGATCTACAATCCCAATTCCGTCAGACCGGGATGGTCGTCCGGCCGCCGTCCGAGCGGCCAATGGAATTTGCGCTCGCTCTGCATGATCGGCAGATCGTTGATGCTGGCGAAGCGGCGCTGCATCAACCCGTGCGCATCGAATTCCCAGTTCTCGTTGCCATAGGACCGATACCAATGACCGCTGTCGTCGTGCCACTCATAGGCAAAGCGCACTGCGATCCGATTGTCGGTGAAGGCCCAGATTTCCTTGATCAACCGATAGTCGAGCTCCTTCGCCCATTTGCGGGTCAGAAACGCGACGATCTCGGCGCGGCCGTTGACGAACTCGGCGCGGTTTCGCCAACGGCTATCCGGCGTGTAGACGAGCGACACGCGTTCGGGGTCGCGGCTGTTCCAGCCGTCTTCCGCCAAGCGCACCTTCTGGGTGGCGGTCTGCAGGGTGAAAGGTGGGGCAAGAGCGGCCATCATCGTCTCCTTCTGTACTATTCGGGATATCATGTACCAATCGGTACACTGCGTCAAGCCGCCGCAGACAATGTGCGGTTGATGGGCGCGCTTCGGTCGCGTGACGAACGTGCCGACCCTGATCGCGGTGCCGCTCTACCAATCTGCGGCGACGGCGCTGAGCACGCTTGTGTGCTGAACGGAAATTGGCTGATCTGCTGAGGGAACCGGCTGGGTCGCGGGGACGACACGACCTACCGATCGCACGTATGGGGATGGCTCGAGATGACGACGCTCACGCCGCACGGCGAGTGCTTGCTGTGGACGCCAGAACTGATCTGGGTGAATGCGGTCTCAGATCTCCTCATTTCATTCGCCTTCTTCGCGATCGCGTTTGTGCTCGCCTACATCGTCTACCGGCGCCGGGATTTTCAGTTCAGCTACATTTTCTGGGCCTTTGCCCTGTTCGTCAGCATCTGCGGAATGACGCGACTGATCGAGGTCCTGACGATCTGGATCCCGGCCTACGTGCTGGAGGCCGCGACCAAGGGCTTTCTCGCCTTCATCTCGGTCGGCATCGCGGCGGCGCTGCTGCTGATGCTGCCGCGCGTCCTGACGATGCCGTCGCGCGCCGAGCTGCGGCTCGCTTATGCGCAGCTCGAGGAGGAGACGCGACAGCGGCGCACGGCCGAGGCCATGGTCAAGCGCTTCCAGGAAATCGAGGCGACGGAAGCCCAGGTGCGGCAGGCGCAGAAGATGGAAGCGATCGGCCAGCTCACCGGCGGCGTGGCGCACGACTTCAACAACATCCTGACCGTGATCACCGGCACCATCGAGATCCTGGCCGAGGCCGTGAAGGACCGTCCGCAGCTGGTGCAGATCACCAGCCTGATCAACTCGGCCGCCGCCCGCGGCGCGGATCTCACCAAGCACCTGCTCGCCTTCGCCCGTCGTCAGCCGCTGCAGCCGCGCAGCGTCGACATCAACGGCCTGGTGGTTGATACCGCGCGCCTGCTGCGGCGGACCTTGGGCGAGCAGATCGAGATCGAATCCATGCTGGCGCACGATTCGGCGCCGGCCATGATCGATCCGAGCCAGCTGTCGACCGCGATCCTCAACCTCGCGCTCAACGCCCGCGACGCGATGCCCAATGGCGGCAAGCTGACCCTCGAAACCAAGAACGTGCTGCTCGATGCCGCCTATGCGCGCATGAACCCGGAAGTGGTCCCGGGCAATTATGTGATGATCGCGGTCAGCGACACCGGCGAGGGCATCCCGGCGAATCTGCTCGACAAGGTGTTCGAGCCATTCTTCACCACCAAGGATGTCGGCAAGGGCGTCGGTCTCGGGTTGAGCATGGTCTACGGCTTCGTCAAGCAATCCAACGGCCATATCAAGATCTACAGCGAGCCGGAACATGGCACGTCCGTCAAGCTGTATCTGCCGCAGGCCACCGCCGATTCCGATCTGCTGCTGTCCGAGACGAGCACCGCGGGGATGGAGCGTGGCGACGAAACGATCCTCATCGTCGAGGACGATTCGCTTGTGCGCGAATACGTCACCGCCCAGATCAAGCGGCTCGGCTACACCACGCTGGCCGCCAGCAAGGGGGACGAGGCGCTCGCCATCATCGACAGTGCCACGCGCATCGACCTGCTGTTCACCGACATCATCATGCCCGGTGGCATGAATGGCCGCCAGCTCGCGATCGAGGCGGTGAGGCGACGCCCGGATCTCAGGGTGCTCTACACTTCAGGCTATACGGAGAATGCGATCGTCCATCACGGCCGCCTCGATGCCGGCGTGCTGTTGCTCACCAAGCCTTATCAGAGCGCCGATCTCGCGCGTATGATCCGCACCGCGTTGAACTCATGATTGCCATTCCGGCGACGGATGATCCGGCTGGCATCCGGACCCGTTTCCAAACCGCGGCTCCAAGACGATCTGCAGACCTGAGGTAAGCGTGAATGGGTAAATTGTTCGGACGCTGGCTGGCCGCCGTTCAGGCCTATGCATCAGCCGACGATCCGCAATCCGACATCGCCGCCAAGGTGGCGCTGGTCATCGTCTCCAACCAGCCATTCTATCCGCTATATCTACATGCCATCGCCGGCGCCGCAGCGTGGCCGGCCTGGCTGACCTTGCTCACGACGCCGTTCTTCGCCGCCGTGCCTGTGCTGGCGCGACGCAACCCGTTTGCCGGCCGCGCCCTGATGGTGCTGGCCGGCACCGCAAACACCGTGTTCTGCGTCAAGCTGTTCGGCGCGCAGAGCGGGGTCGAGCTGTTTCTTATTCCCTGCGCCCTGCTCGGCGCCATGCTATTTCGTCCCGACGAACGCATCCGATCGCTGCCGCTGCTCGCGCTCCCGTTCGTGTGTTATCTGCTGATCGATTCCCGGCTCGGCGAGCCGGTGATGCGCGTCGCCGAGGCCAGCTACGTTTCGCTGGTGTCGATCAATGCGATGAGCGTCGCCGCCCTCACCGCCCTGATCGGCCTGCTCGCCGCGGCGCGCATGGCCACGGAGTGAGCCGTCCTTTGGAGGCGGCCCATCTCAGATCAGCCGGGCCGCGGTGATCCTGGCGGCGCCGCCGCGGCCCAGATCGGCTCTCGTCCAGCGCCGCGCCGCCGCCGGTTCCACATCTGCTCGTAGAGGTCGTGCAGCGATCGGGCGTAGGCGGCCGCATCGAACAACGGGGCCGTCAGGCGGTTGCGCGCGAGCCGGGCCTTGGCCGCCAGCAGCAGGTCCGGCTCAGCCGCAAGCGTCAGCGCGACCGCGACGTAATCGGCCTCGTCGGACGCAATGAGCTCGGGAAGACCGACCGCATGCAGCAGGCTGCCGGCCACCCGCGAGGCCAGCGTGTCGCCCGCGCAGGTGACGATCGGCACGCCGGCCCAGAGCGCGTCGCTCGCCGTGGTGTGCGCCCCGTACGGCGCGGTATCGAGCACGAGGTCGGCGAGCTGCAGCCGCCGCAGATGCTCGCTCTGGCCGATCTGCGGCGCGAACACCAGGCGATCCGGCGATACGCCCCGGCGCAGCGCCTCGCCGCGCAGATTGCCCTGCGCCTGGTCGGAGGCCAGCAGCCACAGCACGCTGTCGGGGGTCGCTGCGAGCAGGCGGCACCACAGGTCGAACACGGAAGGCGTAAACTTGTAGGCCTGGTTGAAGCAGCAGAACACGAAGCCTGTCTCCGGCAGACCCGCCTCGGCGCGGCTCGGCAGCCGGCCGAGCGCTGCCCGGCCATGCGGCTGATAGGAATGCGGCATATAGGCAAAGCTCTCCGCGTAATCGGCGGCCGCTGCCAACGGCGTCAGGAACGGATCCGTGATGATGTAGTCGCAGATGCCACTGCCGAGCGTGCCGGGATAGCCGAGGAAGTTCACCTGAACCGGCGCCGGATGCAGCATCATGATCCCGGTCCGCGCGCCCCGGGTGAAGCCCTTGAGGTCGACCAGGATGTCGATGGCCGCCGCATGAACCGCCGAGGCGGCGTCACTGTCGGTGGACGCCGTGATGTCGTGAAAGACCTCGAACGCGCCGCTGAGCCGGCTGCGCATCGCGCCATGATCATTGCCCCCGAACGAGAAGGCGTGCAGCTCGCAGCGCGTCCGGTCAGTGGCTTCGAGCGCCTCGATCAGGAGATGGGCGGTCGCGTGGTCGTGGAAGTCGTTTGAAAGGTATCCGACACGAAGCTTGTCGCGAACCCCCAGGTCGAAGCGGAAGTTCAGCCGCGTTCGTTCCGGCACGCTGGCCGCGACGCGATCCCGCACCCACAGCTCGGAACAGCGACGATGCTCGCGCGCGCTCATTCCGGGCACCGACAGCATCAGGAACGGCGGAATCTGCCCCGATCGCGCCTGCGCCAGCGAGCGCCGCGCGGCCGTCGCCGACTGGGTGAAATCGTCCCATGCACACATGCTGCGGTCGCGCCCGAGCGATCTCATCCGAGTCCCTGCGTCGCCGGAGCCGCCGGCCGGCTCAGTCTGAGCAAGTCTCGCGCCAGCCTTGCCGGCGCGAAACGACCCACGCCCTGCGACGAGGCCGCCGAACAACCCGCTTCGGTACTTGCCGCGCAAGTGAGTCGCCCGTCGGGCCGTCCGAAGCGCTGCCGCGCGTCTGCTCGGCCGTTTCAAGGACGAAAGGCGCATGCGGCAAAACCCTGATTTTGCATTCCGGCTCAAGTCCATGACTGCTGTCCAGACGGCAGCACGGAAACATTCTTCTTTCGTTTTTCCGGAATTTAATGTCTGCTGGGCCCAGACCGCCTCGGGCAGAGGGCGTATCGCGGTCGTCACGACACGCGAGGCGGGGAGCGATGGCCGCGACGGATCGCTGCAGTCCCTTCGGGAGTGCCGACGAACGGTTCGTTGCGGACGGTGAAGTCGTGTGGTCCTGGCACCCCGATGCTGGTGTCTTCAGCGCAACACGCATGCGTCGTCGCTGATACGGTGGCCAGAAAGCCCGGTGCACCGAGGAGAGCACGTATAAGCCGTAGCCGATCGCGCAGGGAGGGCCGGGATTGCCGGCTGAACCTGTGGTTCCTGCCCCGTGCATGTCTTCACGCACGGGGGCCACAGGCACCGGTCGGTGCCTGGTCTTCCCTGCCCCTCTCGTTTGCGGAGGGTCCATCGTCAGCACAACTCGGGCGCGGAGCGCGCCGCGGGAGTGAAATGCTTTCGCCTGGGAGCTACGCAGCCATGTGCCAGCGCGATGGCGCGGAGGACGGCGCATGATGGTTCATGTTCGCCGGTGCTTGCAGCGGCGCCTGACGCGCGAGGAAATAGGCCTCGAGCTCGGCGACGGCGCGGCCTTCCCATTCTGCGGCCTGCGCCAGCAGCGAGTCGCGCTGATGCGGCCGAAACGCCGCGGTCTGCCGATACAAGGAGGCGACGGTGCGATAGCGCCGCACGTTTTCCAGAACCGCTTCCCCATTCATCATGATGGCTCTCCCCTCTCCGTCCCCCTCAGGACGTGCCGACGGTGCACCAGCGCGATTTTCCAAATCGTTATCGGCGCAGGCAGGTGATCGGCATGGTTGGAGAAGCGTTGCCGCCAGATCCGCTGGAAATTGCGCTGGACGATCGCCCCGCAGGGTCGGCGGAGCCGGAGCGTTTACGCGCTGGAAACCCTGTCGCGCTGGCAATCGCCGTCGTGGCTTTCCCGTCACGCGCCAGCTGCAGCGATGGCCGCCCGGAAGCGGCGCAAGGTGAGCGCCAGGACCAGCGCGCCGATGCCGGCCACCGCCAGAAATTGCGGCCAGACCACATCGAGCCCGGCGCCGCGATACAGGATCGACTGGGCGAAGGACACGAAGTGGGTCGACGGCGACGCCTGCATGATCGTGGCGAGCCAGACCGGCTGGCTTTCGACCGGCGTCATCGCACCGGACAACAGGTTCATCGGCACCGCCACCAGGATGTAGAGCAGGCCGAGTTGCGGCATCGATCGCGCGATGGTGCCGAGAAAAAGACCCACGGCGGTGGCGAAGAACAGATAGAGCACTGTCCCGGAGAGAAAGAGCGGAACAGACCCGTTGATCGGAACCTGCAGATACCAACGCACGACGACGTAGAGAGCCACTGCAACGGCGACCGCGATGACCAGCGCATTGGCCCAGATCTTCGACATCGCGATCTCGAAGGGCGAGAGCGGCATCACCAGGAGATGATCCATCGTGCCATGCTCGCGCTCGCGCACCAGCGCCGCGCCGGCCAGGATGATGGCCAGCATGGTGACGCTGTTGATGATGCCCATCACGCCCTCGAACCAGGCGGTGGTGATGTTGGGATTGAAGGCGATCCGCGTCACCAGATTGACCGGCGCCTGCACCGGGACCTCCGAGCGGGCGACGAACCAGGCCACCTCGGTCGTGATGATCTGGAGCGCATAGCCCGAGCCGATCCCGGCCTGGATCATCGCCGTGGCGTCGACATTGACCTGCACCGACGGCTTGCGCCCGGCGAGAACGTCGCGCTGGAAATTCGGCGGAATGTCGAGGACGAAGGTGAAGCGGCCGCTGTTCATCAGCGGCTCGACCTCGCGCTGGGTGATGGAGATGGGGCGCTGGAAATAAGGCGGCAGGAATGCAGCTGCGATGCGGCGCGACAGCTCGGAATTGTCCTCGTCGACGACGGCGATCGAGGCGCGGTGCAGCTCCTGGGAGCTGCTCTGCGCCTGGCTGATCACCGCCACCGTGAACGAGTAGATCACGAGCCCGATCAGCACGACGTCGCCGAACAGGCTGCGCAGCTCCTTGGTGCCGAGCCAGAAGATGTTGGACAGCGAGCGAACCATGGCTCAGCGCTCCTGCTTGGGCAGCATGAGAAGGCTGAGCCCGGTCAGCACCGGAATGAAGACGAGCAGCACCAGGATGTCGGCGCCGACATCGGCGAAGCCGAGCCCCTTGGTGAAGGTGCCGACGGTGATCGGGCGATAGTAGGTCATCGGAAAGCCCATGCCGATCACCCGGGCCACGCCGGACAGCGACGACACGGGCACCAGCATGCCCGAGAACTGGGTTGCCGGCAGCACCGTGAGGATCGCGGTGCCGAACAGCGCCGCGATCTGGGTTCGGCAGAAGGTCGATATCAGCATGCCGAAGCCGGTGGTGGTGAAGACGTAGACGAAGGTGCCGACCAGCAGCGGCAGAAAAGCGCCCTTGAGGGGAACCCTGAACAGGACGATGGCCATCACATACATGACGGCGAAGTTGACCAGTGCGACCGCAACATAAGGAAGCTGCTTGCCGAGCAGGAATTCGAGCCGTGTCACCGGCGTGACATAGAGATTGGTGATCGAGCCGAGCTCCTTTTCGCGGACCACGGCGAGCGCCATCAGGATTGCCGGAAACAGCGCCAGCAACAGCGCGATCGTGCTCGGGGCCATCGCATAGATGCTGTCGAAGGCCTGATTATACTTGAAGCGGATCTCGACATTGACCGGCGAGGCCGCCTGCGGCTGCGTCGTCTTGACCGCGGGGTCGGAGAGATAGAGCTGATGCGTGCCCTCGAGATAGCCGCGGATGGTCTCGGCCCGGAACGGCATCGCGCCGTCGATCCAGGCCGACACGAAGGCCGGCCGGCCGCGCTTGATGTCAGCGCCGAAGTCGGGCGGGATCTCGATCGAGGCCTTGATGTCGCCGCTCTTCATGCGGCGCTCCAGCTCGGCATAGTCGGCCAGCGGCGGCTTCTCGACAAAATAGCGCGAGCCGCGCAGCTCCGCGAGATAGGCCCGGCTCTCCGGCGACTGGTCGCGATCGAGCGCGGCAAAGGTGAGATTATTGACATCGGTGGAGATGCCGAAGCCGATCACGATCATCAGGAACGCCGTTCCGAACAACGCGAACATCAACCGGATCGGATCGCGAACCAGCTCCAGACCTTCGCGAATCGTATAGGCTAGCAGCCGCCGCAGGCTGAAGGCCGACCGGCGCTGGCCATCCCGGGGGCGATCGATCGGATCAGGATCCGCCTTCGCTTGCGTCAATGTGACCGGCGGGTCGGCAACGCCGGCGTCCTGTTCGAGAAAGGCGATGAACGCCTGCTCGAGCGTCTGCACGCCCTTGGCCCGGATCAAGCCGTCGGGCGTGTCCGTTGCCAGCACGCGCCCCTCATGCATCAGCGACAGGCGGTCGCACCGGGCTGCCTCGTTCATGAAATGCGTGGAGACGAAGATCGTCATGGCGTCCTGGCGCGACAATTCGATCAGGAGCCGCCAGAATTCATTGCGCGCGACGGGGTCGACGCCCGATGTCGGCTCGTCGAGGATCAGCAGGTCCGGCTTGTGGACGATCGCCACCGCGAGCGAGAGCCGCTGGCGGATGCCGAGCGGGAGGTCCGCGGCGAGACCGTCGATGTGCTCGGTCAGATCGCAGCGGTCGATCAGTTCCGCGATCCGCCGCTCGGCCTCCGCCGACGGCAGATGAAACAGCCGCGCATGCAGCACCAGGTTCTGCCGCACGGTGAGCTCGCCATACAGCGAGAAGGCCTGCGACATGTAGCCGACGCGGCTGCGCGATTCATGATTGCCGGCCTCCATCGAGCGGCCGAAAATCAGCGCCTCGCCGGCGCTCGGGGGCAGCAGCCCGGTCAGCATCTTCATCGTCGTGGTCTTGCCGCAGCCATTCGATCCGACGAAGCCGAAGATCTCGCCTTTGCGGATCTGGAAGTTCACGCCGTCGACGGCGGTGAAGTCGGCGAACCGGCAGGTCAGGTCGCGCGCGACGATGACCGTCTCCTGACTGCCATCGAGCTCGGATTTCTCCGGCATGTCGGCGGAGCGACCATCCGGCCGCTGCGGCAGCAGCGCGACGAAGGCCGCCTCGATCGAGCCTCCACCGGTCTGCGCCTTGAGCTCGGCCGGCGTACCGGTCGCCAGAATGCGCCCCTCATTCATCGCGATCAGCCAGTCGAACCGCTCGGCCTCCTCCATATAGGCGGTGGCGACGATGACACTCATGCCGGTGGCGCTGCGCGCGCGCAGCCGGTCGATCAGATCCCAGAACTGGCGCCGCGACAGCGGATCGACCCCGGTGGTGGGCTCATCCAGGATCAGGAAGTCCGGATCGTGGATCAGCGAGCAGCACAGGCCGAGCTTCTGCTTCATGCCGCCGGAGAGCTTTTTCGCCGGCCGGTCGGCGAAGTCGGACAACGCCGTCGCCTCCATCAGCTCGGCGATGCGCCAGTCGCGCTCGGCTCTGGTCTGGCCGAACAGACGGGCGAAGAACGCGATGTTCTCACGCACGCTCAGATCAGGATAGAGATTCTTGCCGAGCCCCTGCGGCATGTAGGCGATGCGCGGGCAGACCTGTTCGCGCGCGCGCCGGTCGGCCATGTCGGCGCCGAGCACGACCGCCTGGCCGCTCTGGATCGCCCGCGCGCCGGCCAGGATCGACAGCAGCGAGGATTTGCCGACGCCGTCCGGTCCGATCAGTCCGACCACGTATCCCGCGGGAATCGCGATCGAGACGTTATCGAGCGCCACGACATCCCGGTAGCGCTGCGAGACCTCTCTGACGACCGCGACCGGGCTTTCGCCAGAGGTCATGGCGCGGCTTGCAGGCGCGCCGGCCACGCCAGGTCAGCGTTCCACTTGACATACGCGACGCCGGGCAACCCGCTTCGCACGGCATCAGCATGCGCGGCCAGCCTGTCCTGATCGACGCGGACGCGGATGCGGAACATCAGCTTGTCGCGTTCGCTGCGGGTCTCGACGGTCTTCGGCGTAAACTGCGCCTGGCTTGCGACGAACGACACTTTGGCCGGAATGGGACGATCAGGATAGGCATCGAGCACGATACGCGCCTCGCTGCCGACCTTGATCTTGCCGACCTCCTCGGTCGGCAGGAACACGTCCATATAGACATAATTGACGTCGAGCATGGTGAAGACCTTGCCCCCGGCGCCGAGCACTTCGCCGATATTGGCGAGGCGATATTGGATGCGGCCGGCCTTCGGCGCGATCAGGGAATTGTCGGCGATCTGAACCGTGTAGAGCGCGACGTCGTGACGGACCGCTTCGAGCGCCCGCTCCGCTTCCGCCACCTTGGCCTGCGCACCGGCAAGGCCGGCGGTGGCGGCGCCGAGCGCCTGCTGGCGCTGATCGGCCAGTTCCTTGGTCGTCCAGCCGTTCTGCAGCAGGCTGCGGGTGCGCTCCATCTCCTGCTCGGCCAGCGTCTTCTGGGTCTGCAATTGGACGAGATTGGCGCGCGCCTGATCCACCACGTGCTGCGCCTGCTCGGCCTGGGCTCCCGCCTTCGACAGCGATTGCTGCAGCTCCCTGGTGTCCATCCGTGCGACAATCTGGCCAGCCTCGACGAGGTCGCCGATATCGGCGCGCAGCTCGGCGACACGTCCGGCATATTTGGTGGCGATGTCGATTTCGTCGGCCTCGATCCGGCCGTTGCTCATGCTGATGCCGATCGGCAGCGGCGGATGTAGACGCTGCCACCAGACATAACCGGCACCTCCAGCGCCACCGATCACAATCATCAGCACGAGAAGTGGCCACCATCTTCGTTTCGGCGGGACCGCATGGGCCGCGACCACCGGCAATGCGGCGCCATGCGCCGATGCCAGCGGCTTAGCCGGCGGCCGGTTCAGCGGCGCCAGATCGGCCACTTTCTCGGTTTCCTGCTGATCCATGCACCAACGCCTCTCTTTCCCGGAGCAGGCGCTTCGTTTGCCACAGCCGAAGGGAACTCCATTGATACAGCTCAACAGCGATCGCGCCGCTGCGGTCCAGCCGCAGCGATCGTGATCACGTTTGAGTTAGGGCGCGGAGTCCGAGGTCGCGATCGCATGGATCAGGATCAGGCTGCCAAAGATGACGAACAGCGCAAATGCCTGGAATTCGCGCAGCGACATGTCGAGCAGAGCCATGATCCACTCGGCCGGCAGACCCGCGACCAGCAGCAGAAGAAAGGTGCTGGCTGCAATGAAGATACTGTCGAGAATTTTCAACGCGATCGTCTTGGAGGTCATTCGACGGCTCCGCCAGAGCATGCGTTCAAACGAAGGGCACGGCCGCAGACGCGATCGCCGCGGACCTCGCGCGGCGTCAGCCCGTATTGGCGGCGGAACGAGCGATTGAAATGCGACAGGTCACCGAAGCCGACGTCATAGGCGATGCTCGCGATCGCCAGCGAACGACAGGCGGGATCGCACAGCATGCGATGCGCATTGGTCAGCCGGACCCCGGAGAGGAAGGCGGAGAAGGTGGTGCCGTCGATCTCGAACAGGCGCTGCACATAGCGCGGCGTCACATTCAGCTTGTCCGCCACGACGACGATCGAGAGATCGTGACGGGCACTGTTGGCAAGGATGAAGGCCTTGGCGAGCTTCAGCCGCGCGGCGCGCAAGCCTCTCGCACGCATCGTGTCGCCCAGATCAGCCGTCGGACCGATCGCCAAGGCCAGCAGATCCTGCACATGACGTATCGAGAGATTGAGCAGCTGGGTCTCGATTGCGTCCCCGCTGCTCATCAGCCAGCTCGCATAATGGTCGAGCAACTGCAGCGCGCCCCGGTCGGCTGGAATCGGCCGCATGATGGCGTCCTCGACGCTGACATCGGCGGCTTCGATCGCCATGCGTGGAACAAGCAGCGTGAACGATCGGCCGGGGCTTGCGCGATGGAACGCGCACGGATCGGCACCGCTCAGGAGGACGGCCTGCCCTTCGCGCAACTCGCAGCTCTCGTTCCCCGATGCCACGAAGGCGACGCCGTTGCGATTGATCGCGAGAATGACGTTGTCGGCGCCGTGGGCCAGGTAGCAGCCGGATCGCGAGACCCGCGCCGGAGTGGCCCAGGCATCGAACAGCTGCAGGCCGGGCAATGTCATCGCGCGATTGCGCGCCTTGAAGACGACCTGCGGCGCGGGCTCGAAATCGACGCGCAGCATCACCTGACCGTAGTGCTCGCGCCAGAGCGCCGCCCGCTCATGCTCCGGAACATGGTCGGTCGAGAATTCGACAATGCGAGAATTGAGGTCTGACATGCAATCACCCCCGACCTTTGCACTGAAATGCCATGCGGGGATCGATAGCGCCGAGGCGATGCAACGGGCGTCCTCCGATCAGGGGACGGCTCACGTGACACGAGCGTCGAATGTGAACTGGATCACGTGCGGTCGTGCGAACCCTGATGATGGTCGTTGCGGCCCAAGACGCATCCGCCCTGGAATGATGCCGTTCGCCCGTCTCACAACTGATGAGGACGAGGATGATGCTGTCTGGACGATGCTTTTGCGGAACGGTCGAAATCGAAGTGTCCGGCGCGCCCGAAGCGATGGGCTATTGCCACTGCCGCTCCTGCCGGTCATGGTCCGGCGGACCGGTCAACGCTTTCAGCCTTTGGAAGCCGGAAGCTGTCAGAATCACGTCCGGGATTACACATCTCTCGATGTTCCAGAAGACGCCGCTGAGCCAGCGGCAATATTGCGCCAAATGCGGCGGCCATCTCATGACCACGCATCCGCCGCTCGGACTGATCGACGTGTTCGCGGCGACGCTGCCGGAGCTGGAATTTCAGCCGGCGGTGCACGTCAACTACGCGGAGACCGTATTGCCGGTGCGCGATGGCTTGCCGAAATTGAAGGATTTTCCGCGCGAATTCGGCGGTTCCGGCGAGACGATGACAGAATAGCCGGGCGCAAGCTGGAGGCTCCGAGGCACGGATCGCATCCGGGGCCTCACAACGGATGACCTGGACAAGCCTGGCCATC
The DNA here is from genome assembly GCF_013179005.1 of Bradyrhizobium denitrificans. NCBI lineage: Bacteria > Pseudomonadati > Pseudomonadota > Alphaproteobacteria > Hyphomicrobiales > Nitrobacteraceae > Bradyrhizobium > Bradyrhizobium denitrificans. The sequence continues at coordinate 13,816 of NZ_JABFDP010000023.1, read as the reverse complement.
GCTCCGCGTGCCGCGATCGGGATTCGTTGAACCTCGCGCGCTCCCTGGCGACCCATGAAGGGAATGAACTCATCGCGACAGGGTTGACCGTTCAGGCCGGCACGGCTGGCCTGGGCCAGCGCAGCGAGGTCACCGTGCGGAGCGAACTCTATGCGCAGGCGCTTGACGCCATCTATCACGGCTTTACGGAGCCGGACGGAATCGAGTCCGCATTGGAGTCGGTCAAGATCTTGATGGGCGCCGAAGGCGCGACCCTCGAAGTGATCGACAAGGCGGCACGCCGGCCGGTGACGTTTCAGAGCAGCGGCGTCGCATCGGCCGAAGGCGACGACTATCTCGCGCATTTCGCGCCACGCAATCCGCGCCTGCCGGTGGCGCTGAGCCAGCAGCAAGGCGGACTGTGCTGGGACTATCAGGTCATGGATGAGCGTGCCATGAACCGCGATCCGTTCTATGCCGAGTTCCTGCCGCGCGCCGGGCTTCGTTATTTCCTCTCGGTGGTGCTGGAGCAATCGCCGCAAAGTCTCGTCGCCTTCACCGTGCAGAGGACAGCGGCGCAGGGTCATGTGAGTGCGGCCGAGATCAAATTGATGCAGCGCCTGGCGCCTCATTTGCAGCGCGCTTACCGGATGCGGAGCCGGCTTGCCGCCGCCTATGGCCGCGGTGCCACGACGGGCGCGCTCGATCTTCTGAAGGATGGCGTCGCCTTGCTCGGCGCCAAGGGCGAGACCGTGTACCTCAATCCGAGCCTGCAGGCGATCTCGGCCGAGAGCGGATTGTTCCGGGTCGACAAGCGCGGAATTCACTTCAGCTCCGCAGATCTCCGCAGCCGCTATGCGCGCGCATTCGCCACGGCGGCGCGCGCCAGCGAACGTGCTGAGACAGACGCGGTCACCGACTTTGTGGCCGCGCGCGCCGACGGGCTGCCGCCCTGCACCGTCTCGCTGCGCGCGTTGCGGCATCCGCGGCTGCGCGCCGACGGCTCCGACGCCGCCGTGATCATGCTGGTGCACGACCCCTTGCGGGAGAGTGTTGCTGCACGCATGCTCCAGGAGCTCCATGGCCTGACCAGAGCGGAAGCGGAGCTCGCCTGCGCGTTGAGCACCGGCATGACGGCCGTCGAATACGCCGCGCGGCGCGGCGTCAGAGTCACCACGGTCTACACCCATCTGAAACGAACACGGGAGAAGACCGGATGGCGCAGCGTCGCCGAGCTGACGCGGCGCGTCCACGAGATCTCGATCGGGCTGCGGACGAACTGACCGCCGGATCTATTCGGGGGTGAAGCCTGCGGCCTGCGCCACAAGCGCCTCAGCGATCCGGGCGACGACATCGACATAGTCGCGGCGCGCGTCCTGGCGGAACAGCCGTACGTTCGGATACCAGGGACTGTCGTCCCGCCCGAGCAGCCAGCGATAGTCCGGCGTATAGGGCAGCATGATCCAGGTCGGCTTGCCGAGCGCGCCGGCGAGATGCGCAACGCTGGTGTCGACGGTGATGACGAGGTCGAGGCTGTCGATCAGCGCGGATGTGTCGACGAAATCGCGGATCTCGGCGGTGAGATCGAGAATGTCGCTACGCCGCTCGAGCTGCACCTTGTCGTGCGGGCGCGGCTCCTTCTGCAGGCTGATGAAGCGCACATCGCGGTCCAGCAACGGCTCCAACGTGGCCAGCGGCATCGAGCGATTGTGGTCGTTGAGATGGGCGGGATTGCCGGACCACACCAAGCCGACCCGGAGTTTGTCGTGCCGGCCGAGCCGTTGCTCCCACGCCGCCAGCCGCTCTGCCGGTGCAGGCGGCAGATAGCGCGGCACGGCCGGGATGGTGTCCAGGCCGGTCGCAAACGCGAGCGGAAGGCTCGACAACGGGCAATGATAGTCGATCGCAGGCACGGCATCGATGCCGCGGGCAAGACATTGGGCCACGCCATTCAGCCCCGACAACAGCGGCTGCAGCACCGCGTCGACCTCGAGCACGACGCGCGCGCCCTGCGCGGCGACCAGCGTGGCGTAGCGCGCGAACTGGATCGTGTCGCCCAGCCCCTCGTCGCTATGCAGCAGGATCGTCTTCCCCGCGAGCGGCGCGTCAGCCAGCCACAGCGGCACGTCGAAGCTGCGCTCGACGAAGCCGACCGCGCGGCATTGGCGCCCCCATTCGCGCGCGGCCCAGCCGCGAGCGAAATCGCCGGTCAGCAGCCGGAACAACGCGGCGTTCCAATGCGCATCGGCAAGATCCGGCTTCAGCGCCACGGCGCGATCGAAGCTCGCGAACGCCTCATCAAAGCGATGCAGCTCGGCCAGCGAGGTGCCGCGGTGATTATAGAACTCCGCGGTCTGCGGCCGCAGCGCGATGGCCTTGTCGAACACGGCGACGGCCTCGTCGTGCCGGCCGAGATTCTGCAGGATGCAGCCATAGCTGTTGGCGATGTCGGGATCATGCGGTGCCAGCACATGCGCGCGCTGCCCGCAGGGCTGCGCATCCTGGTAGCGGCGCAGCCGCCGCAGCGCGATGGCCTTGAGGCAGAGCACGCCGGCCTGGTCCGGACGGACGGCGAGCGACCGGTCGAACCGCGCGATCGCCTCGTCATAGCGTCCGGCATCGAAATGAACCGCGCCGGCCTTGTTGGCGGCGTCGACATGATCGGGCGTGGCTTTCAGCACCTGATCGAACGCCAGGGCCGCCTCGTCACGGCGGTCCTGAGCTTCGAGCACCTCGCCGAGACGAAACCACGTCGTTGCGCGATCGGGCGCGAGCTGCAACAGGCGATCGCAGGCCAGCGCCGCCTCGGCATGCCGGCCAGTCCGCTGCAGCAGCTCGCCGAGCGCGTCCCAGCAGTCCTGCGCATCCGGCCGCAGCTGCAGCGCACGATCATACGCCTTGATGGCGTCGTCGAGCCGGCCGGCCGACCGCAGCGCCTCGGCAAGACCGATCAGGGACTCCGGTGCGGAGATGTCCAGCCTGATCGCCCGAGCGAACCATTCGATCGCATCATCGAAGCGCTTGAGCGCGAGACAGACCTGGCCCATCGCGCGAAGCGCATCGACGGAGCCGGCATCGAGGCTGAGCGCGCGACGGCAGGAGTCCTCCGCCTGCACCAGGTCGCCAGCTCGCAGCAGCCGCACGGCGGCAGCGCACAGGGCATCAGCCGTCGTCTGGGAATGGGACGACCCGGGTTTGCCCGGAGATTTGCCGACGGGCCGCCGCGGCTTGTGCTTCATCTCGGATTCTCTGCGCTCGCGGGACCAGCGGTAGATGATTCCCCGATGCGCGGAAAGATTGTGGATTGCGCTCTCGCGCGCAATCAAAGAGTCGGCGCGGGCGCAAGCGGCACCGCGTCGAGACCCCCGAACCGGCGCTCGCGGCCCCGGAACGAGGTCAGCGCCTGGGCGAGATCCTCGGCATCGAAATCGGGCCACATCCGCTGGGTGAAGTGCAGCTCGGCATAGGCGCCTTCCCAGAGCAGGAAATCCGACAACCTTTGTTCGCCGGAGGTCCGGATGATCAGGTCGACATCCCGCAGGCCGGCTTCGCCGGTGACGAGATCGGAGAAGGCCTCCCGCGTGAGCGCATCGACGTCACGCGCCTTTGCCGCGGCATGCAGGATCGCGTCGCGCGCCGAATAGTCGACGGCGATACGCAGATGGAGGGTGGTGCCGTCGCGCGTGGCCGCTTCGGCGCGGCCGATGGCATCGGCAATGCCGCCGGGCAGGCGGTCGCGACGGCCGATCACGGACAGACGGACGCCGTTGCGCACCAGCGATTCGACCTCGCTGGCGAGATAGACCCGCAGCAGCGCCATCAGACCCATGACCTCCGTCCGGGGTCGCCGCCAATTGTCGCTGGAGAACGCATAGAGCGTCAGCGTGCCGACGCCCTGATCCGGGGCGGCCTCGACGACACGGCGGATCGCCTCGACGCCGGCTTCGTGTCCGCGCAGCCGGGACAGCCCTTGGCGTGTCGCCCACCGGCCATTGCCGTCCATGATGATGCCAACGTGAAGGCCGTCCACCACAGCAGGCGATTTGAGTTGCAGCCGACTTTGCATTGCAAAGCTCCAGGTCAAAAAAAACGCAAATGAGAGATTCAGGCGCGGCCCGGGACGAACCCGACCGAGGATGGCGAAGGCTCCTTGCCGGCCGCAGCCGCCGCATCGCGAACGAGCCTTTCGAGCACCGCAAGGTAGTCCAGGAAACGGCGCCGGCCTGCTTTGGTCAGCCGGCACGTGGTGTGCGGACGGTTGCCCTCATACCCCTTGGTGACCTCGACGAGGCCGGCCTCCTGCAGGACCTGCAGATGACGCGAAAGATTGCCGTCGGTCAGCCCGCACAATTGCTTGAGATCGGCGAAGGCGAGGCCCTTCGGATGCGCCATCAGCGACGTCAGCAGGCCGAGTCGCGCCTTCTCATGGATGACACGATCAAGGCCGTCATAGGAAAACGGCGCACCGCCGTCAGTCTTCGACATCGGAATCTCCGGTCGCAAAATAGAGAATGCCGGCCATGAGCGCCTGTCCGACCGCAAAGGGCAGGCCCATGGTCCAGGGCGACAACGCGTGGCTCACGCTGCCGAGCAGCAACACCGCAAAGCCGGCCAGGAAATAGAACGCGCCGGCCAGCGCGACCGTGCGCGGGAGCGAGCGCACCGAGGCGAACACGCCGAGCGATGTCAGGATCTGCCACAGGCCGGGAAGCATCCACAGCGCCTCGGGCGCGAACTTCCACAACAACACGGCCAGCAGCACCCCGGCGATGCCAGCGGGCAGAAACTGTTCGACCGCCTGATGGATCATCGCGTCGGCGAGGCCGGAATGATGGCGGCGCGAGCGCGCGCGCATCTCCACCCAGATCATGGACAGCGAAATGCAGGCAGCCGCCGCCCAGCCGAGCAGGAACAGCAGTGGATCCGCGGCCGGGTCGCGCAACACCACTTGCTGAATCGCGGCCGTGGCGAGCGCCACCACCGCCGTGGCGGCCATCGTCGCCGGCCCGTAGCCGCGAAACGCGGTGCCTGCTGCCAGTTGGCTGCGGATCGCGATGATATCCGCCAGCGCCTTGTCGAGGTCGCGCATGTCTCACCTGAAGCCGTGGCCGGCGCGATTAACTTTGCAATACAAAGTATACATGACCGCAAAGTTGAGGCAAGCCCGTCGTCACGGCCGACCGCCGGGAATCATCCCGTCGCACAGCATTCGGAACCTCAGTAATAATTATAGCGGTGGACACGGCGCGGCGGCGGCATGTCGACATAGACGGAGGGGCCACGGCGCGCGGGATCGAACGCGACGCGCGGATTGATGCCGCAACCGGCGCTGCGTCCCGAGGCGCTAGCGCGGCATTGCTCGAAGGTTTCGTAGGAGCATTCGCCGGGATAGCCGACGCCCCTGCCCTGCACACACCAGGGATAATCGTGGCCGGCAAAGGCCGGTGCGGCACCGCCGCCGCTGACCAATGCAACGCCGACGAGGCCGGCCGCCATCATCATCACCTTGCGCATGATCTGTTCCTCCTGAGGCGAGCAGGTTGCAACACATCGGCATGGTTAAAAAACGACAAATCGGCGGAGCGCGTCGTCAAACAAGGCGATGACGTGTCGCGCATGCGGCACGCCATGTTTCGAGCCAGCTTCCCGTCGCGTCAGTCAAGCTTCAGGCCGGCGAACTCGACGACCTTTTTCCATTTGTCGGTTTCGGCAACGATCTGCGCCCCGAACTGATCGGGCGATTGGATCAACGGCTCTCCGCCGAGATCGACCAGCTTCTTCTTGATCTCGGGCTCGGCGAGAACGACGTTCACCTGCTTGTTCAGCTTCTCGATGATCTCTTTCGGCGTATTCTTCGGCGCGCCCATTCCAAACAAGGCGCTCGCCTCGTAGCCCGGCACGGTTTCGGCAATCGCCTGCACGTCGGGCAATTGCGCCGAGCGCTCCTGGGTGGTGACGCCGAGGGCGCGCAGCGAGCCTGAGCGGATATGCTGGATGATCGACGGCATGTTGTCGAAGATGACCTGGACCTGGCCGCCGAGCATGTCGGTGATGGCCGGCGCCGCACCACGATACGGCACATGCTGCATCTTGGTGCCGGTCATGGCCATGAACATCTCGCCGGACAGATGCACCGAGGTGCCGTTGCCGGACGACGCCATGTTCACCTTGCCCGGGTTTTCCTTGAGATAGGCGATGAATTCGGCGACGGTCTTGGCCTTGATATCGTTGTTGACGGTCATCACGTTGGGCACGCGATTGAACGAGGCGACCGGCGCGATGTCGCGCACGAAGTTGAACTTCAGGTTCGTGTAGAGGCTGGCATTGATGTAGTTCGCCGGGTTGACCAGCAGCACCGTATAGCCGTCGGCGGCCGCATTCACCACCGACTCGGTTCCGATATTGTTGCCGGCCCCCGGCTTGTTCTCGACCACGAATTGCTGACCAAGCGTCTCGGACAGGCGCTGTCCGATCAGCCGCGCCAGGATATCGGTCGCCCCGCCCGGCGGATAACCCACCACGAAGCGCACCGGGCGGGCCGGATATTCCGCGGCCGATGCGAAGCGTACGGCAGCGACGGATGGGACGGCGGAAGCGAGCAGGCCTAATGCGCGGCGACGTGAAATCATGCGTTTCCTCGACGTTTATCGTTGAGCGGCCATTCGCGGACCGCCGAAGAATGGTGTAACAGACTCCCGCGACGACGGCGAGTTCGACGTGTCACCAGGGGAGGAGCAGGCCATGCCGGTCAAGATCGACGCACTCGACCATCTGGTCATCAATGTCGCCGATGTGGAGCGCACGACCGCCTGGTATCAGAAAGTCCTGGGCATGACACTGCAGGTGTCCGATCCGGGCCCTGGCCGGGCCAAGCGCACGTCGCTGCATTTCGGCAGCCAGAAGATCAACGTGCGACCGAAGGACGCGGACAAGGTGGACTGGTTCACCGCCGATCACGTGATGGCCGGCAGTGACGATCTTTGCTTTTTGACCACCAGCACTCCCGAGGAGGTCGTCGCCCATCTGGACGCGCTGGGCATCGCCATCGAGGAGGGCCCGATCGCCCGGCAGGGAGCCCGCGGCACCCTGCGCTCGGTCTATTGTCGCGATCCCGACGGCAGCCTGATCGAAATCTCGTCGTACCAGGACTGAGCCCGAGGGCTGCGCGTCACTTCAATTCGCCCTCGCCGCTCTGCGCCATCTTGGCGACGATCTCGCTGCGCGGCCAGCCGGTCAATGCGGCGAGATCGGTCGCCTCCTTGGCGAAGCGCGCGGTAAGTCTGTCCTGATAGGACCTGGCCGCGTCGCATTTGGCCTCGCCGCGCCACGGATGATGCTGCACGTAGCGCCCCTGGAAGTTGCTGCGGTCCCTGGTCTCCGTGAACACGATGTCCTCGGGAAACGTCTTGGCGTCGTAGCGGACGTGCAGCCGGGTCACGAAGGCATCGGAGCCGCCGCCGCGGCGCACGGCGCTGAACGCCGTGTCGTCGCTGCTGCCGATCCAGCGCGCCCCGAGCTCGGCCAGTTCCTTGTTGCTCATGGGATCGGCGGCACAGGGATCGCACCATCCCATGTCCCAGGCATATTCGACGAACACCGCCTGCATGTTCTCGCGCGCCACGGCGCGCTCGAACACCGCCTTGTAGAACGGGCCGAACTCGTTCTTGACGTAGAGCGGAACGTCGATGTCGGTGGGGATCTTCACGGTGCGGTAGTTGGCGGCTTCGATGCGGCCGCTCCTGGTGAGTGCGTAGATGATGAGATCCTGCGGCCCTGCGGCATTGACCGTGCCGAGCCGCAGCGGCACCATGAACTTGGCGCTCTGGTAGCGCACCTGCAGGGGACGCAGGGTGCCGTTGCCGACCGCCTTCATGCGCTCGACATTGACCTTGGCGACGAAGAACCGCATGCCCTGCCTGATGTAGCTGCCGAGCACGGCCTCCGCACCTTGCGGAATGCGATAATCATTGTCGGTCAGCCAGCGCGTCAGGCCGTCGCTCTCCTGCGCCGACAGGATCAGCACGTCGTATTCGGCGACGTCGTAGCTCGCCTCGATGGTGACGCCGTATTGGCGGGACAGGGATGCCTCGCCTCTTGCAACCGCGGACGGCATCGGAGCGCCAGGAGCCATGCGGTACATGATCGGATGGCACGGATCCTCATCGTGATACTCCACCAGCCGCGGCGCGGTATAGCTGTCGAGATGGTCGATCGTCTTCGGTTCGACCACGCCGATCTGCTTGCGTTCGATGAAGGTCGGCACGGGGACGACGACCGCAAACTCCTTCACGTCGCCCTCGAAGTCACTGGCCATGGTGATCGAGGTCTGTTCACCATCCCGGGCCAGCACCACCTTCGAGGATTTGTTGAACAGCTTGGCATCCGCCTGCGCGACGTAGAAGCCGCAGAAGGCATTGGCCGGGACCACGGCCGCGTGGGCCAGGATCGCAGCCGTGGCGACACAAGTCCGGAAGATCTTGTCGATGCGCAGGGTCATGTCGAAACTCCTTTCGGAACGGAAGGACGCCAGGAAAAGCGCGCGGCCGGCACGAGCCGGTCGAGCACGAGCGTGAGCGGCGACAGCGCGATCAGCGCGACATAGAGCGCCGGACGCATCTGCAGAACGAAAGCCAGATAGTGCGCGGCCACGGCCACCGTGACCGCGAAAAGCAGGCGGCCCACGCGCGAATCCGGCGTTGTGCGCGGGTCGGAGATCATGAAGAAGGTGAAGATCAGCAGTGAACCGCTCTGCAACTGGTGCAGCGGAATAGCGATGGGATCGCCGAGCCAGGCGGCACGCAGCAGCAGCAGTGCGGCGTGGCTGGCGAAGAAATAGATCGCGATATCGACACGGTGCGAGGCACTGAGCACCAGAATCGCGAACAAGCCGGCCAGGGTTGCGAACCAGATCTCGGCGCCCCATTGGCCCGGCGAGATCCACACGCCGCGCGTCGTGAACAGCAGCACCACGATGGCAAAGCCGGCGGGATTGAAGACGTGCTTGCCGTCGACGCGGAGCACGAATTTCGAGCCGATCGCGATCAGGGCCGCGGCGGCATGCAGCCACAGCGCATCGGCGCGCAGCAGCAGGCTGAGCGACAGCCCGGTGATCAAGGGCGACTTGGCATCGAACGGCACACCGGAGAGGCGGCAGCCGACGGCCTGTGTGAGCAGCGCCGTCGCAACGGCGATCAGGCTTGCCACAGGACGCGCCCCGAAATCGATGATCGCGAAATTGACCGCCTGCAGTGTCGCCAATGCCGCGATCTGGAAATAGCGAGCATCGGGCAACCGCCATGGTCGTGGCCAGGTCAGCATGCAAACCTCCGGGCGCATTTTGCCGCGCCATTGGTCGCGCGCGACGAAAGGCGGGTTCAATCCCGATTTGATTGCAGAGGCGCGGAATGGCAAAAGAGCCTGCAAGACCACATCAAGCGGCCGGCAGTGCCCGCATATCAATGACCGGGAGGACAGATGAACGGAATCAGCATGGCGCGGGGCACGGTGACGCCGTTCGACGGCATGGACGTGCCGTGGCTGCTCAAGCTGCGCAGCGAGACCCGGCGTGACCATCCCTTCCTGATCTGGGCGCCGTTCGATGCCCCGGCGCGCCATTGGAGCTACAGCGCGTTTCATGAACGGGTCGGCGCATTGGCCGCCGGCCTGGTCAAGCGCGGTGTGAAGCCAGGCGATGCCGTGCTGATCCATCTCGACAATTGCGTCGAGGCGATGCTCGCCTGGTTCGCTTGTGTCGAGCTTGGCGCGCTTGCCGTGACCACCAACACGCGCTCCGCCGCCGCGGAGATGAGCTATTTCGCCGAGCATTGCCGCGCCGTGGCCGCGATCACCCAGCCAGCCTATGCCGAGATGGTCTCGGCGCATTGCCGCGGCATCCGCTGGCTTGCGGTGATCTCGCATGATCCGGGGCAGCCGGAAACGGCCGCCGTCGGCGTAGGCGACCGTTTCGAAACGCTGTTCGCCGACAGCGCCGACCGGCCGCGGCGGCCGGTCGATCCCTTCGCCCCCTGCAGCGTGCAATACACGTCAGGCACGACATCGCGGCCCAAGGCGGTGCTGTGGACGCATGCCAATGCGCTGTGGGGCGCCAAGGTCAACGCCGTGCATCAGGACCTGCATCAGCACGACGTACACCAGACCTATCTGCCGCTGTTCCACACCAATGCGCTGGCCTATTCGATGCTCGCGAGCCTGTGGGTCGGTGCCAGCTGCGTGATCCAGCCGCGCTTTTCGGCCAGCCGGTTCTGGCCCGTGGCGCTGGAGCATGGCTGCACCTGGACCTCGACGATCCCGTTCTGCATGAAGGCCCTGCTCGACCAGGAGGTGCCGAGGGATCACAAATTCCGGCTCTGGGGCACCGCGATGTCCGAGCCTATGGCGTTCGCCAAGTTCGGCATCAAGATCATCGGCTGGTGGGGCATGACCGAGACCATCACCCACGGCATTGTCGGCGACATCGACCAGCCGAACACGCCGATGTCGATCGGCCGCGCCGCGCCGGAATACACCATCCGCATCACCGACGATGACGGCCGGCCGACGGATGTCGGCGGCACCGGCAACCTCGCCATCAAGGGCGTTCCCGGACTGTCGCTGTTTGCAGAGTATCTCTACAACGCGGAGGCGACGCGGACGAGCTTCGATGCCGACGGCTTCTTCCTCACCGGGGATCGGGTCACACGTTTGGAGAACGGCTTCATCAAGTTCGGCGACCGCACCAAGGACATGCTCAAGGTCGGCGGCGAGAATGTCGCGGCGTCCGAGATCGAGCAGGTGATCATCACGGTGCCAGGCGTGCGCGAGACTGCTGTGGTCGCCAAGAAGCACCCGATGCTCGACGAGGTGCCGGTCGCGTTCGTGATCGCGCAGGATGGCATTCCGCGCGACCAATTGCCTGAAACGGTGCTGGCGGCCTGCCGCGCGGGACTCGCCGACTTCAAGGTGCCGCGCGAGGTCAGGCTGGTCGACGAACTGCCGCGCTCGACACTTGAGAAGGTCGCGAAAGCCGAGTTGCGCAAGCTGCTCGACTGAGCGCGGCCTCAGGCCATCGTCACACGGATCGGCAACGTCTTCGGTCCGTTGACGAAGGTGGCCTGGGTCATCTTCACCGGACCGGCCAGCGACAGCGCGCTCAGGCGCGGCAGCATCTCCTCGAACAGGATGCGCATCTCGAGCTTGGCGAGGTGCTGCCCCAGGCATAGATGCGCGCCATAGCCGAAGGCCACGTGCCGGTTCGGCCGGCGGTCGCAGCGGAACCTGTCGGCCTCCTCGAACACGGCCTCGTCGCGATTGCCGGACGCGTAGCACAGCATCAGCCAGTCGCCCTTGGCGATCCGCCGGCCGCCGAGCTCGGTGTCCGCGGTGGCGCTGCGCATGAAATGCTTGACCGGCGTCATCCAGCGGATCGCTTCGTCGACCAGCCCCGGGATCAGCTCGGGATCGGCCTTGACACGCGCGAACTGCGCGGGGTCCTCGGCCAGCGCCCAGATCGCGCCGGCCGTCGATGACGAGGTCGTGTCATGGCCTGCGGTCGCAACGATCATGTAGTAGCTGGTGCGGTCATGCAGCGGCATGTCCTCGCCGTTGATCTTGGCATTGGCGATGACGGTGGCGAGATCGTCGCGGGGATGGGCCCGGCGGTCTTCGGTGATGCGCTGGAAATAGGCGGCGAAGTCGGCCACGACGGCCTGCAGCATCGCCGCGAACACCTCGGCCGACAGCGCCTCGCGCACCCGTGCCGTGTCCGGGTCCTGCGGACCGAACAACTCCTGCGTCAGCTTGAGCATGCGCGGCTCATCCGCCTCGGGCACACCCAGAATCTCCATGATGACGTGCAGGGGATAGCCGAGCGCGACATCGGCGACGAAATCGCAGACGCCCCCATTGGCCGCGGCCTTCGCGGCCATGCGATCGACCGTGGCCCGGGCGATCTCGCGGATGCGCGGCTCGAACTTGGCGATATTGGCGGGCATGAACCAGCCCTGCGTCAGCGCGCGATATTTCGGATGATCCGGCGCATCCATCTGCACCAGCGAGCGCACCAGATTGGGCTGGCCGGTGATCTTGTGGACGCGCTCCAGCACGGCCTTGTTGGTCAGAGTCGTGGCGCGGTCCGCGTTGTGGAACAGGTCGTTCTGGCGGCTGATCGCGAGAATGTCGGCATGCCGCGTCACCACCCAGAACGGATCGAACGCGTCGAGCTGCGCGCGGCCGAGCGGATTGTTGGCGCGCAGCCAGCGATAGGCATCATGGATGCGGTGATCGGCGTAGCACGCCGGATCGACCAGCGCGGCCGCGATGTCCTGGGGAATCGCTTCGTCGGCCGATGCGGCTGCGCCCATCCCGTCTCTCCCGCCTATTGTCTTTATTGCGGCAAGAGTAACGGACCGCGCGCCGGCCGCACTTGCGTCCAGCGGCTGCGGAGAGGGTCAACGGATGCGCGCGGCGCGATCCGGTCAGTGGGCGCCCATGGCGACGGGACGGAACGCCTGCAGCAGCTGCTGGTCGAGCTTCGACCCCATACTCTCCATGATCGAGAACGCGCGCGCATGCGAGAAGGCCGGCCGATAGGCCCGGTTCTCGATCAGCGCGGCATAGACGTCGACGATGGTGGTCAGGCGCACGATGTCGCTGATCTGCTCATTGTGCAGAGCATCGGGATAGCCGGAGCCGTCGAGGAATTCGTGATGATGCAGGATCACGTCCAGCATCTCCGGCGGGAAGCCGCCCTGCCGTGCGAGCGCCTCATAGCCGCGACGCGGATGCTGGCGCAGGATGGCGATCTCCTCGGCAGTCAGCTTGCCCTGCTTGTCGAGCACGGCGACCGGAATGAACGCCTTGCCGACATCGTGCAGCAGCGCTGCGCGCACCAGGCGGCGCTGGTCTTCCTCGCGCATCCCGAGATGGATCGAGAAGCCGACCGCAAAGCCGGTCACGTACAAGCAATGCCGATAGGTGTCGTTGTGGTGGCAGCCGACGATGGTCAGCCACTCGCGCAGCGAGGAGTGCTTGATGGCCTTCAGGATCTTGCTCTCGGCGGCGACGATGTCCGCCATGGTCAGCGCGACGCCGTCCGGCAGCTTCTCGAACATCTTGACCATCACCGCCTGCGCGGCCTCGACGCCGCGATTGAGCAGCTTGCCGCGATCGGTCTCGTCATAACCGTCATCGGCGGGCAGAGCCGAGCGGATCCGCTGCAGCACGTCGGCCGGGCTGAACGGGCGTGCGATCGTATCGGTGGCGCCGAGCGCCCAGGCCTGCATCGTGGCATGGTGCAGCGCCTCGGCCAGCACGAACAGGCGCGGCACCTCGCTATAGGCGCGCGACGCAAGCTTCTTGCGCACGCGCTGCACGCTTTCCGGCGAGCGCAGATTGATGTCGACGATCACGCCGGAGAAGCGGTTGCCGGGATTTTCCGGAATCTCCGTGGTCGCCATCATTTCGACATCGCCCACCGAGCGCAGGATGCGCGCCAGCTCGCTGCTCTGGTCGCCGCGATCGGAGGCGAGCAGGAGATGACGCCTGGTCGCGGTCTCGGTCGCGGTCTGCTTGGCTGTCGCGCTCATACGTGCTCGCCCCTGCGGTTTGCTGCGCATGCACCCTATCCGGATGCGGGTTCGTCGCGGCTTAACCGGTTCGTTCAAGCTGTCTGCTTTCCGGTAAGCGGGACGTTAAGAGCATCGGCCGATTTTCGCAGTATTCATCGGCGGTGCCGACAAACAAGAACCGCCGGAGACGGCCTCCGGCGGCTCCCAGATCAAGCAGTGCACGCCCGATGCGCTACGCCTTCATGTTGGCCTTCACCGCTTCCGCGGTGATC